>CAYRJC010000091.1:0-2510 GCA_964424635.1 uncultured Candidatus Saccharibacteria bacterium | reverse complement strand
GAATCTTTCAATCTTGCTCTTGTGCTGTCTTCGTTCGGAATTCATTACATAAACATGTCATACCTGCAAATAGACGCAGAATGATGAACGTGTGCAACGGAGAGCTCTTTATCGCTCAGTGTAACACATACCACGATGAGATAGGATGGATTGAGAGCGGTGATCTTGTGATGATTATTGACGCTCATGCAGACAAAAATTATGCGCTGATAATGACGCGGTCATGCGTTGCTAACGCCAGCAAGTCGTGGTTGACTGCAAAGATCAAAATGAAAGACTTTGTCTTTCGTTGGGTTGAAAATGAATAAATTGCTCTTCATCAAAGCAGGCAGCTTGGCTCGCGTTCTTCCTTCTATGGGCGCAACCATGTGGCGTGAGCTCCACCCATCGAGCGAACGCGTTCATCTTTCACAAGATGAACTAGTCTTTGTTCTAGAAGACTCCGATTGGCCAACGATGACACGATGTGCTACGAAGAGCGGAGCTGGGTTCATAGATGTCGTTCATATAAAGAAGGTTAATTGTGATAAATGATGGCGATCTTTGCGAGATTAAAGCTTTTAGAACGACTGTTTACAAAAATGACCTTCTCGCGTGGTTAAACATTAAAGAGTCCAATAACATCGGCACGTTAAATCATGGAGAAAATGTGATCTTGGTGCAGCGCGAAGGAGTGCTGCGCAATCCAAACCTTGCGCTAGTTTTAACACGATTTGGATTGGGAGTCGTGTACAGGGATGCCCTCAAATGATAAACGTGGGTGATCTTTGCACTATCGTGAGCGATTACATTGGGTGGAAAAGCATGGTGCCGATTTACGTGATAGATCGGCTAGATGATCAATTAAGAAAAGTCGGACTTGTTCTCTCTGGGTCACCAGTCGTTGTGCTAAGCCAAGCACAAAACCTAAAAAACTTTTATTACGAAAACTACTATTGCGTCTTGACGCAATTTGGACCTGTTTACGTCAATTGCGTCAACATAAAGTCACCATGAACCCGCAAAAGATAAAAGACGGCGATCTTTGTGTTGTTGACTTTGATGAAGTCTTAACGATCACTGCTGCAGTTTTCACCTTCGACGAGAAAAATCATTTAACTGATAACGTCCTGGGTGAAATTAAAAAAGGAGAGCTCGTCATTGTGATAAATGCTGAAGCCAAATCGTCTCGCGATTGGTCTGTTGTGATCACACGCCTTGGCGTCGGTCTCATTGTAAATAGAAAAATAAAGGTAGCAGATGATAAGCGCAGGTGATCTGTGCTCGTCGCGTGAAATCTTTTTAAGTTGCTTCACGTTTCAGAACCGCGAGGACATGGCACGGAGATGGGGTGCCAAAAAAGCAAATTTTGTGGGTTCGTTGCAGCGAGGCGAACCCCTAGTTGCAGTCAGCATAAAGGGTTCTTATGCGATGATCTTGCGCAAATTTGGCATTTGCTATGCATTCAAAAGTAGAATTGATTTAATGACACATGAAAAAGGGTGATCTTTACCGCGTGACGCCTCAAGCATTCTATTACATGCTTGATCAGGCTCTCGCAGGATTTACAACGCTCGACGTGGGAGATTTTCTTATCATTTTAGATTCATCAGGAACGTATAGCGTGACAGTCATGTCGCATCGTGGCGTCATTGAAATTCCGCCGCGCTTCATAGAAAAAAGCGTGTGAACATCACATCATTATATGATAAAATTTAGCCATGCTCCGAAGGCCTAAAAAGGGCGAGCTCTTGGGACTCTATGCTGCTAGCGGAAGAGCTGTCTCAACTCATGTATATAGCATTAGTCATGAAGATGTATTCATCCTCATTGATGAACAGAAGAGTCGTTATGGCTTCAGTTCTAGCATCGTAGAATCTCTCATTCTCACGAGCCGCGGTCTCTTTTTGGCCATTTTGGTAGATGACAAATCAGAGATTGCGTGAACATGATCGTGGGTGCATCATACACCGCCTTGAGATCAATATGCCTCTATGAAGACACAAGTGCTTTTGTAGAAAGTCTAAAGCACGGAGATGTGTTCATTGTGCTGAACACAGACGGCGTTGAATGGTCAAACGCTTCAATGTGCCAAGTTCTTACGTCAAACGGAGTATTTTACGTTTTTTACTGGACTTTCAATAAAAACGCAATCATTCTCGAATGCTAATTCATAAGAAGTATGACGCATGGATTCCCTTGTGGGAGACTCCCGATAACATGCTAAGATACAGCGGTCGTGCGGAAGGTCTTTATGACGAAACGCTTTTCTGCGTCTTAGAAAGTCTCACACAGAAGGACGGCATCGAATGGTTTCATGTGCTGTGTCACAGCGGAATATTCTGGATTAGAAACACAGTACTCAAGCTTGTGGTGATACAATGATCCTTTTTCAGCTCCGGCGCGCAACAAGAAAAATAGACCTTTTTGAAAGGACGCCGTTCTACGATGGAATGATTATGCAATCTGCTGATGTTTCATTGACGGACGGAGATCTCGTCTGCGCACTTCAAAGGAAGGGCAGAACCGAC
>CAYRJC010000090.1:0-2557 GCA_964424635.1 uncultured Candidatus Saccharibacteria bacterium | reverse complement strand
GCCTTTTTGGCGGTTTTTTATATGGGTCTCGTGCTAGCACGAGTTGGCTGGGGTACTAGGATTCGAACCTAGGAATGAGCGGACCAGAACCGCTTGCCTTACCACTTGGCTATACCCCAATAGTTTAAAAACTTAAAATAAAAAGACTTATAATCGAACGTAACTGTTCAATTATAAGTCAAAAATAAACCCGAATCAAGCCTTGAAAGGCTTTCTAAAATTCATTGCTGATAATGCTTGTTTTAATAATTTAATAGGCAAACCAATGAAACTCGCTTTTTCTCCAATGAATTTAAATATATGACGTTCGATTATTTCACTAGCTGGACTACCTTTAATTCCAGTGCATAAACCTCCAGCAGCTTTGTAGGTATTGGGGTCATTTAGGACAACCCCAATCTCATCTTCGTTAAATTTTGATAGATACAAATCTGCAGTGGTGTATGATTTTGTTTGATGTCCAGTTAATAGGTTATACACCACCAGTGAAGTATAAGCCCTGACTCCGTAAAACTGATAACTTTCCAGATATTCCCTGGCTAATTCAAGATCGGGCTGATCTTTCTGATTTAAGGGCTTCTCCAAAATTCCTTCTACCTCAGAACCAAAATTAATTCTTACCAAAACCTGATCGCTGGTTATAATTATGACATTTCGGTCCTGTTGTGTTATAAAATTTTTCGCGACAGCATCACTTTTCGCTATACCTAACTTCAAAACTAGCTGAGCTGGATCATTATCACGAATAGCTTTTTCATCAATATTTGCCGGAAAAACTTCAAATTTATAACCTGCCTGCCTAAGGACAGCAGCTCTAAACGGTGATTCTGATCCTAATACCAATCTCATATATTTTATATTTCCTCCTAGAATTTCGTAAGAAAGCTTTTTATGATATAATAATATCGACAAATAGTCAATACTATGAAAATGCTTTGACCAAATAAAATCAATTGGTCTACATAGAAACAAAAATGCTCAAAATCGCAAAATACTTGATTTACCTTATTATTGTATTAGTTGTTATTTTACTTATATGGTTTTTACCCAAGTATTCCTATGTTCAAAAAAATCCGGGTTATTGTGTAAATCTTACCAAACACTTATATTACTGCGGCACCGAAAGTAATATAAATGAAGTCTTTAACTCTCAATCAAAATGAAACTAACTCATCACACCAAAGCTACTGGCAGCTTTATCGCACTACTAATTATTGTTCTAGTAGTTGTTTATGCATCGCTTTTATTATCTAAAATACAAAAAAGAACTATCTCACAAGAAAACAGTCCTATTGATTACTTAAACCGTCACTCCAAAATTGATACCACAAACTGGCAATCTTATGAAGATAATTCGTATCCGTTAAAACTTTCCTTCCCTAAAGAATGGACCTACTCTGCTGACATCACTAGCTTAGCCGGATATTATACTGTGAATTTATTTCCTCAAGACAGCAAAAATCCAATCAGAGTTTACATTAGTGATAAGGACTTTGTTGCTATAAATGGCTTATCAGGAAAACCAAAATTAATCGTCAAAGATCTAACTGCTACAAACTACGAAGACTTAATTTATACCATAAAAGTAGGGGAGTACTATTATACTTTTGATGCTTCCCTCAATCAAAGCTACAAAGAAGAGTTAGCAGAAATTGTACGCCTTGCTAGATTCGAATAGCTATTCGTGCCTTGACCGCATCCCTGCTAATATCCCCCAAAAACCAATTATTATGAATAACAATAAATAATAGTCTGGTAAAGAATTTCCAGATTTGAATATAAATCCCAGCAAACCAATTGCAAAAAAGATTACGCCGGTCATGAAGGCGTAATTTTTTGATTTAGAAAGAAATCTCCATAGTTTTATTTTCATAAATTTGATTATACTATTACCCCGCCACCTAGACAAATTTGCTTATCATACAAAACCAAACTCTGACCACTCGCAATTGCCTTTTGAGGCTTTGCAAAAACAACTTTATAATGACCTTTTCCTAGTTCTGTAATGCTTAACTTTTCTAATGAACCCTGGTGCCGATACCGGCCCAAAATTTTTACTGATATTTTTTCAGATTTTTTTTCCAAATTTAATCCTAAAGGTTTTGTAATCCAGTTAACACTATGAATTTCTATCTCTTTAGTTTCTAAAGCTTTATCATTAGGATTATTAGTTACAACTAGTTGATTAGATTTTAGTTCTTTCCTTACTACAAACCATGGACCGCCCTTACCGACTTTGATTCCCTGACGCTGGCCCACTGTATAAAAAGCCAGTCCTTCATGCTGCCCAATAACTTCGCCGTCCGAGTTGGTAATCGGACCGGGTTTAATTTTTAATTTTTGTTCCAGAAAATCTTTAAGCCGAATCTGACCAACAAAACACAACCCCATACTTTCTTTTTTATCACTATTTGGTAAGCCGATTTTTTTTGCTAATAGCTTAACGCTCGATTTTTTCATACCGCCGATAGGGAAGAGCAAATGGGGGAGTTGAGATTGCAAAATATTATAAATAAAATATGTCTATTAGATTAAAAGAAGAAAAATACGATTATTA
>CAYRJC010000089.1:591-2586 GCA_964424635.1 uncultured Candidatus Saccharibacteria bacterium | reverse complement strand
TGAATGAGCCGATCACGCCCGCCAATGGCAATCAGCTTCCGGTTCGGGTGAAATGCGATCGCCGGTCCCGGTGCCGGCTCCAGCACAATCACTTGCCGGAGGGAGAGCTGGTTCTGCTCGAAACGGGCCCAGATGCGGACCGAGCCGTCGACATGCGCCGAGGCCAGCAGTCGCCCATCCTGGCTCAGCGCTAGCGAAGAGATAGCGGTCTTATTCGTATAGGCAGTGATGTGAGTGAGCAGCTTCCCAGTGTCGGCATCCAAGAGTCGAAGGTTGCCGTTCCCGCTGCCAACCACGACCAGCGTTCCATCTGAGCTAAGCGTCGCGGCCCCCAGCAGACTGTCTCTGTTAGCCAGAGATAGTGCTGCCTCTTTGTGGTCTTCGTTGCCGGTCCCGCTCAGCAAGATCCTTTTCCATTTCCATGCGTCACCGCTGCGATCGAGCAACAGGACACTGCCCTGCTCACTGACGGCAAGCAGTCGGGTGGTGCCGCTGCGGGTCTGTCCAATCGAGAGGGCGCGTACCGCTCCACGCAGCGGATGTATCGCCGTCCGCTCTGCGTACGTCGGCTCAAGCTTCCATACGTGGACAGTTCCATCGCTCGTACCTGTCACGGCACAACGAGTGTCCGGGCAGAATATCGCGCCGCTGATCAGCTGGCGGTCGTGGTCGATGCTATAGAGCAGTCCGCCGATACTCACGTCCCAGAGCTCGACGCCATCGTCCCCATTGCCAGCGCTCTCTGCGTCCGCATTGTCGCTTTTGCCCGTCGAGGCGAGATGCTGGTTGTCCTGACTGAACTGCAGCCCTGTCACGCTTTGGCTATGGCTCAGCAGAGTGGCCAGCCGTCGTCCCGAGCGAGCGTCCCACAAGATGATGCGTCCGTCATCGCCGCCGGTGGCAATCCGGTTGCCGCCCTTGTCCACTGCGAGCGCGCGAATGTTCCTGACGTGGTGGTCGAGCGTACTGACCAGCTTGAGCTGTAACGTATCCCACAGTCGAGCTGACCGCTCTTCTGCAGTGGTGATCAGGAGGCTACCTTTGTCCCCGATGAAGCGGACCGCTGCGAGCCCTGCCTGGTGCCCCCGAAGTTCGCCCCATAGCGTACCGGACTGTCGCAGCCACAACCGGATCGTCTGGTCCCGGCTGCCGGTCGCGAGCAGCCGCTTGTCCGGGCTGATATCAACCGCCACGACCTCTTTCGTGTGGCCTGTGAGCCACAAGGGATTGGAAGTCCCATCCGTATACCAGTACACGGCGTCGCCGTTTGCGAAGCCCGCAAACACGGCCAGTCCATCCGGGCTGTATACAACGCAGGTAACTGGCGCCGGTCCCCTCAGCGAAGAGATCCGCATGCCGCTGTGCCGCTGGTAGACATGCAGGCTGCTTTCCGCTCCCAGGACGATGCGGGAGCCGTCCGGGCTGAACGCCGCGATGGAAGGAGCCGCAGTTGGCAGTCCGAGATGAATATGGGCGCTGCGTGCGCCGACCAGCACGGACGGCTGATTGGCGGCCGTCAGGAGCAATTCGCGCCCGTCCGGGCTGTGCGTGACGGACTGGTTGGCGAACGCGCTCGTGAACAGGGGCTGAGTGCCTGTTTCGAGATCAAAGAGCCTCAGCCCGCTGGACGAAGCAATGGCAAGCTGCTGCCCGTCTGGACTGAAGTTGGCGTTCTGACCCACGATGCCGCGCAGCGTCGGCAGGCGCGCTTCGACCGTGCGCAGCGAGACAGCGAGCAAGGTACGCAGCGTCTTACTAATATTACCCAGCCGGTAGGCCTCACTCAGGTACACCGCCCCCTTTTCCGGCTCGCCGTTGCCTAGCAACTGCTGTCCCTGCTGTTCGTAGAGCAACGCCAGCTTCTCCTCGGTCTGCTTCTGCGCGGTCTGCGCGGCGTTCTTAGACTCTGTAGCGGCTCGGGCCGAGGCTTCCGCTTGGTTCTTCGCCGCCGCCTCCTGTTCCCGCGCCTTCCGCTCGTCCTCTTGCGCCTTCTGG
>CAYRJC010000089.1:0-581 GCA_964424635.1 uncultured Candidatus Saccharibacteria bacterium | reverse complement strand
CCGCTTCGTTGCGTCGGTGCTCTGCTTCCCTGCGCTGCTTGGCCTCTTTCTCACTGGACGCGACGGCCTCTTGTGCTTGAACGCCTGCAAAGATCGCGAGGCCGAGGAACAGCAGGATCAGGAAACTCACAACCCCGATGGACAAGCGACCGCGGAGCTTGCGTACCCGCATGCTCTCCAGCAGGAACGCTGACTCAGGCAAGCTGAAGCGGAGCCTCTGCTGACTGTGCATCTCATACAGCTGTTCAAGGCGCGCGTCTCGATCCCACAGCTGCCCGTTTTGCCGTTGCTTCTCGCCATACCACTCCAGGGCGGCCTTGGTCAGGGTGCGGTGGACAGGTAGCACCATCTGCTCCTTCGACGTGCGCCACGACTGCGCGACGCGCACAGGCTGCGCAATCATCGAATCCTGCCTAGTCTCCGGCCGCTGCCGTAGACGCCGCCAGGTGTGCTGCAGATCCTGACGCAGCAGCCCGAACCGGTACGCTAGCCGCTCCGTAGGCCGCCCCGGCATCTCAGCTGCTTCCGGCGTGAGCGGAGCAAGCGGGGCATTAAGGAACTCGGCGATTTGCGGCCACCCC
>CAYRJC010000088.1:0-2593 GCA_964424635.1 uncultured Candidatus Saccharibacteria bacterium | reverse complement strand
CCCCAGCATGGCTCTGACGAAGCCCATGGCTTGGTTCCCTGCTTCTCATAGAGGTACTTGGCATATGCCAGGTTTCCTGAGAGCGAGTACAAGTCGATCCCTAATTCCTTTGCTTTCTTTTCATGGTAGTAGGTGTTCACCTGCATGACGCCGATGTCCTCTTTAACTACCTTCCCTCGAAAGATCTGGCCGTCCTTATCTAGGTGGCGGAAACGTGACTCACACCATGCGATGTCAGCCATGACCGGCTCATCCTTAAAGTATTCGCGGACGTAGGCACCAAGGGTCTCGGGATTCTGCGAGAGCTCATGCTCTGCTGAGTCTGCGAGAGCCATAGGGGCGGTAAACGCCGCACCGGCAAGAAGTATAAGTATTGGCAACATAGTTTTTTTGATCGGACTCCGGCCTTTGCCTTAGGGGCTTGGTCGGGTACGAAAAAAGCCGCCCGACGGCGACTTCTAAATACACCTTATCACTTGACTTTCACCCTGTCAAGTGTTGCAAATTGAAATTATCAATAATATGGCTTTATTAAGCCATTATTTAGCATTTCACCAATTCGATGATTTTGTCGTACGCCTCGTCCACGGTGTCCACCACCACAAACAGGTCCAGATCCTCGGCGTTAATGGTTTTATTGTCTTCTAGGAGGGTCTTTTTCATAAAATCGACGAGTGGTGACCAGAATGCCTTGCTGTAGAGGATGATAGGTATGCGCTTTATCTTGTTTGTCTGTACCAGGGTCAAGACTTCAAAGAATTCGTCCATGGTTCCAAATCCCCCGGGGAATGCTATGTACACTTCTGACGCAAACGAGAGCATAACCCGGCGTGAGAAGAAATAGTTAAATGTCGCACTTTCAGTCGTGTACTTATTTCCACCTTGTTCGTCGGGAAGTTTGATATTGAGTCCAATCGATTTTCCGCCCGCCTCAAATGCCCCTTTGTTTGCGGCCTCCATAATGCCCCCTGCCCCGCCAGTGATGACGGCAAAGCCAGACTTAGCGAGTTTCCCTGCCAACGCTTCTGCGTCCTTGTATATCTGATCGTCCATTGAGCAGCGCGCAGACCCGAAAATGGTGGCAGCAAGTTTGTACTTTTTGAGAAGGTCAAACCCGTCCACAAATTCAGCCATTATCTTGAATATGCGCCAACTTTCCATATCGCGGGTATGGTCTGTTTTCACTGGGTCGCAAATTTTCAGCTCACCTTCCATTCGGTGAATAGTGGGCGGAACAGGGGGCTTTTTGTCAGTCATGGGTAGATTGTACCCTGATTTTTAGCCAATTCTGTGGATGGTCCACGGGATTGGATACATTTCAAATTCTGGGAGAAGGAGCCTATTGTATAAAAGACGAGACGCGACCTCGGCATGGCATTGTGCACCCGTCAGAGCATTGTGGGGACGGGGTTCCTCCGGAATACCGACATAGCTCAGTATGTAATCAAGGCTCATGTCTGAACGATGTTTCTCTGCATTAAATGGCGGGACTGTCCCCTTCGACACCATGTGCATATACGCCAAACTATGTGTGTCTATGGTGCGGATGGGAAATGGAAAGTCTATGTGATATCTGTGGCAGGCAGCTTTCACGAAGTCACGATCAAACGAGGGGTTTTGACCAAGAAAGTTCCATCCCCTGCACTCTTCTGCCCATGCAATAAAGTCGCGTATTAATTCCTCTTCTGTTTTCTTGTTCGGATCGCGAAGCTCTTCTTCTGTGAAGCCGTTTATTTCAAGGGCCTCTGCTTCAATGTGGGCGCCATCCCATATTCTGCATTCATCATAAAACTGGTTTCGGGGCTCATCAAAGTCTATGGCCCCGAGCGAGATTATTGAGTGCTTTTCAGGATTAGTTCCGGTCGATTCTATGTCGAGGACTATCATGGTGCTATTGGTTAGGGGTTTGGGTAATGCCAAAGTCCGAGGCTCTGGTGTAGAAGACTGAAAGGCGCCCCATTTGGAAGGCTGCAAGGGCGACCAGAATGAGGATTAGGGATGTTAGGATATCGACCCGTCTTCCCCATAGAAACGCCTTGATTTGAGGCCACATATGGGTTAGTATAGCAGGGTATGGCAACGAAAAAGGCCGCGGGTTCCGCGAAAAATATATCCTACAACAACCCACAGTATTTGGGCGTTAAGCTCTATGCTGGTGAAAAGGCACACGATGGCAATGTCATTATCCGTCAGCGTGGTACCAAATTTGTAGTTGGAAAAAACACCAAGCTTGGCAAGGATGACACTATTTTTGCAATGAAAGACGGTACAGTTTCATACCGCCAGGTTCGTAGAACAAAGTTCGATGGTTCTACAGTTCGCCGACAAGCAGTCGACGTTCTGTAAAACACACTACCGTGTTTGAGGGGCTTGATCAGATTCCAGCTTCATACGAAAACATACAGAAATTAGAAGCCCGCGCAAACGCGGACTTTTTATTTGGTGCAGGACTCACACTTATCTTTTTAATTGTTGGTGCAGCGTACATCTACGCGTACGTAGCCCTGCTCCCAATAAGTTTTGGACTTGCAATGACGGTTTTGGCTATTCAGCTCATTACCTCAGCCTCTGTAGCGTACTCATTCACAAGTAG
>CAYRJC010000087.1:0-2635 GCA_964424635.1 uncultured Candidatus Saccharibacteria bacterium | reverse complement strand
AATTTACAACCCCATCTTCTTTATCAAGCCATCCCTTATCTTTAATTCAGACTTACTTGGTGGTAAAAAAAAGGTGTCTAAATTAAAATCAGTTCTACCAGATGGTATTTTTTCTTTTAATATAATCTTGCGAGCCAAATATGTTAATACTGAACCACACAAAGTTGCAGCATTACCTAATTGAGGCCAAGAATAAATAGTCCTACCAACTTGCATAACAGATTCTATCATTCTTACCGTAGACATTTCTGCCCCTGCCATTTTGGCAATTATATGAGGTAAATCTTTTGGGTCAACTTTCTTAAACTGCTCAGAGGTCATTTTACCCAAAATTCCATGCAAAATTGGATAATTTTTATTTATATCATAACGTTCAACATCAACAATAATACTATCGGCATTATCTGCAGCCATTATTACAGGTATACCTTTTTTACGAGCCAATTCACGAACCTTCATCTTAAAATAAGGCTGATCCATCTCCTCAACCAACAAAGATAATTTAGTCGATCCATCCAAAAACTTAGGCAAATTTTCTTTTGTTAATCCTTCTGGAAATAATTCTACTTTTGCATAAGGATTAATTTCATAAATCTGACGAGCTACGGCTATGACTTTTGGAACTTCAATATTTTGAAATCCTGTACGAACACGGTTCAAATTAGAAGCAGACAAAACATCCAGGTCTGCCAATTTAATATGACGAGCACCACCCGTCATAACCATGGTCAGAGCAACATGACTTCCAACACTCATCCCTAAAATTCCCACTGTCGCATTATAAAATTTCTTCTGCTCGTCTAAAGTAATTAAATTACGATTTCGACCAGTACGAACCTCCTGATGCATAGAATCTGGCAAGAAATGAATCACTACATGTAACCATGGGAAATAAAACCAATTACCACTTGTATACAAACCTCCTTCTCCGCCGTGTTTTTCTTCAAAAGACTTAAATTCACCATGATAATCCTTATCAAAACGATACTTTGGATTTCGCAATAAAAATACCTCTTCTAACTGGATTAAATATTGGTCTATAATTTTTACCGGTCTTTTATCACTTCCTTTAATTTTTTTAATTTGATTATTAAAATCTTTTTGAGGGTCGAGCTTAATGGGCCTATAAGAACTACGATCAAAATTATCTTTTACCTTTATTTTTCTTGCCATAATTTTTATTTAATAAATTATTATTTTTTGATTGTCCATTTTTGCTTACCTCCTGGTTTGAAATGAGGCTCACTCTGATGCTTCCATAATTTAATTATAGGTATCATACGATGACTAAAGTTAGAATATAAAACTTTATACTCAGAATTTTTCTTTAAAAAAATCTTAACTAAATTATCTCGAAAATTATTTATTATTTTTTTTGTTAATTTTACATTGGGTTTTAGCTCAGTGTTTACTTCTAAAACAGGATTATGTTTTTTATCATAAATTATACGCATCGCGAACTTACCCGTGGTGTGCTTCTGGCTATCTTTATGCAAATGTGCATCTCGGACATGTTCTGGGTATACATTTCCTCCATACCAACTCACAACCATATCACTGCGCTCATACAAATATACAAACGGTAAATTCCAAACCTTATCTGTTAATTTAAGCTTACTCAACTCTCTATCTAGATTAATTCCGCTTGTCTTAGCTTTTTGAAAAACTTCTTCATAAGACAAAATCCCACCTCGATCTTTAAGATCATACCTAAATAAAGGCAAGCCACTAAATGCCGAACAGTATAAATTACCATTATCATTCTCAAAATAAAACATCTCTGGGAGATACTGAGTCAATGTTGGCTGGCGATTTGTTTCTGGAAATAATTGAGCGGCGTATTTTTTATTCTTTACACTTAATCTACGCACCAAAATCGACAAAGGAGTTTCATGAGAATGAGTTCCTTGATCAACTGTCCCATAATGATTAAGTGTAGAAGTATAAATATTTTTCAGACCTGCTTTAGTAACTATATAATCACGAAATTGTTCGGTAAAACCTTCTGCTGAAAAAATAATGCCAAGATTATATTTCTTCCAATTCAAACCCTCCTCTAGACCTTGATCAATAGTATCTTTAACAAAAGGTGGATATCCACCCAAAATTACCTGGTCATACTTATCCCCTAGCTGGCGCATAGCCTTAATGATTTCTTTTGAATTAACTCCTGGTGTAATTATACTGATATCATAACCCTTCTTCTGTAAAATCTCTATTGCCTCATAAGTGAACAAGCCGCCAATCCAAGCACCCATAGCAAAACCATTAATGTACAAAGTTGATTTATTTTGAATTTGAAAATTATTGCGCAAATACAATTCTGCCATCATTGCGTATTGATGGCTCTGAGAATCAGTGCGAGGGAAATAAAATGGCTCGCCTGTAGTACCAGAAGTTGCTGCAAAAACACTTTTTTGCTTAGTTAGCAAACCATCCCAGCATAATTTTTCTAAAGGATATTTTCTTAAATAATTATTCTTATCAACAGTAGGTACAAACTTAAAATCAGCGCTGGATTTAATTTTTAGAGGATTAATTTTATGCTTTTTTAAAAAATCCTTATAAGCCGGAACTCTTTTACTCATTTCTTGGAATAATTTCAAAGCACGATGTTCTCCACGCTTATTCCAAA
>CAYRJC010000086.1:0-2645 GCA_964424635.1 uncultured Candidatus Saccharibacteria bacterium | reverse complement strand
AAGAAGATGGCACTGATCCGCACACACTTAACAAAGGAGCACTCGGAAGTCCTTGCAAATCTAGAGAAGATGCGAAGACTTTCATATATGCTTGGCTCCTTGGTGCAGGGATTGGAAAGGTCGCACAAATCCTTGAATGCAGTCATGCGGAAGCGAAGAGAGCTAACGATGACTTCATTACGTTTTACCCCGGTCTCCGAGTACTTAAACGAGATCAAATTCCGAGCGACGCGGCTAGAGGGTATTTTGAAGGATTTGACGGAAGACTTGTCGCTATCTTTGGCGACGATCAAGGCAGCAGAGAACACTTCTGCCTCGCGGGATACCTCCAAAATGGAGAGACCGTCGTAATGAAACGAGCGATGGAGATTTGGTACCCACGTCTCGTCGCTGAAAGAATTCCGTTCAAGCTGGTTAATTTCGTTCACGACGAATGGGTCACTGAAGTTCCAGACAAAGACGCAGCCGAATATGTAATGGTGATCCAAAAGGATGCAATTCGGCAGGCCGGAGAAGACTTAAACCTCTTGTGCCCGATGTCTGGTAGTGGCTCGATTGGGTTAAATTGGAAGGACGTTCACTGATGGGTTATAGTGGAGCAGCAATTAGGAAAGGGATGGCCGCCGAGTATCTGGCAAAAGCATTCTTTTCTAAACAAGGATTTAAGATACTGTTGCCCGACACCCACGAAACTTCTTACGATTTTATTATTCTAACAGAGGAAGGAGAACAGGCGCGAGTTCAAGTTAAAGCAGCAGTTTTCATAAACGATTTAGTCCGACTGCGAAATAAACACGGTGCGAATAATGTTTCGTACAAGGTGTCGGACTATGACATTCTTTGTGGTGTTTGGGTGGAGAAAAGCCGTGTATACCTTTTCTATTCAAAAGACATTAACGAGAATGGTTTCGGTGAGGCTCTTACAGTTGATACACTCGATGGCCGCTCTTTGAGTAAACATCGCAGACTTGAGCCGTATTTCAAAGGGAATGTTTAATGAACTATTACAAAGTTTCAGTCCAGTACTTGCAGAAGAGTGACGTGCTCGTCGCGGCCGAAAGCCCGGAGAACGCTGCTGAGTTGATTGCCGAGAATGTCATCGAGGGTACGGAGCAGTTCTCTGTCCTTGGTGTCGCTGAATTGAACGAAGAAGAGAAGGTATGGTTGACCCGGCAGATGATGGGTCTCCCTGAGGAAGTCGCAGAACCATCTGGTGAAGTCCAAGATACTAAGTCTCTAGACGCAACGAAGGTGCTCAACTAATGGCTACTAAACAGGTTACGTTGAAGGGCAAGGTCCGCTACTGCAAGCCGTGGGTCGGCCAGCTAGATACTGTCTTTGCTGTCGACCAGAAGGGCGAGCCCGATCCCCGTGGTGGTAATTGGGCTACGGATATCCTTCTCGACGACGAGTCCGAGAAGTTGTTCAAGGCTCTTGGCACAAAGGCCAAGCAGAAGGAAGGGTATTTGAAGCTGCGTCGTTACGAGCGGCACCCCGTCCTCGGTGAACTCGGTCCTGTGAAAGTGACAGGGGTCGAGGAGGGTACGCTGATCGGTAACGACAGTGAGGTCACGGTGACCGTTGACGTCTATGACTATGGTGATCGCTTTGGAAAGAAGGCCATGCGTTGGGTCGCTCTCCATGTAGATAACCTCATCGTGTACGTCAAGGCTGAGGATGTGCCCCGCCCTGCGGTCGCCGTTCCAGTCTAATGCGGGTTTTGGTTGCTTGTGAGTTCTCTGGTATCGTCAGAGACGCCTTCCTTCGTCTAGGGCATGAGGCTCTGTCCTGTGATTTGGAGAACACGGAGCAGCCGGGGCCACACTTTCGCGGGGATGTTCGAGAAGTCTTGAACGATGGGTGGGACCTTATGGTCGCCCACCCTCCTTGCGATCATCTTGCTGTTTGTGGTGCCAGGTGGTTCAAGAATAAACTAACCGAACAAGCCGCCGCGCTCGATTTTGTACGGGTATTAATGGAATGTGATATTCCCCGTATTTGTGTTGAAAACCCGGTTTCGATAATTGCTACCCGTATTCGTAAACCCGATCAATATATCCAGCCGTGGCAATTCGGCCACGGAGAGACAAAGAAAACCGGCCTCTGGTTGAAAAACCTCCCAAGACTAATTCCAACTAATATCGTCGAAGGCAGGTTCCCCCGAGTTCATCGTGAGCCTCCTTCGCCGGAGCGGGCGAAGAATAGAAGCCGAACCTACCAAGGAATTGCGGACGCTATGGCAGAACAATGGAGTTGTTTTGAAGAAAATTGAAACATTAATCGATGATATCTACGCCCTATTTGAGCAGGATATAGAGATCAAAGAGGAGCAGGCTGCGGAGTTCGGAAAGACCCTCGGGACAATGCTCGTGCGACGTTTGTCAACTCGCCGAGAGAAACCGACCCTTCGACTATCTAACGCTGGCACTCCTTGCAAGCGTAAGCTTTGGTATAGTGTTAACGCTAGCCAGCTCGCCGAGAAGCTCTCAGCCCCCGCAAGAATTAAATTCCTGCTCGGGGATATCACAGAGGAACTCGTTCTCTTTCTCGCAAGACTTGCGGGCCATACCGTAGAACGAGAACAGGAGGAAGTCCATGTCTCCGGTGTGCGCGGACATATTGACGCCGTGGTTGACGGTGAGCTG
>CAYRJC010000085.1:0-2660 GCA_964424635.1 uncultured Candidatus Saccharibacteria bacterium | reverse complement strand
AAGTAGCCATGACGCAGAGCGCTCGCTGTTTAACCCACAGGCCCGCAATGCTGGCGAACAGCAACAGACCGCGCTACACGCGCGCGCTGCGGAACGGCTCACGGTGTTGCAGAATTAGGCCCATCAAACGACGGGGAGCAAGCGAAAGCTGAGAAGGCTTTCCAACCCATTTCAGGCGATTCGCTGGCCGTGGCTACCTCATCCTCCCTCGATTCCAGATCGGCCCGCTGGATTGATCGAACACGACATCTCAACGCCCGTATTCGCTATTTGCAAATGACGGGCGCAGGAACATCACGCTGAACCATCATGAAAACGACCACTTCCACCATTGTTGCCTTGACGCTGGACATGCTGCCCGCACTGGGCGAAGCGCTCGATGGCGGCATCTTCGCCGGCATCACGACCACCAAGGAAGGCGTGCACGTAGCCGTCGTTCTGCTGCCCGCCCGTGGCGAAGACCTGAACTGGCAGGCCGCCCAGGAATGGGCCATGGACGCCGGTGGCGAACTTCCGTCGCGCCCTGTGGCGGCGCTGCTCTTCGCCCATGTCAAGAAGCATCTGCTAGGCGGGTGGCATTGGACCTCGGAGTCCGAGGGCGCCTCCTGGGCGTGGTCCTGCGATTTCTACGACGGCTACCAGTTCAACGACGACCGCTCGGCCGAGTTGTCCGCGGTGGCCGTCCGCCAGATTCCCCTCAGTTCTTGAGTCCTTCAATCTTTCATCTGGAGTCGCAATGACCATCACCATCGAATTCCTCGCACAGAAGCACGACGAGCTGGGCGCCCTCATCAATTCATTCAAGGCCAAACGCGGACATCAGCAGACCCGCTGCATAAACCTATTGGGCCTCAACGGCTCGAAGTGATGAAACGATGGACAACAAAGACCTTGACTTCTATGGAGACGATGTGTTGCTGGGCGACTGGGCCAAGCTGGGCAACGGGGCCACGCTGGGCGACGGGGCCACGCTGGGCGACTGGGCCACGCTGGGCGACTGGGCCAAGCTGGGCAACGGGGCCAAGCTGGGCAACGGGGCCACGCTGGGCGACTGGGCCACGCTGGGCGACGGGGCCACGCTGGGCGACAAATTGACCGCCGAAGGAGTGCGCGTAGTCGCCACGATGACTATGAGCAACGTCGATGGTAGCGGACGGCGTTTACAGATTTACGTGCACCCGGCAGGCATTCTGATTCGCGCCGGATGCTTCAAGGGCTCGCTTGACGAGTTTTGTGCCAAGGCCGCAGAGGAGGGGAAAGTTCGATATGTCAAGGTCGTGCGCGCTGCGGCTGAAGCGCTCGCTGCGGATGTTGCCGAGCGCGGTTTGACCGGAGGTTGGGACGAATGACCGAACTGCACGCCCCCCAGGACCAACCGCCGGTCCGCCCACTGTACATCTTTGATCTTGACGGCACGTTGGCGCTGATCGAGCACCGCCGCAAGTACGTCGAGCGTCCGCGCGGAGAGCAAGACTGGAAAGCGTTCTACGACGCTTGCGTGGACGACCGCCCGAACGATCCGGTGATCGACACAATGGAGCGTCTGCGCGAGTCGGGAGCCGACATCTGGATTTTCAGCGGGCGCAGCGACGAAGTACGGGCGCAGACTGTCAAGTGGCTGGCTGACAAGACTACGTTCTTGTCGTGGGAGTTGGACGGCCCGATGCTGACCATGCGCCCGGCCGGCGACTACACACCGGACGACGCGCTGAAGAAACGCTGGCTCGATGACATGCTCATCATCGACAGGGCGCGTCTGGTAGCCGTATTCGAGGACCGCGACCGGATGGTGGAGATGTGGCGCGCTGCGGGCGTGCCGTGCTTTCAGGTTGCGGACGGTGAGTTCTGACACCAGAGAAGGCAGCATGAGCTGCACACACAGAGCGCCCGACAGGTATGTAGAGCAGGTGTGGGATTTGTGGACGGGAGCCGCCGAACTGGTGCGAGCAGAAGGCGCGTCCAAGCAGGTAGACGTCTCCATCGGCGCGTGGCAATGCACGCAGTGCGGAGAAGTCGGCTACTACACCGGCAACTGGAAGCGCTACTACGAAGAAGGCACCCCATGCGCCGGGTCGGACACCGTGTCGCGCAAGCTGCCCAACGCACCCCCAAATAGCTTACGTGTTGGGGCGCAAAAAGCGCCCTCGGACGGAGTACATCTACCTGACCACGGCTGAAAAGCAATACAAAAACGAGACGCGAGTTACCCGCAACGGGGTAAGCGCGGCTCGACCCTGCGACGGAACACCCTTTTGACGGACTACTGTATGAACGCGCCAACCACCGGAACATCCCCATGAGCCGCCGCAAACGCACCCGCCGGGACAAGCGGGAACCATGGCCGGAGGACGATCAATGACTGAACATTGCTTCTGCAAAGACTATGAGCTGCCCGAGTTCTACCACTTAGATACCCGTCGCGCGCGCAAACTGCACAGATGCACGGAGTGCAGGCGGGCTATTCAGCCCGGCGAGACGTATGAGCGCGTGCGCGCAAAATGGGACGGCCTCTCGATTGAGAATCTGCGCACGTGTTGCCGTTGTTTGGCGCTGCGTGCGTGCGTCACAGCGCACATCCCGTGTTTTTGCTGGTCGCACCACAGACTTCTTGATGATGCGCGTGAAGCGGCTGCGTCTATCAGCGTGCATGCATTGGGTAG
>CAYRJC010000084.1:0-2696 GCA_964424635.1 uncultured Candidatus Saccharibacteria bacterium | reverse complement strand
GGAGGCCAATATGAATAGTAGTGAGGCTGTATATGCTGCAGTTGTTGCGCTGGCCCAAAATTGCAGGGTGCTCGGACTTGGTCGCATCGAGGAATGGTGTAGGCCGGCCAGCCGTTTCAAAAAGGCGCTCGTGACGGTCGGTTCTGGCGAGGTGTCTTGCCTTACTTTTGATCATGTTGAAGACGAGTTCCATGGCTCGTGTACGGTGCGCAAGGGGGTCGGAAATGGAGCGTCGTACGAGGTTAAGATGTCCTGCACGTCAGATTCAATTTCTTCCTACTCGTGCACTTGTTTCAAAGGAACTAAGGACCACGTGGACCCTAAGTGCAAGCATGTCGCAGCTCTTCTTATCGCGCTCAGCACGCTCCGGGGCGAGTTCCCAGACCGTCCCAAGCACCTAAAATTCCCTGGATTTACAAAGCTCTCCGCCCAGGACCTTTCTGATCGAAAGCTCGGCTGGAGAGACTTCACGCGCGGTCTTCTGCTTCCCGAATTACCTCGCGCGGTTGCAGGGGCGTACATGGGCGGATACTGGACTAGTGCTGCTCAGGAGGCACAGCTGCGTGCTCGAAACGCTATTTTCCAGAAGGATTACAGCATTGGATGCTGTATTCGACCAGCTGAGCTCACTAGCGGTTTGCTTGTAAGTGTCTTGCGAGACCAAGGCTTCCAGGCAACGGTCGGCGAAGGCAAGCCTGCCCTGCAGGGGAAAGTAGATGATCTGCTGAAGAATGTTAAAATCTACCTGCTCTACGTTCCAGAGCACATGGATCCACCAACCGGGGGCGCGGCTCCGGCCGCTGCCGCGGAGCAAGAAGCGCCAGAGCCCGTCGTTCGCGTCGCAGCAAGGTTGGGTGCACGTAGAAGCCGCAGGACCGCCACAGCCATCGCCAACTCTGCCGCTGCTGCAGTGCAACAGACCGGCGACACTGCAATTGCCATTGAGCCTACGGCGCTCACTTCCGCAAGAGTTTCTTCCAGAGTCCGCCGTCCGACGCAAAAGGCCCTCGAACTGAAAGCGTCGATGAGGCGTGCTGTGCCGCGATCTGCTGCAGTTCGGGCTGCTCATCGGCGAAGCAGATAAACATTGTTCTCAATTGCGGAGAGATGCGTACTTATGCGGCCACATGCTGAGGTTTTGAATAGCGCACAGGGCACCAACAGCATTATCGATATTTTCGAGCTGGTAGTGATGAAGCTTGCCAGAGGTGAGGCGGCTCCACTTCTGCTTGAGTTGGCCAAACGAACGCTCAACAACGAACCGATGCGGGCAAATCTTCGTCGTGCGAATAGTCGAGGATGGAATAGGCTTTTGGAGCGAGTCGGAATCGTCGACATCAGCATCCTCAGCGGCGCTCTCGGTGACGTAGAAGACGAAGTTCGATGGGGCGATTACAGACCGGTACCCCTTGTCCCCAAAGATTGCCAGCGTCCAGGGAGTCGTGAGCTGATAGAATTCGAGCGCCCTCGACGTAAACGTCGAATTTTGGTACAGCGTCGCGTCATTGGCGCTGCCTTCGACCACGGGCGAGCGCCACACGATCTCGCCATCCGGGAGCACCAGGAGGAACCAGCGCAGCGAAGCACGACCAGCTTTGTGGTTGTAAGTAAGTCTCTTTTCGCTTGGGTCCGTCGGCGAATAAATAGGCAGAGCAGTTGCGTCAATGCTCATAGCCAACACGCCGGGAAAGTCGGCAGCAAGCTCCGGGGTAATAGTAGCTGCCCACTCGTCGATGGTAGGGAAGCGCACGTAGTCGTGCAGCTCATCACAAAGCACAGCACCGACCCGATCCAGCTTTTCCATCACAGATATCCGATTGACTTGCGCCTTACAAGCAATGGAGAGAGTAGAAGCTGACGTCCGCCAATAGTACAGAAACCACATCACGGCGGTGCACGGGTCTGCAAAGCGAGTCCGACGAGCCACAATGGGGGCAAGAATATCCTCAATGAAGGAGGCCGAAACCCCAACGATCTCTTGCAAGCACTCAAACCGCCGCTCATTCGAATAAATAAAGGACCGGATGGCTCCGCGCTCTTCTTTACGGCGTGATTCAGCAAGAGCCACTTCGGCCAAACCTGCGTCAACCCGGGCAAGGATCAGCTGTTGACGAAGCTCTTCACTGCGCTCACGCTCAGCTTTCAGAACTTCGAGCAGGGAATCGACCACGCCGCCCTTTTCGAAAGTAAGGCGCGCATGTCGATCAAGCACTTTAGCGGCCTCCAGCTGCACGGCATCCTCGCCAGCCGAATCTGAGCGGCGAAGAGACATGCGGCGCTTTGCAGGTCGTTTCTCAGCAACCTCGCGCTCAAAAGAAGCGGCTGCTGCAACGGCGTTTTCTTTTTCTCGGGCGACCGACCGTTTGATTGACCTACAGCTACGTACCGCTTCTGCGAAGCCGCGCGCCGAAATGCGAAGCGCTTCGCCGTTCTCGTCATGGTGCTCGCACATCCTCCCGGTCTCGGGCATTTTTAAATGCGGTGGGGGCCGACGCCATGACCGGGAAAGTACCGTAGAGTGATGGACACAGCAATACCGATAATGAAACCCAGCTTCGATCATTTCCGGGGTAATCTCCGACCACACATGAGGTCTTCCAACAGGGCTTGCTTCGGCGGCCACGGAACGCGTATACGGCCGGTCTTGTCGCCTCGTTCGATACATTTCTTGGGTCTTTCACCCTCCGCCACTCCCT
>CAYRJC010000083.1:0-2778 GCA_964424635.1 uncultured Candidatus Saccharibacteria bacterium | reverse complement strand
AAAGCAACAAGAAAAGGATCTACAAGGTTCAAATCAACAACTAGAACAATCCATAAATTTTCTATCATCACCGGAATACCAAGAAAAGTTAGCTCGACTACAACTAAACCTTAAAAAAGAAGGGGAGATTGTAGTAAATTTATCTGGTAAAGTTGCTGAAGAAAACAAAATTGAAACCAATAATCATTCTCCAAAATCTAATTTAATTAAATGGTGGGAATACATATTCATCAACTAAACGTAAAAATATGAAAAAACATTTTGATAATGAAACAGAAGAAGAAGCTTTAACTACCAATAATTCTGGTAAAAAAACATTGAGCAAGAAACACAAAATTATCCTAGCAGTAGTTATTGTGGGGATTATAGTTTTAGTATTTGGATTAATCGCATGGTTATACACTGGCTCACTAAATGGTAATAAAGAAAAAGTTTTTCGCACTCTTCCATTACCTGTTGCTATGGTTCAATCAAAAACCATCACTAGAAAAGACTTATACGATCGTATTGATCTTGCAAAAAAAGTTTTAGAGGCTTCTGGTCAACCCACCACTGGACTAGAGAAACAACTTTTAGATCAATTAATAGAAACCAAGAAAATCGACGTAATTGTAGATAAATACAATGTCAAAGCTAGCAAAGAAGATCTTGAAAACAGCTATCAAGCTATTCTAAAAAAATTTCCTAACAACAACGAAGACGACTTCAAAAAGACTTTAGAAGAAACCTATGGTATGGATATTAATACCTTTAAAAATGAAGTGGTTTATCAATCAGTCTTGCAAGAAAATCTAAAGCTTTATTTTAACCAACAAGAATCACTAAATAATGAACAATACAGTAAGGCACGAGACTTAATCAAGCAATTAGATTCTGGGACTAGTTTTGAAGAGGTTGCAAAAAAGTACAGTGAAGACACTGCGAGTAAAGAATTCGCGGGAGACAGTGGTTTTGTAAAATTCTCTGACATGTTGCCAGAATTTCAAACAGCGATTAAAGATTTATCTATTGGTAATACCAAAATAGTAGCTAGTAGATACGGTATTCATGTGCTTAGAGTAAATGCTATAGAGGGTGATAGTACTAATCAAGCAGAAAGAAGCTATAATTTACAACAGATATTTATAGAGCCAGCTAACTTTCTTAACTGGTTAAAATCTCAAACTGGTCAAATTAAGACAGTAAACTTATTATAAATTAAAACGAAACCCTGCTGTCTATCATTTTAAATGATTAGGTGCAGGGTTTTTACGCGGGCGTAGTACAATGGTAGTATGCGACCTTCCCAAGGTTGAGACGTGGGTCCGATTCCCATCGTCCGCTCCAACATTACTTCTATGAATAAATTAACAAAAAAAGATTTAGCTCAAGTAATAAAGCATGATTTCACTAAAGAACTCAAAGATTTTGAATACGAGACTAAATTTGATATTTCAAATAAAAAATTAACTAGTTTTCAAATCTTAAAAAAAATAAGAAGTTGTTTTAAAAATACTGAAGACTATCAACTTTGTGAAATCAAAAATGGAGATAAACTACTAACAAAAGTTTCATTTTTTATTTCTGACAAAATCGAATATTCAACTTTTATATACAGAGGTGCGAGAATGGTAAAAATTAAACATCACAAAATCATAAACGGTAAACCATTTAAAATTTTCAAAAATGATGAGAAATTAATTATAGACAAAGGTGATTTTAATACTAAGCTTAATGACTTAAAGCACCGTTTTAAGCGCCACAACCATACTTTAGTTAATCTGGACTCTTTTTTATCTAAGCAAAAAAAATTAGTTTCAATAGGGCAGATGACCAAAGAAAGAGTAAAAGATTTTGTAGTAGACCTTAATGACGGAAGAATTTACGCAATTGCAATTTCTTTTTGTTACTCTAACGGCATAGTTCAAAAACAATTAGAAATAGAGTACTCTGGATTTTTACCTAGTTACAACAGACCACGAAAATCTGGAACAGAGAAAGAGGTAATAAAAGGAGTTCAAGAAGTATCAAATTATATTTACCAAAAATTCCCCAAACTATTCATTCCCTCAATAGAACGAAAATTCAGTTTTGTAAAAAGTCTAAAAAAATAACATGCCATATCCTCCAATTTTTCTTTCTGGTCCCCATGGGGGAGGAAAGACTACATTAATTAACAAGCTCAAAGAAAATTCTAATTTATTTTTGGAAAATGATTTTGACATTGATTTCACTTTAGATTTTCCTAGTATATCCTCATTATCTCACTTTGAAAGAAGTCTAGTCCGTATCTATCATCGTTTCTATCTAAATAACTATGCCGACAAGCTAAGCAAACTTAATCCAGACAAAGCTATACTGACAAATAGAACGGTCTATGACTCAGAAAGCTACATCAACGTTTATAATCAACTCGAGTGGGTCACTGGCAATCAGTTTCAAAAACTAAATCATGTATTGCAAAACTTTGTACCAGCACCTTACGCCATAATTTTAAACCCTCCATTTCAAACAATTTTAGATAGATTACAAATTCGCCGCGACCAAGCGACCAGGACTAATCGCGATAAAGTTTTTGAAAATGAGGATTCTGATTCATTCTTAAAACACCTTCGTGATTATTTCGAAGGATTTAAGAATAATAATAAAATTCTTTATATTGAAGATAATAGCGATAAAGAAATAGCTCAGATTATTGACTGGGTTAAATCTTTAAGAGCTGATTAAATAATTACCCAAGCCGGCTTAGCTCAGCTGGTAGAGCAGCGGTATCGTAAACCGCAGGTCATCGGTTCAATC
>CAYRJC010000082.1:0-2908 GCA_964424635.1 uncultured Candidatus Saccharibacteria bacterium | reverse complement strand
TTCAGGGTCGCATGGTGCTGGTGTGTGCAAACATATGGTCAGCGTGTTACGCAGTGGAAACATCACACTGCACATTGCTGATCGCTCGCAGATCTGAAGTGTCGTCTTTGACAATCACAGACAGAAGTGACACGCCCTCTGACAAGAGACAGACCAATTTGATGTTCCGATGAGAACAATCTACAATCGCTGTTGACCCAGGATTTTGATCGCTTCTACGACTCTACGCTTCAACTCTTCTGGAAGAACTGACACTCTTATGTAAACATGTTTGGTTGGTTCTGACGAGAGAGGTCCGTTCTCTGTCATCTGCGTTGTTCGCTGTCGCAAGACAACGTGCAGTGGAAGCGCTCTGTTGGCGGGAAAGTCGAATTCATTGCTCATCTACTGATGATACATCACTTGCTGTTCAGTGTTTAACCACGCAGTATGCGCGCATCTTTCAGATCTTGTTGAGGCATGTTTGACAAGCGCTTGATCAGCACAGAGATCTGATTTTGCACATCAAGCAGCTCTGTCTTGGCTGACGCTTCATTTAGCTTCTCAAGCTTTCGAGCTCTAGTCCACAGAGCTTCGATCTCTTCAAGAAGAATCTCTCTAGTTGCAGACATGTCAGACTCCAAACATGACGAGTCGCATGATCTGCAACACGATGCGGGGATCTTCTCCAAACATCGCCGCGCACGTTTCACAAGCGTAGCGCATCCCGATCATGAATCCATCGACGTACGCAGCGTCTGCGACCGCTTTGTGATCGACGAGCTTGTCACCACGCATGTAGTGCTTCTGCATAACATTGAACACTGTTCGCGCTTGGCGACCCGTGAGAGCGATGCTCTTGACTTCACCGTTTCTGTCAGCGCTTTCAATGATCAACGTCGAGCGATCTCTCATGCCGCTCGACTTCGTCAGCATGCACGCTACGACATCCGACGTCCTCTGTCCAGAGGTCATCGTCAAGACTGTGTTTTTTCCAGAAGGCATGTGAATAATTCGCGGTTTGCGTTGTTTTGCCATGTTCACCTCATATTTCAGAATGTCAACGCCAACAACATCTGTTGGCAAATTTCAGCGAGCTTCAGCAACATCGGCTGACCACCAGCGTCAGAGCTTCTCCTATATCCACGTGAATCTCTAGCATCAGAGATGTCAGAATAGAAACTGTGATGCGCAAGGTTCACGCGAATCGCTGCGCTTGATTGTTGATCAAGATATGATACATCACAGATCCAGAGCAGCTCACTCAACTGACCAGTGTCTGGATCTGTGTGTGTCGCGACGACAAAGGGCTTTGTGCCCCGCTCAATCTTGTCAAACTTTTCAACTTGTTGCGGTGGCATCTCAGTTCGCCAGTCATCACTCATCCCAATACTCCGCCATCAGATGCGTTTCGTCCACCAGAGAGCTCAATGACGAGCTCACCATCATCAGGTTGAAACATCAGCTTGTGACCCGGACACACGATCCAGATCCGCGACACTGGTGAAGGACTGGGCTTGCTGCACTCTCCGTCAGTCAAGATCGCGACGCCGTCCCACCGCCCAGCGTTCGACGGATCGTTCATCAACCGATTTGGTGCTTCAAAGTCAGTTCCACCACATCGCTCGCGCGTTGCTTCTGGTCGCGACCCACGTGACCAGCGCGTGACTTCACCACACTCAGTGTCAAAAGCAACTTGATCAAAGTCGACATCTCGTGACAGCGAATCAAGTTCAGCGTAAAACAAGCCGACGGCTTCGTCAGACACAGAACCAGACTGATCTTTCGCGATCAGCAACAGCGGCCGATGATTGCGCTTCGCACCAGGATGGATGTACGGATACCGGCGATTGATCCGTCGGATCGAGTGCGACGTCTCAGCGCGAATGCGACCGCTTGTCCACATGCGCAAGATATTGCGCCAATCAATCTCACCGACAACGAACGACTTGATCAGAGCACGCAGGTGCTGTGGGATGTTGCCCCAACCCTGATCAGACTGTTCTGCTTTCATCACAGCAGAACGCATCAGATCGCGCACTCGCTGATCGACATACTCGCGCTCAGCGGCCGACATGTCAGATCCGTCACCATTTTTCGACCAGATATCGTGATCATCAAGCGTTCCACCAGAGCTACCTTCACCAGGATTGCCATCGTTGTTCGGCGAACCAGGTGACTTTTGACCCTGCTGCTTCGCTTTTTCGATCTCGTCACGAAATGCATCCATCAGCGCCTGAAAGTAGATCTCAGACATCAGACCAGCAGGCAACTCTTCGATTGCTTGCGCGAGATCACAAGAGAAATCTGAATCTTTTCCTCTGACGTACGGCGTCGCATCAGGCTTCAGAAGCTTCTTGCTAGGGACCAAGCCTCCAGGTGGCAGCACGCCGTACTGAGAGTCATCTCCGTTGCAGATGATGCTGTTGATCGCGCAGTCCGTAGCAATGTTCCAGATGAAGTGTGGCTCGTTCTTGCGAACGGTGACGTGTTTCAGAACGATGTGCAGCACTTCATGGATCAGGATGTTGCGAATTCGCGTGTCACCATACATCGCGACAGTGTCGTCACCATTCGACCCACTCCCGACCTTCGCACGCACATCCTCTGCAGCTTCGATGCGCTTGACAAAGTCAGGATTCCAGTACAAGACGAACTGATCGATGTCTTTGCGAAAGGTCACGCCCATCGTCGGGATGTCACGCGTGCAGATCTTGCTCATGTTCCTGAGCACGCTGGCGTAAAAGCCAGTGCTGTTGACAAGGAAGCCGACGAGGTGCTTGTTCAAGATCCGAGTCACAGACAGATCAGTGATCTCGCGAGGATACCCATCGTTCATCACTTGATCTGTCTTGTTGTCAGTTGCTTGATCGACAGTTGTCTGAGACATTTTCATCTCTCGCTTTGTTATGAATTCATCATAACATGT
>CAYRJC010000081.1:0-3070 GCA_964424635.1 uncultured Candidatus Saccharibacteria bacterium | reverse complement strand
AACTTCATTTGGTCTGTTATAACGAGCGTCTAATTTAACATACTTTTCCCAATCCGATATACCAACATGATTAAAAGCAATCGTTAAAACATCTCTGACGGAGTGCTTTTCTCCCGTAGCAATTGCAAAATCATCAGGTTTGGTATGATTAAGGATTCTCCACATTGCATCCACATAATCACCTGCAAAACCCCAATCACGCTGCGCTTCTAAATTACCTAATAAAATTTCTTTTCGCTTTCCTAATACAATTTCAGCAACTCCGCTAGTGATTTTACGAGTTACAAATTCTTTACCTCTGAGCGGAGATTCATGGTTAAACAAAATTCCATTACTAGCAAAAATTCCATAACTATCCCGATAATTTACAGTTGTCCAATAGGCAAACAATTTTGCAATAGCATAAGGACTACGAGGAGCAAATGGAGTGCTTTCGTTTTGCACACCATTAACGTTACTATTTCCAAAAATTTCACTAGTTGAAGCTTGATAAAATTTAGAGTTAGGAGAAAATAACTTAATGGCATTTAGTATACGCAAAGGACCCATTGCATTGATATCACTTGTGACAACTGGAATATCCCAAGATGACCCCACAAAAGACTGAGCCGCCAAGTTGTAAACCTCATTTGGTTGCAAACTTCTAATTATATGAGATATAGAAGCCTCGTCGCTCATATCTCCCATTACATATTCAATATCATTAGTTATTCCCAAAAAATCTAAATTCGAAAAATTAGTATTAGAATAACGACGAATTAACCCATAAACTTTGTAGCCCTTTTCCAATAATAATTTGGCTAAATAAGGACCGTCTTGGCCCAAGATCCCTGTTATTAGTGCGGTTTTCATATATAGGAATCATACAAGTTATCAGGCATTAATTCAACTAAAAAAGCTACTTATTTTAAGTAGCAAATTGATATTTTAGTTTAGCTTTTTGAGGATTTAAAGGCTTTACTGCCATTATTTTTATTGAATTACTTAAGATAAGATTTACTATGGGAGTACTAGCAACTACTTGATCTAAAAATAAAAATATTCGGGTTAGCTTGTCACTTATAAACCTAAACCACTTTAGCGGTCCACTTAGACGTTTTGGAATTCCATTTTCAAAAGAAATGTTTCTTACCTCAAAACCTGCTTCTTCCAAAATTTGCCTAGTTCCTGATTGAGTAAATCTAATCGGATGAACACTAATCTTTCTAATAGCAGCATATAATTCTGATGGAGATAAGATATAAGGTAAGTTATAAATATAAAACTTCCCCCCTGGCTTAAGCACTCTTAATATTTCTGATAATGAACCGGGGATATGAGGAACATGCTCTAATACCCCACACCCAACTACTGCATCAAAAGAATTGTCTTCAAAAGGGAGCTTGTAATCATCATTGCCAAATATTAATTGCGTATTACTTTCATTAAATAAATTTTTGCTTCGCCGGATAACGTCGTATGCAGTAACATTAGCGCCAAGTTGTTTCAATATATAAGTCATCTGCCCAAAACCTGCGCCCCAATCCAAAACCTGCGCCCCATTTGGCAAAGCTTTAATCATCTCTTGCCCTTTTTTAATGTAACTTACTCGGCTAATATCATTAGAAAGATGGTCCAACAAAAAGGCTTCTGAAGTTTGCATACCTTCTTCATAAAACTTTTTTAATCCGTGCAATATATTTTCTGAAACGTTGTTTTGATTCATTTATTTTTGCTTCTTTAAATCTCTTAACTCTGCAGAAGGCGCGGCTCTAAAGGCGCTTTCTAAAGCCTTTTGTTTATTTTCTGGTTGACCGAGCTTATCGTAAATTTGAGATAAAAATATCCACGATTGAAAATTCCCATTACTCAAAACCACTGCCTTACGGGCTGCGGTTAAAGCTAAATTATAATCTTGTAATACAAAATAATAATTAGCAATATTGGCATGAGTGTACTGATGGTTATTGTAATCTGATTGATACTTTTCAATTGCCTCATAAATTACTGACTTATACTTAACGTCTTGAGTTTTCTGCCAAATATTTAGATAGCCTTCTATTACTTGCTGCATAACACCAGAAGAGTCTGGGTGAAGCTTCTGCATTTGCATAAAAGCTTGGTAACTTTGGTCAATTTTATCATTATTAAATAAATCTATACCCAAAGTGTTAAAAGCTGCTAAGTTAGTAGGATTTAAATCTGTTGCCGCTTTTGCAAATTGCCCCACCCTATCTTTATTACCTTGGTTAGTATTTTTAGATAACCATAATGACAATTCACTTGCAGCAAAAGCACTACCCAAAATTATAAACACAAAAGCAGTAAGGTAGGATATTTTTTTAAAGGCACTGCTATTAGCTAGTTGCCTCATTGGCAAGTTTTGCATAGACAAACCAAGAAGAAGCGCTAATAGAAGCCAATTACTAACAGAAACAGGATTAAAGCTTGCACTAATAATCCAAGAAACTAAACTAGCCGCTAAAAACAGTGGCAATAAATCAGGATTATTGGTAGAGTCTTTAAAATCGCGATACAAATACCAAGCTATAAAGGACAGTAGAATAATAAATGCTAAAGCTAAAGGCAGACCACCACTAACCGCAAGATGCAAAAATATATTATGAGGATCATCGAACCAACTGGTATTAGCTAAATGAGCAGACTGGTTTTGTCTATAAGTAATAAAGTAATTACCCAACCCACTACCAGTTAAAGGCTTATCAATAATATGATCAAAAGCATGGTCCCAAACAAACCATCTCTGCTGCGTAGAGTCATCTTGTCCGTTAGTAACAATAGCTTGGGTGCGAACCGAATATAAATATAAAAAACTAAAGCTTGCTGCAATAATTAATACCGCCGCCACCCCGATCACGGCTTTGACTTGTTTCTTTATTAATAAACCTAAAACCAAAACCCCTAAACCTAAACAGGTTCCTAAAATCGCTCCGCGGCTAGCAAACATTCCTAAAGAAATTACATTCAATCCCAAAAATAATAAAGCTAAATAACGATAAAATAATGTAGATGAAGATTTAATCAAGAACCACAAAGTGATAAATAAAGTGGTTCCAATATACATAGCAGC
>CAYRJC010000080.1:0-3092 GCA_964424635.1 uncultured Candidatus Saccharibacteria bacterium | reverse complement strand
TTCCCTGCGGCGGCGGTTTATCCTCGTTCAGCTACCCGAGCCTACCGGGCGCACTGACTATCCGACTATTGCGAAGATCACCCAGGCTCGAGTCCGAAAGGTCATCAAGAAGCTCGGAGAGAGAGACGACGGGAGTCTCGCTGCTGCCGCTTCGTCGCCGCCAGATCGTGGATTCCGCGTCTTCAAGCTCGACCAGTCCAATCTCCTGACTTGGGACGCCAATGCCTCACGCAAAGGCGCGGGGCTCGAAGCGCAAATGTTCGGTCACGTTGAACACATCCGCGAAGGACGCACCGAAGCTGACCTGCTCTACGAAATCCTGCTGAAGAGCGGCTTCCCACTGACGACGCCTGTCGAGACGCTCACGCTTGCTGGCAAGAAGGTCTACAGCGTCGCCAGTGGGGCGCTCATGCTCTGCCTGGAGCGGCCCCTCACGTTGGAGGTCATCCGGGCCATCGCCGAGAAGAAGCCCGAGCGTGTCGTCTGCCTGGACGCCGGGTTCGCTGGCAACGACCAACTCAAGACCAACGCGGTCCAGATCTTTAAGACCAAGGGCGTCGGCAGCTTCAAGACCGTCTGACGAGGGAAACACCACCACACCATGAAGCTCCAGTTCGACGCCAACCAGCAGTTCCAGATCGACGCGGTGAGCACGCTCACCGACCTGTTCGACGGGCAGCCCCGCGGCATGGCCGAGTTTTCCGTCATCGACCTTGGCAAGGCCGGGGCCGAGGCGGGAATGTTCGCCGGTTTGCAGCAGTCCGAGCTTGGCGTCGGGAATCAGCTCCTCATCGACGATGACCGGCTCCGCGAGAACGCTCGGAAGGTGCAGGACCGCAACGACATCGAGTTGCTCGACCCGAAAGCGCCGCTGGAGGCTTGGGACCTCTTCGACGGGCCTCTCACCGCGAACGTCGACCCGATGATCGCGGCGCAGATCAACCAGATTTTCGAGAGCCTCACCAAGACCCAACAGGGTCTGCTCGCGGTCAAGGGTGCCGCGCCCGAGACCGAGACGGCCTTTCGCCAGCTGTACCAGAGCTTCGCCGCGGGGCACACGAGCATCGTGGGCGTGCGCGCGGAGCTGGAGCGCATGGCCCAGGGCGCCCCCAAGACCGCCGCGGAGATCCGTGAGATGGCGAAGGCCTCCCGCGAGGCCGCCGAGGCTGCGCGCCCCTACTGGGAGAACCTCGACCGCCTGAGCGAGCGCCTCGACAAGGTCGCAGCGGGCAACCGCCGCGCGGGCGCGAGCATTGGTGAATTTGCCGCCGCGGTCTCGCACGGTTTCCACGCGATCGAAAGCGTGGCGTCGACCGTCGAGGCCGCCGTCGAGCGCATCGCCACGCGCAGCGCCGAGGGCATGCGCCTCGCGCGCATCCAGGCAGAACTCGGGGTGAACTTCGCCGAGGCGCAGGCGCAGTCCCGGCGCTTCGTCTCGCAGACCGAGATTGCGGGCCTGACCGAGCACTTTGCGTCGGCCCGCATGAACCTCTCCCAGCAGGAGATCGGCGCCCTGACGCGCGGCGGCGCGCGCCTCGCGCAGATGAACGGCACCAGCTTTGAAGAGCAGGGCGGCCGGATCTTCTCGGGCATCGTCGGCGGGGAGCTTGAGGTGCTCCGGCGCTTCGGCCCCGAGATGGCCGCGCTGTCGGGGCAGGCCCACACCGCGCGCGAGCGCCTGGAGATGTTTCAGCGCGTCGTGCGCGACCTGGGCGAGCCCGTGGACGACGCCGCGACGAGCCTGGAGCGCTTCCGCGAGAGCGTCGCCCGGGGCGAGCGTGCTCTTGCCGGTGGCTTCACCGCGGAACTGGAGCGCATCGCCGCGCCGGGTGGCCTGCTCGCTGGCTTCACCGACGGACTGGGCGTCAACGAACGCGCGCTGCGCGACCTCGGGACCGCCGCCGGGCGCTCCCTCGGCGTCGCCGCGACCGCCACGCTCGGGTGGCTCGACACGCTCTCTCGCGTGCGCGGGGCCCTCGGGGACGTGATCACGCGCCTGCACGACCCGGCGTGGCAGCGGCTGCGCGGGCTCGCTCCGGAGCGCTCGACGGTCACTGGCGCGATGCGTCGCGCGGCGACCTTCGCCCTCGGCGCGGAGACCGCCGGGAGCCTGGAGATGCTCGTCGCCGGTGGCACCGAAGAGGAAGACCTCGGCGCCGGTCGCGCGACCGGAGCGCAGGCCCCGGACCGCACTGAGACCGACGCCCAGCGCCACGCGCGCGAGCGCGACGAGAGCCGCCGCGCGGCAGACCTCCTGGAGATGGCCCAGGCCTCGACGCGCAAGCTCAACGACCCCAACGCAGGGTGGCACGCCCAGCACCGGGGCGGCGCCGCAGGCCGAAGCCAGGAGCGCGCCAGCTGGCAAGCAATCCTGAACGCCTCCCTGGATACGAAGCGCCAGGCCGAGGCCGATCGGATCATGACCTGGGAGGGCCTGCGCGAGAAAGTGCGCCTGACCGCTGAACTCCAGACCCGTGCGGACGATGAGCTGTCGCGCGCCATCGAAGAGATGCGCCGCGCGGCAGAGCGCAAGGGCATCGACAACCTCAACGAGAACGACGAGCGCGACCGCACGACGGCCCGCGATCGTGCGGAGAGCGACCGGCGCAACGGCGTTGGAGAACGGCTTCGCGCGCAGTTCGATGACCCCGAGAACACCCCCGAAGCTCGGGCAGCGCGCGCCATCGGCGCTGCGTGGTCGCAGGCGACCGACGCCCTTGGGACGCACCTGGGCCTCGTCGCGAGCGGACAGGAGACCTGGGCGGATTTCTGGGACGCGCTGGGCACGATGGCCCTCAAGACGCTGTCCGAGGTCGCTAGCACCGAGGGTAAGCTGGAGTTCGGCCGCGCCCTCGCCGCCCTCGCGGTCGGGAACATCCCCGGGGCCGCGCTCCACACCGCCGCGGGGCTCGCCCTGACCGGCGCGGGGGCTGCGCTCGGCGCTGCCGCTGGGTCCGCACCCTCTGCCACTTCGGGCGGCTCTGCGGGGCGCTCTGGCGCTTCTGCGTCGCAACGCGTGCCCCGCATGGACTCCTCGGCCTCTGGCTCTGGACCGGCCCCCGTGACGATCTCCGTGTCCTTCGGGGGCGCGA
>CAYRJC010000079.1:0-3135 GCA_964424635.1 uncultured Candidatus Saccharibacteria bacterium | reverse complement strand
CAGTTAATATATAAATAACTATTAATAGGATAATAACTATTCCTGTAATTACACTGTATAGTAATTTTTTATTTTGGAATAAGAAATTCATATTTTTACCAATAATTAACACACTTCACCCCAGGACCATTGATTAATGCAAAATGCCTAACATCTTCTTTAGAGGTAATTCCACGAGTTTTAAATACTGGGACATCATGACAAAGTCCTGCATTTTTTGCAGCTGTCTCGAAGGCTGGTGTCGCTTTATAACCATCAATATCAAATGCTATTCCTTGTCCATGGTCAGACAAGCAAGTTGTTGGCGACCCTATGCTTATATGACCACTGTTCTGACTAACCCACTGTTTAACTTTTGGATTTTTGGCGTCAGCAGCAGTAACATATTGAATTCCTTTAGCTTGGCAATATTGACCGTGTGATCTAACTTCCGCATCTGTCCAGCCATGGTTTGCTAAAGCATCTGCCTCCCAAATAGAACGCAAGTAAGCACTGTACTGAGGCGATCGGTAAACTTGAGCAACCCTAATGCTAGGATATGCTTTTTTTAATTTATTATAGGCGGTCAGAAGCTCAGGCTTTGCACTTGGAAAATCACCATCCTTATAAAATCCACTGGTTGGGTTTCCACAAACCCCAGGTACACCTGATACTGGAATACAATTTGGCCTACTTCCACCACTAGAACTAGAACCCCCACCGCCACCACTACTAGTGGTTTTTTTCCAGTTAACATGAATGTGTTGTCCTGTAGTTGTAGCGTAAGTTCCATACTTCGGACAATCTGTTGCATCCTTACTAGCTTCATTTACAGGCTGTAAATCACCTATGGACAATAAAGCCTTACAAACCCTACTCCAGTTAGTTGGACTTTTTTCAGTGATACCCAAATCAGCGCATGAACCAGATTCTGCAGTTCCACTTTTATGACATTTACTTAAATGCCCTGTACCAATTGTGTCAGTAATGTACCAATTAATGCCTGTTAAGGAGCTTTTTAATCCCAGTAATCTTTCCCCAAACGCTTTGCAAATTTTCTCATCAGCCTGCTTAGTAGGAAGACCCAAACCTTTTGCAGAAACCAAATCCGAAGATGAACAAGTTATTTTCTCGCCGAAACCTACACTTTGAGACTCATCACCTGTAGATTGGGTCCCCCCAGGAATTAAACATTTTTCTCCAAAACCAACTTCTTCGCAACTTGGTAAATCCCCTGCTGTGAAAATTGGTGGTTGAATTGGCTTGATTACTACAAGCGATGGGTTTATAAAATACAGCAATACATAACTTGTGAGCATAATCGCCAATCCTGTAAAAGCCGACAGTAACGTTTTTTTAGCTGAAGTTTTTCCTGCTTCTCCTGAGGTTATGTATAGGTAACCGGCATAGACAATAAAGAATACTATTGCTATCGAACCGGCGGAGACTCCAAAACGATAAAGCCTATCCACACAATCAAATAAATCAGTCCCTTTTCCCTGAGGAGTACATAAATAATCAGCAATACTCTTATCAACACTGGCATTATAAACAGGTAAATCAGTTGGGCTGGGATTATTTACATTAGAAGTTGAGTTAGTTGCAGTAGTTGCAGTATTTTGCGCATAAGCAAAAAATGGATTTATAGCTAAAGTCGCTAATCCAATAAAAATTATTAATTTGGTAAGTTTATTTTGCAAGTTCAGATTCTATTATTTGTTTATAATTTTCGTATGGCATTACACCTTCAAACTTAAGTCCATTTATAAAAATTGTTGGAGTAGAACTAACACCATAACTACTTCCTGCATTTGTTGATTCTTCTATATTTGCCTTGTAAGTCCGTTCATCAAAACATTTATTAAACATTAATTGATCCAATCCAATACTGCCAGCAAACTTTTTTAAATTTATATCAGAAAAAGTTCCTTGGTTCTCCCCATTTTGATGAAGATATAAGTAATCATGAAATTCCCAAAACTTATTTTGATCTTTAGCACACAGAGCAGCTTCGGCAGCCTTAACCGACTCTTCTCCCAAAAAAGCAAAATCCCAAAATGCAAATTTAACTTTTCCTGTATCAATAAATTCTGATTTTAACTTTGAATAAATTTCTTTTTGCCACTCACCACAATATGGACACTGAAAATCAGCAAATTCAATTACAGTTACTTTGGCATCAGTGCTCCCCTGCTGCGACTTATTCTCAGGTAAAACAATATCAATAGGAGTATTAGTTTGTGGGGTCGTATTTACCGGATCATTACCCGTATCTTGCTTAGCAATTTCTCTTGATATCAGCCACCCAGCACCCAAAATACTAACACCTATAAGCCATGCTGCTACTAAGAGCGTTATAATGATAGGTAAAAGATTACGGCCCTGCTTTGGAGTTTTACTAATTTCTGTACTATCTTCTGTTTTTACTAAATTTTCTTCATTCATAAATCTAAAATATATTATTTATTATCACAAACACTAGGGCCATAATTATAAATTGGCAAATCAACAATACCATTATCGCGAACAGTTTCTACAATATTGATATCACAAAGATCTGATAAGGATTTATTAAGTCTGTTAGCTAATAAAGTCTCCGCATCAATACGATATGTATCTAAATCAGCAGCATCTACTATATTTAAAAATATTTGGAAGACATTATTTTTAAAATCATACTGAATAGTAAAACTATCATTACTTTCTAGTATTGGAGTATTTTGATAGTTCAATACTGCAGTATCAACAAAATTTGGAACTTTAATTTCTTTACCTTCTTTATTTTTTATACTCATAGTACTAGCGGATGATGCTGGCTTGTCAGATCTAGAAAAAACCGCGTAAGATACCAAAGCGATAAACACTATTAAACCTAATATTATTAAAATTTTTATAGTATTATTCATATTAGTTAAGTAGTTGCATTTTTACATTTATTATACGAATTAGTCCACGGCTGCCATCCTCTGATACCAGGCTCTGTTCCTTTACTACTTTTCATATTAAATAAACCACATCCAGCTTTAGTATTTTTTACAGGATCTTTTAATGCATTAACACAAGCATCATAGCCTGCTCTACCCTTAGGTCCAAACTGACATTTGCATTGACTACCCGGAGGTTTATATGGAGGATAAACACTACAAGATTTCCCAG
>CAYRJC010000078.1:0-3182 GCA_964424635.1 uncultured Candidatus Saccharibacteria bacterium | reverse complement strand
TGATGATTTAATTCCAGATTCAGAATCCAAAAAACTTCAACAAGCTTCTTTATTTTTAGAAAGCATTGTTAAATAGGTAAATTGGAATAAAACATCATAATAAATATGATGTTTTATTTTTTCAATTAGTTAAAAATTTGAACTTTATATTAAATTGTAATTTATCCAAAAGTGAACGTAAAAGCTTCTAGTCCAGCTGTTGGAATTTCTATTTCTAAGAACCTCTCTTTATATTCGTTTGATTCAAATAAACTGTATAAGTCAGAAGAAGAAATTTCTATTTCTTTTGTCATAACTTTATCAATAAATATTTTTACCTTTACTGGTTTATCGCTTTTTGCAACCATATAAACTTTACTAGAATTAAATCGTAATTGAATTTTTCCATTACCATTAACTAGTTGCGCAGATTCATTGTTGAATTTCCAAATCCCTGAAACAGCAAACTGACTAGCAGGAATCTGCTCTGGTAATTGAAGTTTTTGGGTTTCTCCAGTAATGCGTTCTTCATTAGCAATATATTCTTGACGGCTTAATCCAAAATACATTTCTGGTGTCCTGATTTTGTTAAATTCTGGTAGTGTTGCTTCGGTGTCTGTATTACCAGACAAACCCAATAGTTTTCTAATATTGTTTTCTGTGACATCGTATTCTCCTTCACCAAAATGTTTATAAACTATATTACCTTCTTTATCAATTAAATAATGAGCAGGCCAAGAATTATTTCGGTAAGCATTCCAAGTTGTGTAATCATTATCTTGCGCAACTGGATACTTGATTCCAAATCTTTCTATTGCCTTTTCGACATTAGAAGTTTCTTTTTCAAAAGCAAATTCCGGAGTATGTACACCTATTACTACAAAGCCATCATCCTTATATTTATCGTACCATTGAGTGACATAAGGGATACTTCGAACGCAGTTTATACAAGAGTATGTCCAGAAGTCTACTAATACTACTTTGCCCTTTAATTGAGACATTTTTTGTTCATCGCTGTTTAGCCATTTGTAGATTCCACTGAATTCAGGTGCTTTACCAAAATTACCTAATTCATTTTGTTGTGGAGTTGATTTTTTACTATTAGGCAACTCAATATTTGGAACTGGTATATATTCTAAGAGTTTTGCTTGAATAGCTGTGTCATATTGAAAGTGAATGGCTAACGCTAAGAGTAAAATTAGTACACCAAATCCTTGTTGGATTTTGCGGGAGTATTGAGCGAACAATCTAACTTTTGTAGTAAAATACTGCCCACCATATCCAACTAATAACATTGGTATACCTGCTCCAATAGCGTAAGCGAATAGTAAAAATGCCGCATTGACCAAGTCTTGTTTTGTGGCTATTAAGGTTAATATGCTTCCAAGAACTGGGCCTGCGCACGGAGTCCATATTACGCCTAGCATTATTCCTAAAACAAATGCTCCAAAATTTCCATTCCCAGCTTTTTGACTAAGCTGATTCGCACTATTAATAAATCCAGAAAGATAGGTAGTAAGTTTTTCGAACGGGGTAGGCCAGATCATGAATATTCCAAATATTGCTAACATTACAACTGCTACAGAGCGAAGGACTTGAGGGGATAGACCTAGTATATTTGTAAATAAACCAAATAAAAATGCTACAATAGAAAAAGCTAATATAAAACCTAGGGTTATAAAAAGAGGGCGGTACTTATTTTGTTGCCCTACAGTGCTCCCTAAAAGAATAGGTAACATAGGTAAAATACAAGGAGCACCGACGGTTAAAATTCCTGCTAATATAGCGAATAATAATTCAATCATAATATAGTTTATTTTACTTAACTCACTTAAGTAGTATATAATATTTTTTTAATCTTGTTAAGAGCATGAAAACTTTATTTGGCCTTTTAGGCAAAGAAAAAAATGATTCAGCGATCTCTAGCACTTATAATATTGGTTTATTGCAAACCAAAGCTTATAAAGCAATTATGGGTAAAACTGCAGAATTATTAGAAAAATCAAAGTTATCCAATATTGATTGGGTGGCATTGGGTATAATCTATGACCATCCAATAGGATTGAGGTCATTAGCTTTAGCGGAAATATTAAGCGTAGAACAGCCCTTTGTAACAGTTTTAACCAATAAGCTTGCTAAGCGGGGATTGGTAGTTGTTTCTTCGGATCCCACAGATAAACGGGCAAAGATAATCCACGCTAGCAAAGCCGGGAAAGTTTTTGTTAAGCAGACTGAGGGTATGCTTATTAAGGAAATGGAAAAAGTATCGGCAGGAATATCAAGAGAAGATGCTTTGGTTTATTTTAAGGTTTTAAAGTCAATTGTGGATTACTCGGAAAAACATCAATAAAAACCCCTATATTTAATAGTACTTGACATTATTAGGAAAATAGATAATACTTAAGTTACTTAAGTATTTTTTATTATTAAATTAAAAAGGAAAAATATGAAGATTAAATACTTTCTCGTGGTTGCCTTGGCTATCCCTTTGATTGCTGCTGGTTGCGGTAAGACTGGTGATAGTAGTAATTCCATGAACAGCGAAGCTGGTGTTGAAGTAGGTGGTGCTATGATGGTACCGTCTTTAGACATCGTTGCTAATGCTTCTAATGCAAGCAATGTAACTACTTTGGTAGCAGCAGTTAAAGCTGCAGGTTTGGTAGATGTTTTGAAGGGTGCTGGTCCATTTACAGTTTTCGCTCCAACTAATGATGCGTTTGCCAAGCTTCCTGCTGGAACTGTAGATAATTTATTGAAAGCTGAGAATAAAGATCAGTTAGTAGATATTTTAACTTACCACGTAGTATCTGGAAGATATTTAGCAAAAGACTTAAAAGATGGAATGACTTTGAAAACAGTTCAGGGTCAAACATTAACAATTGGCAATAAAAATGGTCAAATAACTGTTAACGGTTCTGCTATGGTTCAAACTAAGGACGTAGTATCTAAGAATGGCGTTACATTTGTTATTGATTCTGTATTGATGCCTAAATAGTTTATAACTTTATTAAACACCCTAGTATAGATATCTAGGGTGTTTTTTAATATCTAGACATAGTTTTGCATCTATGTTAATATTTTCTGTTGTTCAAAATTGGATTTTGGAGGAATAATATGACAAATAAGTTAAGCGGTGTGTGGTCAGCATTTGGCACATACTTAATTTTCTATTTATTAGGCTATCTTACCAGTGATGTTCCTTA
>CAYRJC010000077.1:0-3201 GCA_964424635.1 uncultured Candidatus Saccharibacteria bacterium | reverse complement strand
AACTTTTGACAATGACAATATAGTTCACGCTCACGGAACTTTTTCTAAAAAAGATTTATCAGTAATAGGTGGTCATATTGTCTCGTTAATTATTTCTGCCACACTGGAAGTTAACTTAACAATCTTGCAAGGAGAAATAATTAGAAAACACGATGAAGATACCGGACTAAAATTAATGTCTTAAAATAATAACCGTTTTGCTATTTTGCAAAGCGGTTTTTTATAATAAAAAAGAAGCTTTTAAAGCTTCTATATATAGATTTTCAAACACAGGTTTTGATAATTATTTTCTAGAGTAACCGCTGCCGACTTTTGCAGTGGTACTCGCTTCTCCACTTGTTCCACCTAACGCAGCAATCCATGCGAACACACATAATACCGGATTAGTATCCCAGTACATAGTGGTTGCAAAAATTGCGACCGTTAAATGAGGAAGAAATAACCACCCCAACCAAGCTAACCACCCAAAAGGCGTAAGAACTGCAAAAAGCATAGTTATTCTAGGGAAGAATGCAATCCCTAATAAAAACAAAATACCCATCTCGGTTCCGTGTGCCTGCCAAAACTCCATACGCAATATCCTCCTGGAAAATGATTTTCTAGCACCACAATAATATCCTTAGATATAAAAAATGTCAATCGAAAAACACAAAAACTTTTTAATAAAAAATGGGTAAAATTACTCTAAATCTGGTAAAATAAAATTGAAATTTCAATTAAACAATTAATCAAAAAACATGAATAAATATATAGGGATTGCCATAGCCATCATTGTAATTGCAGGTGGTGGATATTATCTTACTACCCGCAAAAATAATGACAATAACCAAACCAAAGGTGATTCTGCATCTATGGAAACCCAAGCTGATGCCGAGCTTAGCTCAACCTCCCTCAAAACATTATTATCATCTGGTAAAAGTCAAAAATGTACTTTTTCTAGCACCGAGAACAATGCAACCAGCCAAGGAACTTTTTATATTGCTGATGGTAAAAGTCGTGGAGACTTCGTCACAACCGTAGAAGGAAAAACAACTACCACACATGTAATTTACGAAGATAATACTAGCTATTTATGGACAGAAGGATCTAACTCTGGATACAAAATAGCAGTTAATTCGGAGCAGTTATCCGAAGCTTCCAAAAATCAATCTACCAGCAATGCGGACTTAGACAAAAATTACAACTTCTCATGCACTAAATGGTCTAAAGACAGCTCTGTATATAACAGACCGACCAACGTAGAATTCAAAGAATTTATTGTACCTACCTTACCAACCGGAGCATCTAGTAGTGGATCTATGTCTGCAGGAATGAATGCGGAAACAGTTTGTGCAGCACTATCTGGAGAGCCTAAACAGCAATGTATTGCCGCTATGCAGAAGCGATAAGAACTTTTACTTATTAGTTGATTTAATAAAGGTGAGCGGATTAAAAATTTGGTTAAATTAATATTCAAACAAACTTCGATCATCATACTCTAATAATAAAACCCGAATAAAAAATTCGGGTTTTATGTTTGAAAGTTTAAATAAAAAAGAGGTCAAAATTTTGACCTCATTATAGTTACTTTTCCCAATGAACTTGATTGTAAAAAGTTTCTATTAATTTTCCATTTTTACCCTGATTAGGATCGCAATCATAGAGAGTAACCCCGCAGTTATCGGGTTTGTTATTTTCGTCTTCTTTCATAAACTGTTCGGCTGTCCAGTTACATAACAGACCTCTAATCGCTAGGATGGTTAAGTGATGAGTAACCACAAAAACTTTCTTTCCTGCAAAATCCCGGATTAACTTATCAAACCAGCGATGAGATCTAGTTCTTACATCTACAACATTTTCACCGTTAGGATAACGGTAGTCATATTGCCCGATCAAATCACGTAAAGCTTTTTGCTCTGGGTGAAAAACTTGCAACAACCGCCAATCATTATAAATTAACGATAATCCATGGTCTTGTTCCCGGATTCGTTCATCCTCTAACTCAGGAACCCCTTGCAATATTGGACAGTTTTCCCGAATTAAGTCTAAAGTTTTCTTAGCTCTTAAGTAGGGGGAAACAATTATCACATCAGGTTTTTCTGTTATTGTCTTTGCCAAACCAAGACCGGTTTGACGCGCCTGCTCTTCACCCAACTTAGTAATATCAGTTTTTCTATCACTGCAACCCAATGAAAATGCCCTCTTAACTTCCATTGCTAGATTTAACAATTTTTGACTCGGCATAAATGGGACTATAAAATCAGACCAATGATCAAATCCCTCTTTAAACTCTTGATATAATTCAGAGTTAGCTTTTTGTTCTTTCAAAATATTATATTTGGATTGAGCGTGTCGAACCAACCAAATTTTTGCTGGCCATTTAACTCTTTTGGGGTTATCTAGACCTTGTTCTTCAGTTAAAACTTCTACCTTATCAGTTTCACTTTCTTTTGCTTTTGCCATTTTATTATTCCTCCATTTATAACACTATAATATAGGCTTTTGTTAACATTTTGTCAATATTTGCCTGCCTACAAAAAAACCTGTTATATTAAAATTAGATACAAATACACAGGAGGAAATATAAAATATGTTTGGAATAACAAGTGGGAGACCGAAATTTTTAGTATTGATTCGCCATGCAGAATCTATGCGCAACAAAGCCAAAATGGGAGCAACTTATTTTGCTGACGAGGAAGCTCGTAGATTTATAAAGGGTATTCCTGATCAAAACATTGATATAACCAAATTAGGTGAAGAACAAGCCCAGGCAGCAGGAATATATCTGAAAGAAAAATTTGGAGTGCCTAACTACGTTTACGATTCTGGATACTTACGCACTGTTAGAACGGCTGATTTAGCTTTACAAGCCTATAATCCAGAAGAATTAACAAAAATTAACAGGCGCAGCAGCTACTTAGTAAGAGAAAGAGACCCTGGCTATACTTATGAAATGACCACTGAAGAAGCAGAGGCGAACTTTCCTTATTTGAAAGAATACTGGAATACAGTCGGCGGGTTCTTTGCAGCTCCTCCAGGTGGAGAAAGTTTAGCCAAGGCGACAGAAAGAGTTCAAACTTTTCTGAATATGATATTTCGTGATCGTGATGACCAGACAGTATTTGTCTTTACTCATGGCGGCACCAAAAGATGCTTTAGATTTATTTTGGAACACTGGAATTATAAAAAATTTTTAGAAGAACCAGGTCCAAATAATTGCGG
>CAYRJC010000076.1:0-3273 GCA_964424635.1 uncultured Candidatus Saccharibacteria bacterium | reverse complement strand
TAATCTAAAAACTTCTTATTACCAACTTTATCCTGAACAAAAACTGTTCCGGTATTCAAAGACTCTTCCAATACTTGGCTCATATTCTGTACACCATGTGCTTTTTCATCAGAATTTTTAATTGTATAACCGTCAACATTTACCTCGCCGGTATCAACATATGTAGTATTAGCATTAACCAAACCTTCGTTCACTCCCATAGCCATGGTCAAAGGTTTAAAGATTGATCCGGGCTCATAAGCCCCTGTCGCGATTTGATTATTGTAAACTTCTGGATTACTAACCTTAGAGTAATTATTCAAATCAAAGCTTGGGTAAGTTGCCATAGCCATAACAGCCCCAGACTTTGGATCCATGACCACCACGCTCCCACTATCAGCACCATGCTTTTCTACAGCATCTTTTAGTACTGCCTCTACTTTTAATTGTATAGTTTTATCAATAGTAAGCACTAAAGAATCACCGTCTTTTGCTGGCACCTGATCTCGCTTCCCTCCAAAGATCCAGCGACCGCTATTATCTTTTTCTTGCAGCAAAGCCCCGGCTGTGCCTGCCAATTCTTTATCAAAGGCCATTTCCAAACCATAGACACCCATTTTATCATCACCTTTATAACCAACAAACCCTAATAACTGAGCTAGCATTGAACCCTCTGGATACAACCGAGAAGTCTCTTTATCAAAATTAATACCAGCCAAATCTGCCGCTTTGATCTGTTCCTGCTCACTATCGCTTAAATCTTTTTTTAACACTACGTAATGCTTGCTAGTATCTTTTAATTTTTCTTCAATTACAGCTTTATCTACTTTAATAATTGCAGATAATTTTTCTGCTGTTAACCCTAAATCAGTTATCAAAGTTGGATTTCCGTATACCATAATTTTGTCATCGGAAGTTGCGACCGTATATGGCTGCCCACTAAAACTATCTTGGATCATAATTTCTCCGCGAGTCGGTAGAATAACATGCTCCCCAAGATGCTGGCCATCAGCCATGGCTTGATAAAAAGATTGTTTAAAAAGCTGCATATAAGCTAAACGGGCAACTATGATTACCAAGCATAATATGAAAAGAACAGCCAACACGACTATTCTCTTTTTAAACATTTTTTCAAATGATGATTGCGCAGCTACCATAAAAATTCTTTAAACTTAGTATTTATTTTGCCCCTACATTTGCTTGAGCAAAAGTATTTCCATTTAGATTTTCTACTTCATGCACCGGAACTAAATTGGTATTTTCCAAATCACTTAAACTTACTGTGGAATTTAGCAAAGACTGTTTAACCAATAATTTTTTTTGAACTTCTGTCTGTTCAATTATAGAAGTCTGAACTTTTTTCAATTCAAATCCTTTAGAAGAATAGGTATTAACCCAGAATAAATGTAGTGCCAACATCCCCCCCATTGCTACCACCAAAAGCAAAGAAATCGCTGGGACGAAAGCAATTTTTAATTTAGAAAAACTGAACTTCGTTGAAAAGCTTCTTTTATTACCAGAAGCTAAAGTCTTCGCAGAACTAGAACGAGTTCCTGCCCATGTAATTGCCGCTGATTTTGTAGGATTTGTTTTTGTATTATTGCCAGAGGTAACCTTGGAAGTAACTTTAGGGGTAACAAAAGAAAGTGCTGTAGATTTGAACATTTATTTTGATATTTTATGAAACTTAATTTTTATTTTTAAATTTTGCTAATTTGATATGAGGTATTTTAAATTTTTTCTATAACTCTTAACTTTGCTGGCTTAGCGCGCATATTTGTTTCTAATTCTTTATCAGAAGCAGTTATAGGTTTTTTTGTTAAAATTTTTGCTTGAGGCTTAAGGCCACACTTACAGATCGGAAACTCTTTAGGACATATACAACCGATAGTTAAATCTTTAAAATATTGCTTTACGATTCTATCTTCTAATGAATGGAAGGTTACTATTGCCATCCGACCACCAGGAGATAACAAACTAAATGCTTTAGGTAAAAAAGTCTCTAGATTCACTAATTCATGATTGACTTCGATTCGCAGTGCTTGGAATATTCTTCGAGCAACATCCATCCATCGATGCTTTTCTGGTTTTGGAAGAGAGCTTTGAATAACTTCTACCAAATCGGAGGTGTATTTAAGAACTTCGCTAGTATGCCCATACTCTTGCTTAGCCTTATCTAAAGCTTTCACAATATTCTGAGCAATTTTATAACTGTGCTTTTCCTCGCTATAATCTCGAAAAATCTTAGTCAGCTCTTCTACAGTCCGGTTATGAAGTAAAAACCGCGCATCAGGTTGATCATTACCAGTATCAAATCGCATATCAAGCAGTTCTTTTTTTTGAAAAGAAATCCCACGATTTGATTGATCCAATTGAAAACTTGATAAACCGATATCTGCCACAATCCCATCGATTGAATCAAATTCATGGTGACTGATTATTTTATCCACATCACGAAAGTTACCATGAGCCAACACAAGCCTGTCCCCTACTAAATCTCCAAACTTTTGCTTAGCATTTTCTAGCGCTAACTTATCTAAATCAATGGACAAAACTTTTCCTGCGGGAGCATTTTTCTCAAGTAATTTTTGAGTGTAACCGCCGCCGCCCAAAGTTACATCTACGTAATTAAGATTAGACTGAGGATTTAAGTAGTTTATTGTTTCACCTAAAAGAACAGGTATATGGGTATACATACTATACCCCTAAGTCACCTAACTGCTCGGCGATCTGATTACTTTGCTTTTCAGTCGCATTCTTATACTTGATCCATAATTCTTCACTCCATAATTCAATACGAGTATAAAGCCCAGCGAAGACCATTTTTTTATTGATCTTGGCATATTCTTTCAAGTAACCTGGCAAGACAATTCGGCCCTGCTTATCAATTTCGCAGTCCATTGCTCCTGCAAGCATTAGACGAGAAAAAGCACGTGTATTCGCAGTAGAAATTGGGAGACTAGCCAATTTTTCTGCAAGCTTCTTCCATTCGTCTAATGTATACAGAACCAAAGAATTATCTAAACCACGAGTAACTACAACTTTATTTTTCAAGTCAGATCGAAATTTAACGGGGATATTTACCCGAGCTTTATCATCAATCGACGCGTTGTATTCTCCAATGAACATAAATCCAGATTACTAGCTTGAGCTAGTAGAATGTTAGCTTGTGCATTTATTACGGCACCAACTGACGTTCTAGTAGCCAAATATTAATTATTATTAGGAAATTCGTATATTAGGAATTTAGGTTATCCACTTATCCACCCACTTTTCCCCACTTATACCCACCTC
>CAYRJC010000075.1:0-3314 GCA_964424635.1 uncultured Candidatus Saccharibacteria bacterium | reverse complement strand
GTTTCTTCAGAGCAAGCGCAAGCAGCATTTAAAGAAAAACACAAAACCGACCAACTTATTATTGACTCTTTAGGAGAGTTAACAGAAAACCCATTTCCAGCTACCTTACAAATCAAAGCTGCAAAACTAGAAGACTTTCCAGCAATTGCAGAGTCTCTTAAAAACGAAAAGTACAAAGATTTTATCCAAGAAGTTAATTTTGAAGATAACAGGGTGATTATTGAACGATTAAACTCTTTACTAAAATTTGTTATAACATTTGGATCAGTACTGATAATTGTATTCTGTTTGATAGCTATTTTGGTTATGTTTAATACCATTGCTTTAACTATTTACAATAGGAGAGAAGAAGTAGAGATTATGCGTTTGGTTGGAGCCACTAATTGGTATATAAGAGGTCCTTTTATTGTTGAAGCATTTACCTATAGTATTATTGCTGCGATTATCACCAGTGGTTTACTATTGCCATTATACTTCCAAATGCTTCCCAAAATCAGCAATTATCTAACCCCGGGAGCGAATATTTTTAACGGTAATATTAGCGTGTTTTTACTTGTCATCGCTATCCAACTAGGAATTGCTTTTATTCTAAGCACTATTTCTAGTTTACTGGCAATGCGGAAATATTTACGCATATAATTTTCAAGTAACTAGTTAAATAAAAACTGAATAAATTTTAAATTTGCCTTAATCAAAAGAAAAAATATTTTTGACTAAGTCTTTTTTATTGAATATTATTAAACTATGAATTTAAGTAGAGAAGAGTATGAAGCAAAAATTGCTGAATTAGCTACTAGAGTAGAAGTAGCTGGATTAAGTTTGGACCAGGCAGCAATGAAACAAAGAATAGAAGAGATTAGTAAACGCTGTCTAAAAGACGGAGATATGTTTTCGAGCATTTTTTTGGGGCATGATGAGAGGATTAAAAAACTAGAAAAAAGACTGGCAAAATCTAATTATCTACAATAGATAACCATAACCTTAAAAAGATTGACACTAATTCAATTTGATATATAATAAGAAAGAGCCAAAACTCTCAAAAGAGGGTTTTTTATTTTTTTTAAATTAAATATATGAAAGTTATTCTACTTAAAGATGTTCCCAAAATTGGGCGCAGTGGGGAAATCAAAGAAGTTAATGCAGGATTTGGCACTAATTTCCTTATCAAAAAAGGGTTAGCAAAGCTTGCTACACTGGATGCCCAAAAACAATTAGAAAAAGGTAAAAAAGATTTGTCAGCAAAAAAACAAAAAGAGCTTGATAAAATCAAATCAAACCAAAAAGAACTTGAAAGACGAACCTTTACAGTTAAAGTAAAAACAGGGGACAAAGGGCAAATATTCGGTGGGGTGCATGAAAAAGATATTGCTCAAAGTATTTTTCAGAAAACAAAAATTCAACTAGAAAAATCTCAAATTGACAGTCATAAAGGTATTAAAGATTTGGGAGAACATATTATTAATATAAAACTTGGTCAAGGTATCACTGCAAAAACAAAAATTAATATAGAAAGTCTGTGAACAATTTAATATAAATCAATAATGTCTTATCAAATCAAAACCAGAAAAGCTAAAAAACTTAACACAAAATTTATTTTCGTCTCTGGAGGAGTAATCTCCGGAGTAGGAAAAGGAGTTACCACATCTTCTATTGCAGCTTTACTACAATCTAGAGGCTATACCGTAGCCCCTGTAAAATGCGATGCGTATTTAAATGTTGACGCAGGAACAATTCGCCCTCAAGAGCACGGAGAAGTATTTGTTACAGATGACGGTATGGAAACAGATCAAGATTTAGGTAACTACGAAAGATTCTTAAATACTGATTTATCAAAAGCCAACTACTTAACCAACGGACAACTCTATCAAACCATAATCCAAAAAGAAAGAAACTTTGGATATGACGGAGAAGACGTTGAAGTTGCACTGCATGTACCAGAAGAAATAATCAATCGATTAGAGCAGGCGGCAAAAAGCATGAAAGCTGATTTTGTTATATGTGAAATTGGTGGGACAGTTGGTGAATATCAAAATATTTTATTTATCGAGGCCAACCGGATCATGAAGTACCGAGATGGTCGCGACACTGCTCATGTCCATGTTGGATATCTACCTACACCACCGTCAATTGGAGAGATGAAATCAAAACCTGTTCAAAACTCTGTTAAACAATTGATATCTTCTGGAATCCAGCCAGACTTCTTAGTAGCTAGAGCAGAAGACAAAATTGATGATCGCCGCAAAGAAACCTTAGCCTGGACTACTAACATTCCTGTAGAAAATATTATTGCTGCTCCAAACGTAGATACTATTTATAGAGTACCAAGTAATTTTGATAAGGAAGGATTTACTGACCAAATTTTAAGGCATTTTGATATGCCAAACAAAAAACGCGATTTAAGAAAATGGAATAATTTCGTAACGAAATTGTCTCGTTCTCAAAAATCTGAAAAGGTTACCCGAATTGCAGTAGTCGGAAAATACTTTGAAACCGGAAACTTTAAACTTTCTGATGTATATGTTTCTGTTATCGAAGCTCTTAAACATGGAGGATGGGCAAATAATACCGCAATCAAACTAGACTGGATCTCCAGTAGTACCATAGAAAAGCAAGGAGCAAAAAAAGTCCTAAGCGAGTATAATGGAATCTGCGTTCCAGGCGGGTTTGGAAGCAGAGGAGTAGAAGGAATCATTCAAGCAATCGAGTTTGCCCGAAAACAAAAAATCCCTTATTTGGGATTGTGTTATGGGATGCAGCTCGCAACAATTGAGTTTGCCCGTAACGTAGCCAAGCTACGTAGTGCCCATACAACAGAAGTAGACAGTAAAACTCGTCATGCAGTAATTCATATTATGCCTGACCAAGAAAAACTCTTACTTAACCGAGAATATGGGGCAACCATGAGACTTGGTGCGTGGGACTGCATATTAACCCCTGGAACCAAAACTGAAAAAGCTTATTCAAAAGCCGGTTGGATAAAAAATGCTAGGACTTTAAAAATTTCTGAACGCCACCGCCATCGTTATGAGTTTAATAATGAATACAGAGAGCGCTTAGAAGAAAAAGGATTGGTGATCTCTGGAACAACTCCGGACGGTCAACTAGTAGAAATAATAGAAATAAAGGACCATCCATTCTTTATAGGAACCCAGTTCCATCCAGAGTTCAAATCCAGACCACTAGATCCACATCCATTATTTGCAGAATTTATAAAAGCGGCTATAAAAAATGCCAGAAAGAACTAATTAGGATAAATAAAACCGCCTCATATACAGAGGCGGTTTTATTATTTTTTTATAACTGGTTTTACTGTA
>CAYRJC010000074.1:0-3423 GCA_964424635.1 uncultured Candidatus Saccharibacteria bacterium | reverse complement strand
GCGTGCCGGCGCTGTTGAAGGTGCTGCTCGATGTCGGCTTTACCGATGATGACTTAAGCTCCATGTGGGATTCGGTGCTTGAAATCGAAGACGATGAATTTGATACGGAAAAAGAATTGGAGCAGAACAAGAAGACAAGTATTAAGACGGGAGATTTGTTTGCGCTCGGCAATCATCGCCTCATCTGCGGAAGTTCTACGGACACTGCAACGGTGCAGAAATTAGTTGGCAAGCAATTGATGGACATGATCTACTGCGACCCTCCGTATAACATTGGGCTTTCTTATGACAAGGGGATTGGCGGGAAAGCCAAGTATGGTGGACTGCAAACCAATGATAGTAAAACAGATAGTGAGTATACCGCATTTGTTTCAGCAACTATTAAGAATGCACTGTCTGTATCCAAAATGGCGGTACACGTATTCTACTGGTGCGATGAGGGGTATATTGGCCTGTTTCAAAATTTGTTTACAGAACATGGCATCAATCCAATGCGAGTTTGTTTATGGATTAAGAACGGCTTTAACGTCACTCCGCAAGTGGCGTTCAACAAAGCGTATGAGCCGTGCGTGTACGGTGCGCGCGGGAAACCGGCACTTAATTCCGGAATGCAGAATTTGCACGAAGTCCTGAATAAGGAAATATCTACCGGCAACCGGATCATTGATGACATTATGGATTTGTTCAGTATCTGGCTAGCACGCCGTGAAGCCGGGAGCGATTATGAGCATCCAACGCAAAAGCCAGTGAGTCTGCACGAGCGACCCCTGCGGAGGTGCACAAAGCCGGGTAATAACGTACTCGATTTGTTTGGAGGGTCGGGCAGTACGCTCATAGCCTGCGAGCAATTAAAACGCAGAAGCTTCCTTTGTGAGCTAGAGCCAATATTTTGCCAATTAATAATAAATAGGTATGAAAAACTTACTGGCCAAAAGGCCAAAAAACTTAATTAAGCCTGGCGACATCTTTCAACTTGGTGATCACCGCTTGCTATGCGGGGACAGTACGAATCCCGAACTGTTAAAGCAGCTAATCGGGAAAGATAAAGTGAATCTGATTGTGACCGATCCGCCCTACGGAATTTCGTACACGCAGAGCAAAGCGGGTTTTAGCAAAGTGAAGGTAGATAAGGATATTGCTAATGACGACATATCATCCGAATTCGATTACACGGTATTTACCAAAGACTGGCTGGCAGCGGTAGTGCCATATCTTTCCCGTAAAAATGCAGTGTATATTTTCAACTCAGACAAAATGATTTTTGCACTCCGCGAAGGAATGAAAGAATCGGGAGTCAACTTCTCGCAGTTACTTATTTGGGTAAAAAATCACGCTGTGGTCGGCAGGAAAGATTACTTGCCTCAGCATGAACTGATTGCTTACGGGTGGTTTGGTACGCACCAGTTCCATAAGAGCAAGGATAAATCGGTATTGTTTTATCCGAAGCCAAATAAAAGCGGGTTTCACCCGACCACCAAGCCGGTTCCATTAATTCGACAATTGATTCTCAATAGCAGCAAAGTTGGAGACACCGTGTATGACTGTTTCGGCGGTTCGGGCACAGCACTTATTGCTGCCGAACAAACCAAGCGGAAGTGTCTGACGGTAGAGCTAGATGTGGATTACTGCGCCATCATCATTGCCAGGTTTGAACAGCTCATCGGTATTAAATCGAAGAAATTAAATTAACTACTATGGAAACACCAAATAACGAATTAGAATCACAGGAGGAAAAATTAAGCACTATAGATATTCGGCAGCAAAGCCAAAAAGATGTCCTTATCCAGCAGCTTAAGAAAACGCCGATCGTGCAGGTGGCCTGCGAAAAAGTAGGCATCGGCCGAACCACGTACTACCGTTGGCATAAAGAAGATAAGGAATTCGCCGAAGCAGCAGATACGGCGTTATCCGAAGGGTCAAGCTTAATTAACGATATGGCCGAAAGCCAGCTAGTATCAGCTATTAAAGATAAGAATTTGACGGCAATTATTTTTTGGTTAAAGCATCACCACAAAGCGTATGCCACCAAGGTTGAAGTGACGGCGAACTTAAAACAGCCGATCGAGCAACTCTCTTCAGAGCAACAAGAACTGGTAGAGCAAGCGTTGAAACTGGCATCACTTACGGGCGATACACCCGAAGGTGAAATAGTCGTCCCAAATCAAACTGAAACATTAACTACAACAGAGGATAAAATCAATGATACCACTCCAAACGAAAACCCAGTTATATAATGACCGCACTATGCGCATTGGCCTCGCGCGTCGAAGTCACTTCCTGTTTTTCCACGTTTACTTCAGCCACTACGTAAAACATCCGACTGCGCAGTTCCATAAAGAATTGTTTTCCATCAGCGAGGATGAAAGCATTAAGAATGCGGTGGTAGTAGCGTTCCGCGGCAGTGCTAAATCAACCATTTTCACTTTGTCTTATCCGATTTGGGCTGTCGTTGGCCAGCAGCAGAAGAAGTTTGTGATATTGCTCAGTCAAACACAGTACCAGGCAAAGCTACTCCTTACAAACCTAAAGCGCGAATTGGAAAGTAACGAATTGCTCCGAAATGATTTCGGGCCGTTTGAATATCCAAGTGACGAATGGGGATCCAACTCATTGGTACTGCCTAAATATGGCGCGAGGATAATTGCCGCATCAACCGAGCAATCAGTGCGAGGACTCAGGCATGGACAGTATCGCCCTGACTTAATTATCTGCGATGACGTAGAAGACTTATCTAGTGTAAAAACCAAAGAAGGGCGTGATAAGACGTTCCAGTTTATTACCGGCGAAGTTATTCCGGCAGGCGACCAGAGCACGCGGCTTATTGTCATCGGCAATTTGCTGCATGAAGATAGCTTGCTCATGCGCCTTAAGAAATCAATTCACGAGGATAAACTGGAGGGCACTTTCAAAGCCATTCCACTATTAGGAGACGAAAGTAAAATAGTTTGGCCGGGGAAATTCCCGACTATGAAGGAAATAAATGTACTAAAGAAAAACGTTGCTAGCGAATCGGCATGGCAGCGGGAGTATTTGCTCAAGATTATTTCAGATACCGACCGGCTCGTGCATCCAGAGTGGATTCATTATTATGAACCGGAATTTCTTCCGGCCGAACAAGGAAACAATTTCCACTATACGGCAACCGGGGTAGATGTTGCCATTTCGCAGCGCGAAACTGCGGATTACACCGCGATGGTGTCAGGGAAAGTGTTCGGGTATAAACACGGCGATGATGATAGTTTCCGGGTGTATATCCTGCCGCACCCGGTGAATGAAAAATTGACCTTCCCGCAGCAGGTCGACCGGATCAAATTGGTGTCTCGCACGCTAGGATCGCACCCAACCAAAGTATTCATTGAAGATGTCGGCTACCAGGCAGCGCTCATCCAGCATTTGGAAAATGACGGCTTTCCTGCCGAGGGA
>CAYRJC010000073.1:0-3449 GCA_964424635.1 uncultured Candidatus Saccharibacteria bacterium | reverse complement strand
CGAAATTGGCAAATTAACTAATTTAGAAAAGGTTTTAAAAACCCGTATCGTAGGACAAGACGAAGCTATTTCGGAAATATCAAAAACTATTCGCCGCTCCAGGGCTGGACTATCAGACCCAAATCGCCCAATTGGTTCGTTTATGTTCTTGGGACCAACAGGTGTTGGAAAAACTGAAACTGCAAAAATGATTGCACAAGAAGTATTTGAGGATAGCGAAGCATTAATTCGGGTTGATATGTCAGAATTTATGGAACGTCATAACGTTGCCCGCTTGATCGGAGCCCCAGCAGGATATGTTGGTTATGAAGAAGGTGGACGCCTAACAGAAGCCGTGCGCCGCAAACCATACGCTGTAGTATTGTTTGATGAAATAGAAAAAGCTCACCCCGAAGTATTCAATATTTTACTTCAAATTCTAGAAGATGGTCAGCTAACTGATGCTCAAGGCAAAAAAATTAATTTTGCCAATACAGTTATAATAATGACCTCAAACCTAGGAATGCAAGAGCTAAATACTGCTAGTGTAAAAATTGGGTTTGCTGATCGGGATGAGCAAACGAACGAAAAGATTAAATTAGAAAAAGAGTATGACCGTATTAAAGCTGGATTAATGGAGAAACTTAAAAAAGAACTTCGTCCAGAATTCTTAAACCGTATTGATAAAGTCATCATCTTCAGACCATTGGCAGTAGGAGATTTAAAACGAATCACCCAACTACAACTTGCTGACTTACAGAAAAGGTTAGATGTTCAAAAAATTAATCTTAAAGCAACCCCTGGTTTAATCAAATTAATTACGGAAAAAAGTTTTGACCCTCTCCAAGGGGCCCGATATATACGCAAAAGCATCCAAGATTTGATTAGTGATCCTCTTGCCGAACATATTATCCAACAAAACCTCAAAGAAGGCGCGGTAATAACTGTAGGAGCTGATCAAGAAAAAATTACTTTCAAAATTGAAAAAAGCAAGAAAGTAACACCAGTACCCGCTTAATCTAAAATACAAAAACCCTTTGATTGCTAAACCTAGGCAATCAAAGGGTTTTAAAATAAACTGAAAATTAATCAAAATAAAAGACTAGATGTATTAGAGCTTAATACTCCGAAAAACTTTTAGATTTGGGAGGTATTAAAATTACAGTATTTCCATCCGGGTCAATTAAATTTAAACCTGATTTATCATCAAAAAATATTATCAAATCCTCCCAACCACTATCTTTCAACTTTTTGATGATTTCATTGATAATTTTACTTTCAAATTCTAAGCGATAAGGCTTAGAGATTACAGGCTTACCAAACTTCATTGGAACAAATGGATATAGTTCCAACATCAACCCCTCCCCAATTTTACAAGAAAAATGCTCTGGACCATCCCCGTGCTTTTCTAAAATAAAATTCAACCCCAAAGTCTCATAAAAATCATGCATCTTATGAAGATGTTTAGTATAAATTACAAACAATAATAACTTCATAAACCCTCCTTACAATTCTAGATATCTGCTGCTAATATAACATATTTAAACAATTTTGATGAAACTTTAAATTAGTTTTTATGAACGATTACTTATACTTTAAAAATGAATGCACTGTACTTGTTATTACTGGATTTATTTTTTCCGAAACAATGCTCACAATGCCAAAAAATGCAGGGTTTATATATTTGTTCAAAATGTAAAAATAAACTAGATTTAGTAACCCGCCAAATCTGTATAGTGTGTCAAAAATCTAGCGAAAAGGGTTTTACTCATAAACTATGTACTACCAAATATACACCTGACAGATTGATCGGAATATTCAGCTATAAAAATGAGCTTGTCAGCAAGCTAATTAATAATGCGAAACTTTCTTTGGTTTCAGATATATTTACAGAACTCAGCCTCACTGCAACAGAAAAAATTGAGATAGAAAATTTTGATTTTATGAATTTTGTATTATGCCCTATTCCTGTCACTAAATTTAAAAAACGATTTCGCGGGTTCAACCAAAGTGAATTAATTACTAAGGTTTTTGCGGAACAATTCGATTTGCCTATTGATAATATTTTAATTAAAACAAGATCAACAAAACAGCAAAAACATCTCAACAAAGAACAAAGAAACAATAATCTCCAAGATAGTTTCAAAATCAATTTACCGCAAAGCTTACCCAATAAGGTAATTTTAGTTGATGACGTTTGCACAACAGGATCAACTTTTTTAGAAGCATCAAAAATATTAAGGAAATCTGGAATAGCAACAGTATGGTGTTTAGCCCTTAGTCAAGATTGATTGACCAAATCGGTAATTTTCGTTAAAATAGTAAGGATTTATACTTGGAGAGGTCGCATAGTGGCCTAGTGCGGCGGTTTGCTAAACCGCTGTACGGTTTTAAGCCGTACCGAGGGTTCGAATCCCTCCCTCTCCGCCAAGACAATTTATTATCGGAGTCAACCCATTTGTCTATGACAAGTGTGCGACCCGAGTGCATAAATTAGGAACAAAAATACACGATTACTTCGTGTATTTTTGTTATGTTGAAAGTGTTAAAATTAATATATTAGCCTATGTCAAAAAAATCCAAGAAAAAACAAAAAGGTCCAAAGAAACAGCATTTCGTTCCGAGATGCTATCTTTCTGAGTTTACTGACCCAAAAACACCAACTGGTCAGGAGCCTTACCTTTGGGTTTTTAGTAAGGATGGCAAAGAGAAGAAGAAAAGAGCACCATCAAATACTTTTACAGAAAATCATTTATACACTATTGAATTTAATGGAGAAAAAGATTTTTCTATCGAAACAAACCTTTCAAAAATAGAAGGAAAATTTGCAGAGGTAATGAAAACAATAAAGAATAAAAAACCACTGTCGGATCATGAACACGCACATTTGTGTATATTTGTTGCCGCACAACTCCAAAGAACACTTCGTTTTAAAAGAAACCAAGAAGGATTCATTCAACAAATAATTGATCACGGCACACAGATAGCGCTAGCACATGGAGTTACTGATTCAAAACAAGTTAAAGAATGGACGGAAGCTAAAAAGGATATTCATAAACTTCAACTGGTAGAAGGTCTGCCATTTCTGGCAAACATACTTAAACAAATGAATATCGCTTTTTTATGTTCTCCAAGTGTTACCAAGAACCCGTTTCTCTCCTCTGATGAGCCATGTGTTCTGTTTAATCCAGATCTACAGTGGCAAAGATTCTATGGTCCTGGTTTTGGACAGAAGAATGTTCAGCTCACTTTACCACTGTCTCCAGAAATAACAGTAATGTTTACTTGGAATAGTTATCACGGATACGGTCTTTTAACTGGAACACAGGTGGAAGATTTAAATCGTATGACTCGAGGGCATTGCGATAAGGAATTTGTTTCATCAACACCTAATAAAAAATGGGTGTGGTTTTACAAAGTTCCGCTTGATCCAGTATTTATCTTTAAAGTTTTAGTACACAGAATAAAGA
>CAYRJC010000072.1:0-3539 GCA_964424635.1 uncultured Candidatus Saccharibacteria bacterium | reverse complement strand
GTTTCCCCCGCCAAACAAAAGACCACCAAAATTTCTTCAGTATCTACTGTTGTGCGTCTCTATAGTTTAGCTCGAACCTATTTCCAAACCCAGGGCTAACAGATCGCTCGCGCACCTTCGGCGCGCTCGGCCCTCGCCCTGCCTCTCAGCGCTTTCTTTTTTCGCGGGGGGATGCAAAAAATGAGTGGTGTTTGGGTTTTGTTGACATTAATTCTTCAATGCAAACCCCTGTACAATGGGTAGGTATGGATTGGCAGGTAGCGAAAATATATTGCTTTAAGTTCCTCGACGACTTTTTGCTTATCGCCCCTTTCTACGCTTTGTTTTTCTCTGAGGCAGGGGTTTCGGCGGCTCAGCTAGCAATTATTTTTGCGACCTGGTCTGTTGTCACTTTTATCCTCGAAATACCTTCGGGAGTGGTTGCAGATACATTTGACCGTAGATGGGTACTCTTTGGTGCACAGTTGGCTCGTGCAGCTGGATGTGTCCTTTGGTTCGTATATCCCTCCTTCATTACCTTCGTATTTGGTATGGCACTCTGGGGTGTAAAAAGTGCCTTTACTTCAGGTACCTTTCAGGCACTCACATTTGATACGCTAAAACGTTACGGCCGTGAAGCTGAGTATTCGAGAGTGATAGGTAGCGCACGGACTGCCTCATATCTAGGAGGTATTAGTGCCGCACTTGTTGCTGCGTCACTCATACCACTGGGATACCCGCTGCTGTTTTTGGGAAGTGTGCTTGCTTGTGTTGTAGCAGGGATAACTCTTGTCCTCCTTCCGCCAGCACCAAGGGACGAGTCTACTGGTGAAAAGGGACTCCTCACAACTGCGCGTCTAGGGCTTAACTTTGTCGTGCACACTCCATTACTACTTGGGTTCCTTATACTCGTAGCGTTATTCCAAGCTCAATACTCTGGGATTGAAGAGTACTTCCCACTCATCGCTTCGGTGATTGGTGTATCAAAACCTGTTATTGCATTGTGGGCTACATTTACAGGACTTGTTATGGCACTAGGAAGTTATGTGGCACATCGCTTTGAGAGCCTAGCCCCTATTTCTGTTGCCTTCCTCATCTCAGTAAGCGGTGTATTATTTTACATTGGCACCAGCGCGGTAAGCGGTATTACAGGTCTTGGATTTATCACACTGTATGCGTTGATATACAGTATCGTTATGGTGATTCTTGAATCACGCATGCAACATGCAATTACCACCACCAGTCGTGCGATGGTCACTTCTGTGTATGGCTTTTTCCACGAAATCACCATGGTGCTTGTTTTCTACACAGCCTTTGGTTGGTATTCAGAAAGTTATGGACTACCGAGTGCGTTTACCTGGTTCGGGGTCGGAGTTGTTCTTATCGGTGCCATCTTTGCGCTGGCAACATTTTTAGGACAAATACCAAAATTGCATACAGATAGTAAATAGCAGAGTCTCACTCGCCTGTGTACAGAGGGAGCTGAATGCATACATTATAATTACTGCATGAGTGATACTGATGTAGCACTGAAGGACATCGAGTCAAATTTCCCTGAACTGAAGGTTGCGTCAATTGACTACATAGGTGAAGGTATGGACAGTAGGGCGTTCGAAATTAATGGCACATTAATATTTCGCTTTCCAAAAACACAAGGTGTGGGAGTGCAACTGAAGGTAGAGATTAAACTTTTACCAAAGCTCAGATCTACACTTACGCTCAGAATTCCAGATTTTAAATATGTCGGTAATCAATCGAATGGTCTCCCGTTTGTTGGGTATGAAAAAATACATGGTACTGAACTAACAAAAAACTTACTCGATTCGTTTACCAATGAAGAAAGAGAAGTGATTTTTAAACAAATAGCAGATTTACTTCAGCAAATACACGCGTTTCCTATTGATATTGCAAAGCAATGCGGTGCGAAAGAACACCCGTTTAGGGGTGATGTGGCTTCAGATTTCCAAGTACTGAAACATGAAGTTTTCCCAGTGCTTGCTGAGAAAGAGCAGCAATACATTGAGCGACTTTATTCGAATTACCTCTCAGATTCAGGAATGCCCAATTACACCCCTACCTTAATTCATGCCGATTTGAGTGAAGAGCACATACTCGTGGACATAGAAACGAAAAGAATCACTGGCATTATTGACTTTGGAGATATTTGCATTGGCGACCCTGACTATGACTTTATGTTTCCGTATGAAGAGTACGGCGAGGACTATATACGGGGGATCCTCCGTTATTATCCGCACGACAATCATGATCTACTTTTTGAAAAACTTGATTTTTATAGTAGTGCAGAACCTCCACAAGTTGCCTGGATTGCCGTACATCGAAAGGATAATGCTTTACTACAAAAGACACTGAAACAGTTTTCGAGCTAACTTGAATAGCAAAACCCCACATCACTGCGGGGCTTGCTACATAAGGCTAAGGAGTACGTCCAAGTTGTCGTCTGGCGCGGTTCGGTTTCTTTGCTCCTTGCCGCACTCGACGCACTTGTGGACGACCATCCAGCCTTTCTGAGAGTGTCGCTCTGCACGAACTGGCTCCATCAGTGCTCGGCACGTCTCAGCGCGGTCCCCAGGGACTACATCGACGTGTTTGCACCACAAGCAGTATGGGCAGTGGTTGCGGAAGCTCCCATTAGTAAGAGCCACAACATTCCTATGACACTCCTCACAGGTGAAAGGATTGTTTCCTTTCCCGTAGAAGTTTTTTCGCTTCATCCTGCTTACGCAGGGTTCGGTTTATTCTTGGATGACAGGCTTGAGCACAAGTGATTACAACATTCGTTGCTTACGCAACTACTTCCGGTTCCTGCTGCACTCCTTACGGAGATTCGAAGTCCATCGCCACGACGCGATTGGCCACCGGTTTAGTGTCTTGTGCTCGCACTGCACTCTGTTACCAGAGGCGTCCTCCCCTTACAAGATGAGCGATTTCAATGTACGAGTCCGATTATACCATATATCCATACAAAGCGCAAGTCGTTGTCCACCGAGCTATCTGAGCCGTTTGGAACGTTAGAATAGAGCCATGGCAGACGAAGTTCCTACAGACGCTCCTATCACCGAACCAGCGCCTGTAATAACGCCAGAACCTATCCCCGCACCAATACAATCCGAACTTCCTCCTGAGACTCAAACGGCCCACATACCAGCAAATGAGCCGATTGCTCCAGAACCTGAGCCGATTCCTGCACCAACGCCACAACCCAGTGCTCCAGTCTCGGTCATTGCTCCTGTCGTCAATTTGGCTCGCGATCTCACTGTCAAAGCACGAGCAGTGATCCAAAGTCGCAAGCGAAAGAAGCTCGATAAGATATTGACGCTCATAGACAAGAAGAAGAACATCGGAAACGATGATGTTGAGAAGCTGCTGCATGTGTCCGATGCAACAGCAACGCGATATTTGGCACAGCTAGAGAAAGAAGGAAAGATAATACAGGTAGGTAAAACAGGAAAGTCAGTACGGTACGTCCGAAGCTAGGGAGCCCCGCCCGCGAAACCTCATGTCCTTCGCGGGCGGGGTGTGCGCGTACGGGAGGGTGGGAC
>CAYRJC010000071.1:0-3568 GCA_964424635.1 uncultured Candidatus Saccharibacteria bacterium | reverse complement strand
CGAACGCCACTAGAAACTGCTTCTTCTTTAGCAATACGGAATTTACCGATTACCCCTGTATGTTCTACGTGAGGTCCACCACAAAATTCTCGAGAAACTACTTCTCCGGTATTTTTATCAGTAGCGGTATAGATAGAAACTGTATCTGCGTATTTTTCACCGAACAAACCAATAGCTCCAAGCTCGCGTGCTTTTGTGAGTGGCATCATTTCTTGTTTCATATCTAAATCTTGATTGATCCACTTATTTACCAAATCTTCCACTTGTTTCTTTTGATCGTCAGTCATTTTTTGCGGATAAGTAAAATCAAATCGGGTTCGTTCGCTAGTGATATTGCTTCCCTTTTGCCAAACGCCATCACCCAATACATCACGTAGGGCCTTATGCATAAGATGAGTTGCTGTATGGTATCTGACCACCACATCAGAGTGATCTGCCAATCCACCTTTAAAAGCTCCAGCGCTTGCAGTGCGAGACAAGTCTTGGTGATTTTTAAATCCAGATTCAAATTCTTCTTTATTGATTACTTGACCCGACGCTGTCGCCAACTCTTCAGTTAACTCTAAAGGAAAGCCATATGTTTGATATAAATTAAAAGCATCAGTACCCGAAAGCTGTCCTTGCTTGCTAAATAATTTTTCAAACTCTTTTAAACCTTTTTCTAAAGTTTTTGCAAATTTATTACTTTCCGCTTCTATAATATTAAAAATCTTTGCCGAGTCATTAACAAGATAAGGATATTGATCATTATAAATTTGAACAACCTTCCCAACCAAAGCTTCTAGCCAATGAGTTGGTAAATTAAATTGCCTAGCATAAACCATAGAGCGACGCAGTAAACGGCGCAGTATATAACCACGATCTTTATTTGACGGTTCAACACCATCTCCAGTAATCATTACTGCTGCACGAATATGATCCGCTATCACTCGAAAAGCCTTAGTCTCTTTGGGATCATTTAAATACTTCTTGTTAGACAAAAACTCAATTTCTTGAATAAGCGGATATAAAACGTCTACATAAAATACATCTGGATTATTGATAGCAGCAGCTGCCATTCTTTCTAATCCTCCGCCAAAATCAACATTTCTTTGAGCCAATTTTTCAAAACCGTTTTCGGTTTTTTGATATTCCATAAAAACATTGTTGCCGATCTCCATAAACCGGCCGCAGTCACAATTAACATGACAAGGAGAATCTTTAAATTCAGATTGTTCATGCAAATTTAAATCGCTTCCAAAATCCCAAAACATTTCTGTGTCTGGACCGCCAGGTTCTCCGGTAGGCATATTATTTGGAACACCAGCTCTAGACCACCAATTCTTCTTTTCATCGTAATAAAAAATCCGGCCATCCTGCATACCATCTCGCTCTGCAAAATCAACAACTTTAGCATCGATCCCGGCTTTGGAAAAACAATCTTGCCACAGCTTTACAGTTTCTTCATCTCTAGGAATTCCAATTTCATCATTGCCTCTAAAAACTGTAATATATAGCTTCTTAGGATCAAGACCTACAACTTGAGTTAAAAACTCGAACATCCAAGGAATTTGATCAGCTTTAAAATAATCGCCGAGAGACCAATTACCTAACATTTCAAAAAAAGTTGTATGGCGATTATCACCTACTTCTTCTATATCTTCACCTCTAAAAGATTTTTGAGAATCAGCTAAGCGCTGACCCTCAGGATGCGACTCACCTAAAAGATAAGGGACCATTGGCTGCATACCTGACCCTGTAAATAAAGTTGATGCGTCATTTTCTGGAACCAATGAACTTGATGGAATAATTTGATGGTTTTTAGATTTAAAAAATTCTAAATATTTATTGCGTAATTCTTGTGCAGTCATGTTGTAATTTTACAGAAAATATATATAATAAGCAAAAAGGAGGCCACTTTAATGGATGCATTAAGTCAAATAGTAGGGCAAGCTCCTATTTTAGTAGGATTGATAGCAATAGTAGGAACAATATTATTAGTATCAGCAATAATAGGGTTACTAATTTCCCTGTTCGATTTAGCCAGTAAAATAAAACGGCCACCCAAGATATAAATCTCTGGAAGCCGTTTTTTATTTTATTACTTATTTAACAACCTCTTGCAAAGATCTATCTAATTGAGGATCTCGATTATTAGCCGCATCATCTTCTGTCAGCTTAACTTCAATATCAGGAATCAACCCATCTTTATGTAAATTCTTACCCCCAGGAGTAATCCATTTGGCGACTGTTACCTTTACAGCGGTATTTTGAGCTAAAGGCACAAGCTCTTGAACACTCCCTTTACCAAAACTTTTTTCTCCAATCAAAATTGCTTTACCGTTATCCTTAAGAGCTCCGGATAAAATTTCTGCAGCACTAGCAGAGCCGCCATTTATTAATACAACAGTTTTGATTCCTCCTAAGCGATTAATACCAGTCGAATTATAATTAATAATATCTTTTTCGCTATGAGCTTCTTTAACAATTAGCTTATCTTTTTCTAACCAATCAGAAGCCACCTCTACAGAAGTATCCAAGTACCCACCTGGATTATTACGTAAGTCAACTACTATACCAGATACATTCTTACTTTTAATCTCTGATACAGCAGTGTTGAATAATCTTTGAGTATCATCTCCGAATCGGGAAATTTTCAAAACAGCTAATTGCTTATCTCCAACTTGCTTGTAAGAAACTTTTACACTTTTAATTTCGATCTTCGCTCTTACTATTGTTATATCAAAAGTTCCATTACGACCCTCACGGAATAAAGTTAGCTTAACTTGTGTTCCAGATTCGCCGCGAATCAAATCCACAACCTGGTCAGAACTTAAATTGTCTGTTGGCTTATCATCAACCCTGACAATAATATCTTGTGGAAGCAACCCTGCTCGCTGAGCCGGACTATCATCCAAAGGACTAATTATCACAATATGCCCATCTCGTTTTCCAATCTCTGCCCCAATACCACTAAATGTCCCCTGTAATTCTGTTTTAAACTGCGCCAAAGTTTCTGGATCAAAAAATTGGGTATATTCATCCCCAGCAGCAGCAACCGCTCCACTAATTGCTCCATACAAAACTTTTTTCTGATCAATTTGATCACGTTCTATATATTTTTTACCCACTACATCTAATGCTTGCCATAGTAAACTATAGTCTACTTCAGCTTGAGGATTTGCTTTATTTACAACTTTAAATTCTTTTATAGAAAAAGTATACCCAGCTTGCCCAGCTGTATAACCAATCCTAAATATTCCAATTAAAATGAAAACAAATAATACGATAATAGTACTAATCTTCCAAAGTTTTGATGAAGATGAAGAATTGTATTTATCAGAAGATTGAACTTGTTCTTCAGGTGTAATATCCATAATTTATTTTTCTAAATAATCAATTTAATTATTATTTAATCCTTTGTTTCTTAATACTAAATTTGTGATTGCTATAATAACCATCAAATAAAGCAGTACGCGTTCATTTAAAATAGTAACATCAAATACCCCGTAAGCCAACAACCAGATAGTCGCAAGTCCAATATTGATTAACAATATATTTTCAAAATTAAATTTAAAGCTAGTAGACC
>CAYRJC010000070.1:0-3881 GCA_964424635.1 uncultured Candidatus Saccharibacteria bacterium | reverse complement strand
CGCGTTCAAACTGTTCTATGTCGGCTAGGAGGCGTTTGTCGGCTTCTTCTTGGGTGATCTCCAGACCTTCGGTTACGTCGTCGCCTGTGGCCCCGTAGCCGATAGTTAGCACCCCGACAATATCGCGGTAGGCTTTCAGCTTGCAGCCTTCAAATTGCTTGATGAGGTCAATTCCGGCCTGATTCATTTGCGCGACTCCGCGTAAGCCTCAAATACGTACTTCATCAGCGCACAAACAGGGGCTGTTACAGCGGCAATTACCGCAGCGCGATCCACGCCCGCAAGCGTTGACTCAGCAGCAAAGATCGTCCCCCACACAAACGCCTTCCAAGTCATAACCAACATGACGTAAAGGAAAACGCGACGTACCCAGCCGCCTTCGTCCAGGCGGGTTTCCAGCCATTCAAATAATTTCGTCATCCCGCCCTCACAATTACCCAATTAGTTCCGTCTGAACGCAGGTCTGCCCACCTTCCAGCCGTCGCCGCCAGAATTGCCGTTCCCGCTGTTGCGCTTGTTACCGGCACCACGTTTGACGATGCCGACACAACGGTATTGGCGGTTATCGTTTTCACCGTGAACTCGTAGCCGGGATATGTCGCCGCAGCGGGTAACGTAAGTGTTACCGTCCCCGCACGGTTGCAGATGATGTAGCGGTCTGTCAGTGCAACAGTCCGAGTTGCCGCCGTTTCCGTGACGATGTTTTCCGTTGGGAATGACGCCTTCCAAAACCGCGTCATGTAGTCGTCAAACTGGTCGGCAGTCTTTTTGGGCGGCTGTTGGATAAGCATAAAAAAACCCGCTTTTTAGGGCGGGTGTATGATGTGGATATGGAGTACCTAGTTAAAGCACTCGCGGGGGTTGTCGGCGTACTGCTTTACGCTTTCTTACTTTCCTACCGCCCCCGCAAGACCAGCGCCCCCGACGACACCCCCCCCAAGGAGGAAGTACCGCAGGAGCGCGTTTTGCCCTTCGTTGAGGGTAGCGGCCTCAGTCGGTACGATGCCGGAGAGCGCATTGCGGACATTGGCCCCATTTTGGATGGAACCAGCCACCGACTTAGCGACACTGGTAGCGGCCCCGCCACCGGGAAGTTTGTTGAGAAGGTTGATAAGGGCGGCTGACGTACCGGAGCGGTTCACCACGGCATCTGCGGGCGCTTGGTTCTTATAGGCGGCAACGCGGCCAGCGGTCATAAACTTTTGCACCTCTTCCGGCGTAAAGAACGCTGACAGCCGATCTGGGCCAATTCGCCTAATCGTTTTCATATACCGTTCGGCTGAAAACGCCATATCCCCGGCTATGTTTTCCCCAAAGGCTGCGCGTTGCAGGGTTGCCGCCATTTGCTTTCGCGCTTCTTCAAAAGCGTCTGGGGCTGCGTCTTTTAGAATCTTTGCAAGCCCCTTAACCTCGTCGGTATTTTTGGCGTTGACAATAAATCGCCGCACAAACTCATCTGGGGCAACCGATCCTTCTGCCGCAGCTTTAAGCGCTGGTACTGCTTCATGCATTTTGAATCGACCAGAAGCAGCCTTTACCGCACCAGCAAACGGCCCACCTTTCTCATCAACGGAAGTGACCGCGCCCTTGATGGCAGAGCGAAGTTCAGACAAGGCGTTAGAGGTTGCTTTGTCAGAAAATCCGGGGTCTAGCGCGTTGATGTTTTTAAGCAGGCTGTCCGCGTCTTGCATTGTGAACAGCTTTTTCTGATTGGACGGGGAAGCCGGATCAAGCCCCAACTGCGCGAACTTGGAACGGATTGCAGAAGGAACCTTATCCCCAAAGTCCCCCACGATCCGTGCGTAGTCTTGGGCCAGCCCTTGCAGCGGAATCTCCAAGTCTTTGCCGGCAGAGGCGCGGGCTTCGCCGTACAAGCCGCTTACATGACGGCGCAGAATCTCGTCTGTGTTCTTGAGTGCTTCGGACAGTTTTTGACCAGCCACATACTCATTGGAAGCGCCTTGGGCTGGATTGCCGAGAAGTTGTTGTAGCGTGCTGCTTTGCGAGTTATATCGAGCGGTCAAAGGCTCACCAACCCCCGCAAGCGGCTTTAGGTTCTGCTCAAGCGCAAACTGCATTGGGTCGCGGGTAACCTGTCCCGTTGTGTACTTCATGCCCAATGACTCAAAATCGGATGCGCGAAGCAGCGCGGCAGGGTCTAGCTTTTTCCCAGCCATCAATGCGTCGGCTACGTCCATTCGCAGCTTTTCAAGTTGCGTTGCTGGAATGTCTGCAATGTTTTGGTTTGTCTCTCTTAGCGCCCGCTCAATGCTGGCATCCACTTGCTGCGTTGCTTTTGCCAGCGCAACTTCCGGCGCGTCCTTGGCAAAGTACCGCGCTGCTACGTCACCGAGTTTGCCAGCGACAGGAGCCAGTAACGCGCCACCAACAGTACCGATGCCGACTTGCTTGAACTTCTCGCCCGCATAGCCTTTAGACGCATCTGTTACGGGTTCTAGCGCCCCCGATGCCGCGCCGATACCAGCGCCCGCAGCCGCACGACCAAGGCCCGTAGTGGCGCTAATGGCTTGAGGGGCGAACTTCGCCAAGCCCGCCGCACCCAGTAGGTTGACAGGACTTGCCACATTGCCAAGGGTACGCAACGCATCAAATCCCGTAGATCCGCGCCCCAACCGCTGTTCCTCATAGGCTTTCTCTTTGTCGGCGATGGCTTGGTTTACCTTGTCGCCTTGTCCAATCAAGTTTGCGCCCAATTGAAAAGCACCCACAGACGGATCGGCCATGCCCATTGCAATCTGCCGAGCGGGGCCAGCCGCCGAGTCAAGCATGGTCGCAGCGCCAGGATTAGCCTTGCTGAACATCAGCGCGATTTTCTCAGCTACGCTTAGTTCGGTGTTGGTGTCCCTTAGCGGAGTCTGCCGCGTAGCGTCCTCAAACGAAAACGAGCCGCCCGCCTTTGGATTCAACGCATCTTCAAAACTAAAGGTTGCCATTTATTGACTCACAAAATTAGCGCCGTCCCACATCGCTACGCCTTTTGGGGTGCGGTAAACAACCCCCGGCATAAGCGCAGATTTGTTGGTCGGCATTGGCTGCGTTTCTTGTGGTTTGGCTGACTGCTTCCCGCCGTTTACAACGGGGTCAATAAACTTTGCCGCGCCGCCCGCTCTAATTCGCGCCGTTTGAATGACGCTTTCAAGGCGAGCTTTCTTGTCCTCAATCGTGGCAGGATCGTCATTGATTTGCGGGAAGTACGCTTTAGACAGGTTTTTAAGTTGTTCTTTTGTGTAGGCCGCGCCGGTAGCCAGCGTAAGAGCCGCGTCTAGGGCGTCTAGCTGTGCGCCTTCAATTTGTCTGCGGGCGGGCGAGTTCGCCCAGTTCTCCAGCATTCCACCCACCCCCGGCAACGAACCGGCAACGCTTGCCATAACCCCCGGCTTTACCGCGTCTGGGTTTTCTTTACCAAGAGTTTCCATTGCCTTCAATGCACCTTCCATGCGGATAGCGTAACCGGCTGACTTCTTTTCGTCCTCTGTGGTTGGCTTGTTGGCTTGGTCGGCTGGCCCACCCTTGATAGACGTAAGCGAGCCGTCAGCGTTCCACTGGTAGCCGGATGGCGGGGCGGGCATCCCTGCCGGTTGCCGCGCCTGATTCAACTTTTCTTTGTCGAGTTCAATCTGACCCATTGTGCGGGCAATGTCCGCTTCCTTTTCGCGCATCTTCAAAGCGCGGTCTTGGTTGGCTTGAGTTGCTTCGCGGTTATAGCCGAGCGTCACTTGCTGCCCGTTGATAATCGCAGAGCGTCCGTCCTTGGAGTAATAGCCCTTGCCCTGCCCCGCAATTTCAATCGGGCGGGTAACGTCTGCCATCATGGAAAGGTCTTGGCGTTGCGAGGGCGCGGAGTTGATTCGGATAACTGC
>CAYRJC010000069.1:0-4003 GCA_964424635.1 uncultured Candidatus Saccharibacteria bacterium | reverse complement strand
GCCTTTTTGGCGGTTTTTTATATGGGTCTCGTGCTAGCACGAGTTGGCTGGGGTAGTAGGATTCGAACCTACGAATGGCGGCACCAAAAGCCGCTGCCTTACCACTTGGCGATACCCCATTAATATAAAAAGTTGTTGCTTGTAACCTCAGTATTATATTCAAAATTCAGCATTTTGGCAATAGAAAAGCTTTTTTGCTGTGATATAATTCATCTATAATTAATTTAGATTAATTTGATTCATGGCTCAGTTTAACTCTCAATACACTTCAAGGTATAACCCAAAGCGTTCCAGTAACTGGAATTATGGCGGCAATAATTGGAAGCTTAGTCGTTCCAAGATAGAGCTATTCACTAATTGTCAGCGCTGTTTTTATATAGATAATAAACTTGGGGCAAAGCGGCCATCGATGCCGTCTTTTTTGATTAATACCGCAGTAGATACTCAGCTTAAGAATGAATTTGATAGTTATCGCAGAGACGGTAAGGCTCATCCCTTTCAAGAAGAATTCAAAATAGAAGCTATCCCTGCCCAACATGAAAAATTAAATACTTGGCGCGAGAATTTTGAAGGAGTAATGTATTTTCATCCAGAAACTCAAATGACAATTTCCGGAGCAATAGATGATCTATGGATTAATCCGAGAACAGGGGAGTATATAGTGGTGGACTACAAAGCCACAGCCAAAGATCAGCCTAAAAAAGAGTTGGATGGTTTATGGGACAATGCTTACCGAAAGCAAATGGAGATATATCAGTGGCTACTTCGAAAAAATAATTTAACAGTTTCTGATACCGGTTATTTTGTGTATTGCACAGGCCGTGCTAATCAAGATTCATTTGATAAAGTTATTGAATTTGATGTTGTATTAATCCCTTATACCGGCAGCGATAATTGGGTAGAGGGAGTTATTTTGGAAATAAAAAAATGTTTAGAAAGTAATGATCTTCCTCCTTCTGGAAGTGAATGTGAATATTGCATGTGGTGGAATGTCCGTAGCGAATTAGAGAAAAGTAAAAAGACCGGACTATCACAGACGTCTTGGGATCGTGCAAAAGCAAAATTAGGGGCAGGTGACAATGCTAAGTCTTCTAAAAAATCAACTTCTAAGGATATAATCGATAACTCTAGAAAATTATTTTAAGTTTTTAACTATATATAGCGGTCATTGTGAGCTATCATTGGAAGTTAAAAAATAGTATAATAAACGCACATAATTAAATTTTTAAACCTATGTTTTCTAAATTGACTTCTAGATTCCTAGTGTCTGGATTGTTGGGACTGTTTATGGTAATTGGGTTGGCGCAAGTTTTTCCTATTGCTTTGGCCGCAGAATTCATCCCAGCTGATAGTAATAACGGTAATGTAACTCTATCAACTAATGACACTCATCATAATGCTTATACTGCAGGCGGTACTGTACTAGTAAACAGTAATATCACTGGAGATTTATATAGTGCGGGGGGTACGGTTACAGTGGAAGGTTCTGTTGAGCAAGACGCTGTTATAGCTGGCGGTACCGTTATTTTGAATGGTAAAGTTGGCGGGGATGTCCGAATAGCGGGTGGTACAGTTACTATTAATGGTCCGGTAGCAGGGGATGTTTTGGTTGCCGGAGGTACAGTACTTTTAACAGAAAAAGCTTCTGTGGGTCGTGACTTGGCAATTACAGGTGGTAGCCTGACCATAGACGCTCCGGTTGTGGGATCTGTAAAAATACAGGGCGGAGTCTTAACTTTAAACAGTAAAATTGAGGGTGATGTAATCGCAAGAGTTGATCAAGAATTAATCATCGGTTCTAAAGCAGATATTAAAAAAATCTCTTATCACGCGACTCGCGAAGCGAATGTATCAGAAGGTGCCAGATTAGGGGAAGTTGATTTTCAGAAAGTAGAACATCACCGCGGTGGTCATGCAGGTAATGTAATCGCTAGTATATTTACAATTGTTTTTGTGGTAAAAGTTTTGGCAATGCTTTTAGCGGGATTGTTATTGATGAGATTATTCCCTCGCACTTCGCGAATAGCTGTTGCTAAAATTTGTGATCGACCTTGGCTCAACTTAGGAATCGGGGCTTTAGTGTTATTTGTTGCTCCAATTGTAGGAATTGTAATTCTCTTTACATTCTTAGGAATGTATATAGCGATAACAGCTTTCTTGGTTTGGTTATTATTGTTAATGTTTGCTGCATTGACTAGTTCTGTATTTGTCGGAAGCTGGATCATAAAAAAATTGACTAAAAAGTCTGAAAATCAAGAACCAATAGTTGACTGGCAGTCACTCTTGATTGGTATAGTAGCGTTGTCTATAATAATGCTTGTGCCGGTTATCGGCGGGTTATTCTTCTTCATTTTGTTATTGATCTCTTTCGGTAGCATGCTTCGTATGTTATTTGATCATATAAAAAGTGAACAGGGACAGTTGAGTAAGTGAGCCATGGCTCTATAATATGAAGCAAAATAATTAATAGAAATTTAAATGGGTATATTTGATAAACTTAAAGATGTAAACGAGATGCGAAAGCAAGCTAAGCAAATCGAATTAATGCTTGGCGGAGAAGAGGTAATAGGGAAGTCTAGTGGTTCTAAAATTGAAATTATTATCGACGGAAACCAAAATGTTAAAAGCGTTAAGGTTGATGATTCTATCGTTGGTGATAGGGGAGATATTGCTCGCAATATCCGTGAAGCAATCGAAGATCTTAATAAGAAGCATAAAAAAATGTTGCAGAGTAAATTTGGCAGCATGATGGGGTAGTGGATAGTCAAAAATAAAAAGCGACAGAGTAATTTCTTTGTCGCTTTTGCAAGACAAGTCTTGCTGAATATCTAACTTTAAATTATTTGACCTTAGTCCAGATCACTTGAAGGAAATCAGTTCTTTTTAAATTCCTATGGCTGAACACTGGATCATCTAAAATAGTAACAGAATAATCCTCACTTCCATTAGTTAGTATGATTATTTTGTTTCCATACCGTATTACTTTTAACGTTATGTTATTTTTTTCATCCTTTACTTTGTTCAAATGAGTAAGTTTGTGTATGTAACCAATTCCTCCAGTTCCGTTGCTGTTTAAGCTTTCATTTGTAGAAGTTAAGATTAGGCGACTATCTATGTATCCTTCTTCTTCATCCTTTATTTCTCGTTCATGTCCTTTCAGATCATTGTAGAATTTTACAATTTTTTGCAGATCGGGATTTGAAGCCTGTTCATAAATTTTAACTTCAATTTTTGAATAGCTCCGAGAAACAATTCTTTCTGTTCTTTCGACATACTGATTAACTTCCACTTTCGTCAGGCGATGTTCGACGCTGTTTCCATTTTTTGTAAATGGGGATGCAAAAAAGTCGATTACCGATTTTGTGAATTTTCCCGGCGGCATAGCCACTCCAAGTAGATTTTTAAAACTAATGATATTATATCATAAAATAGCAAAAATGTCAATATATTCAGTAAAAGCATTAAAATGACCAAAACAGCCAAAAATTCTAATAAAAATAGAGTTTTAATAGCTTTGTCAGGCGGAATTGATTCCGCGGTTTCGGCATGGAAATTAATCCAGCAAGGATATCAAGTTGAGGCTGCATTTATGAAAAATTGGTCATCAACCAATGGTCTTAAATATGACGAATGTCCTTGGTTAACAGATCGTCAGGATGCGCTCCGTGTGGCGGCGTTTTTAGGAATACCTATGCATACTTTGAATTTTGAAAAAGAATATAAAAAGAATGTAATGGATTATTTTTTTACAGAATATAGCGCTGGCCGGACTCCAAATCCAGACGTAATGTGCAATAAAGAAATAAAATTTAAATTATTGTATAACTGGGCGATAAAGCATGGCTTTGATTTTATGGCCACTGGTCATTATGCTGAAGTTAAAATGAAAAAGGTGGGCAGTGTACAATCAAAGGGTTTGGCAAAAAGCAATTCTCTAAATGAATCAAAAAATAAAAAAGAGACAGGGGAGACATATAATCTGATTCGAAGCAGTGATGATTTT
>CAYRJC010000068.1:0-4199 GCA_964424635.1 uncultured Candidatus Saccharibacteria bacterium | reverse complement strand
AGCGCACCCATGGTAAGGGTGAGGTCACGGGTTTGATTCCCGTCTGTGGCTCCATTACAAAGCATTTTATTGTTTGAATCGCCATTAAGCTCTTCAATTGGATCTTTTCGGGTCCAACCCTTCTGGGAAGGTCCATTAAACTTGTCAGGGTTGAACCTGAAATGAACATCAGCATAGATTTTTGACTTTCTTCCTTCCTTGCTCTTATACATTTCAATCCTATCCACAAACAAATCAACAAGAATCTTTTGCTGCTTCCTAGATAGGTTTTCAAGCTTATATTTAACCTGTTTAGAAGCTTCTCTAAGTTTCTCCACTTCAACATTTACAGACCCAATTAACCTCAATTCATCCTCATTAACCTGAATAGAGTTTTCTACTTGTGATATTTCTCTGTTAATTCGTGCACTTTTTTCAGACAATTGCTCTTCACTATAAGTGCCATTCTCATAAGCCTGCTCTATCCTAGCCAAAGCTATCTCTTGGTTAATCTTGTTCTCTTTATAATTATCTAGCTCCTCCTCCAATTTTTGAACCCTAGTTTTATCTGAATACTCTTTAGACAAATATTCTTCTATGAACACTTCTGGATCTTTTAAAGCCTGATTAATCTTATCCATGACATACTCCTCTATCTGCAAAGCAGGCAACTCAAACACCGAATGATATACACCACTTGAATCCGTAAACTGCTTTCTTCTATAACTAAGCCCTCCCTTATGCCTTTTACAGCCGACAAAACTCCTTGGAGGGTCAAAGGTCTTATCCTTCATTTTTCCAGCCAAAACATAAATTCGCTGAGTTGCATTAGATGCCTTACGCTTACCTCTAACTGACTGAGCTTGAATGAAAATATATTCTGAAACACAAGCAGGAATACTAACCACAGTCCATTGATCCTCTGGCAAAAAGTTACCGTTATCCTCCTTCCTATTTGCAACATATTCGCCCTTATACAGAGTATTTTTAACAATTTTGCTAACCATGTCATCAGTCCATCTAAAGTTAGAAACCTTGATCTTCATATGTTGACCTTTCGGAACTTTAAGTTTGTTTAACTTTGTAGCAACCTCACCAAACCCCATGTCTTCATAGACATACCACTCAAAAATCTTTTCTACCCAAGCCTTCTCTTCAGGAATAATTTGAAGTTTTTTTCCTCTACCACTTTTATTTGCTATGGGCCTATAACCATATGGAATTTGAGAGCCAGTAAAGTTACCTAATTCAGCTGAAGCAATTTTACCCATCAAAGTCCTCCCCTTAATCAACTCTCTTTCAAACTGAGCTATAGCTCCAAAAATCTGGAAAATAAGCTTTCCAATAGGACCTTTAAAATCAATATTCTCCTGTACTGAGATAAAGCTAACCTCATTCTGTTCAAACTCTTCAAATATAGTCAGCAAATGTTTAAGGGACCTAGAAAGCCTATCAATCTTCCAAACCAAGACTGCATCAAACTTCTTTTCCCTAACCATTTTTCTAAGCTTCAAGAGAGCATCCCTATTCAAATCACTACCAGTATGAGTATCGGTAAAAATCCACTCATTCTTTGTTATATAGCCCGCCGTCTTATTTGCTTCAACATAACTTATAAGCTTTTTTCTTTGAGCCTCTAAACTGTATCCATCTATCTTTTGCTCAGCGGTTGAAACACGGATATAAATTGCAACTTTCCTCTGACTATCAACATTCTTAAATATCTCAGCCATATTTAATATCTTAGGTATAACAAGCTCAGTATACCCTTTTCAAGATATTTTCAAATATGGTTACAAATTATCAAAAACACCTACATACTGAAGTGTCCTAGTAATATCCTGTATAGCTCCATCTGGATTTTCATCAGGAAAAAAACACCTCAATTCAAGCTCAGTTGATGATGAGATCTGAATTTTAGCAATATGGCTTGAGAGCTTTTTATCCATGCCCAAAGTCTTACACAAGACAAAAGCTTATATCAGACCTGTTTTAGGATTTTTTTAGCTCCTCAAAGACTTATTTGAGCTTTTTTAGGCAAGAAGTAAAATAGATCCATATCAAAAATCAGCTTATCACCACGTTTAACTACAAAAGCCTCATCTTCTGAAAATCCAAATTTACTTCGCAATGAGCGCCTAAAATTATTTAATGCCTTCAATACCTTATCCTCTAATTCTCCAGAATCTCTAATCAGATCCTTCAAATCCACCTCCCCATGATTAACACTTGCCTTCGCTAGCAATAAGCTCGGCACACCACCACTATTTACTTCATGTTTTTTAGAATCATACACAAGCTTCCTTGGACTTTGATATATGATTCTCTTAAGAAATTTATCCTTGTTGATTATAAAGTCATAGTACTCTAAATCATCAAACTCTTTACTGAAGGCCTGATAGAAGCCATTGCTAACATCAATTCTAATACCCAACCGATTATTAACCGAATCTAAACCATTCCCACTGTCTTTTACCTCAACAATTTGAATAAGCCCTCTTTTCTCTAAAAACAGAAATACACCTAAAGAATCAACAACCCCATCAAACTTGGGACAAAACAAAAAATGCTTATCCGAGTACTCTTCCAACTCAGTTATCAATTCAGAAACCACAGCTTTCAATTGTTTTGATGGCCTATAGAGGTTTATTGAATCTGAATAAAAGTTGCCTTCTTGCCAATCCTTCAAATAGTCATCTATGAATCTATTCAGTTTTTTAGTATCAATTTTCAAAAAGACCAATACTCCCCCATCTTCATACTCCTTAAAACTCTTGTTGATATAATCAATAACTTTTTCACCACCACCCTTCGGCCATTTCTTTTTAGCCAATAATTCATTCTCCTTTGAAGATTTATAAAACTCTACATAAGCATCATTGATTATGCCTTGATCAATGAACTCCTCAAACTTCAGGTACTCACTATCTTGCCTGTAATCAAGCTTATTCAGCTCATAAGGGGTATACACAAAATAGCCTCCTTGAAAGTTATTAGCATCAACCACCCCCAACCTCAAACTTATAGCCAAAACCAACTCTAAATTTTCAAATTCTCTTGCCATATATTTATTACCGAAATTATTTGGACTTGGACTGCAACGAATTCAGTTCCAATAACGCTATTTCCTCATTCGTAAGACCATACAAGCCATACACCAAACTATTCACTTTCGCCTCTAAAGCACTCAACTTATCGCATAAAGAGGTCAATTTAAGCTTATACTGATTAAAAAACTGCATTAATTCATCCTTCTTCACCATTGATAGTTTCTGGCTATTAATTTTCATAGACTTCAAAAACATATCAAAATCTAACTCCCAAAACTTATCTATTTTTCTTGGCAAAACTGAGACTGCAAATTCATGTTTTATAAGCTCCTTGAAATTGCACGTTGAGGTTAAAATCTCTGCATTCAAATTGACTATTTCATCAACCAAAACATCAAGCCTACTCTTGTCTGAGTCAGTTATCTCTGGAACAGGGATCTGCTCAAAATACTGCGGTTTTACCTCAATAAACCCCCCACTCCTTTTCGCACAAATCCCAAGCAAGAAAAACCAAACAACATTAGAGTTAAGAACACCCAGCAACCACTTACTCTGATTTGGCAATATAACAGCTGGAGCATTAATGTAATAAACTCCTCCATCCCAACAAAACTTATTACTAGACTGGAGATTCGGCCACGTTATTTTTCCCTCTTCAAATTTTTTATAATACTCTACAGAATCCTGAATCTCGTACCACTCATATTTACCTGGTTTACGACCAACCTTCAAATTAGGCTCATTTCTCGGAGTTAAATACTGTCTGTATTGCTCTAAATATTCTTTGACAGCAGGATATTGATTAATATCCACACCTCTTCTTGTGAAAATCAAATACTTCCCAACATTACCTGAACTCCATTTAGATATATCCTTACCCTCCAAAAAAGGCTTAATCAGTTCAGAACTCTTAGGATCTTTACTTTCTATCTCCTTCTTTTTTACCGAATCAATAATAAAAGCCTCATTGTAACCCGTTTTAATTCCATATAAACACTTACCATATTGACTTCTAATAGACTTGAATCCTTGCAATTTCTTCCGCATATGAGAAACCTCATCTGTCTCAAATGACCATGAATCAGGATTTAATGAGTCTTGATCAATATCTATACCGTTTTGAAGCAAAGCGTTATTTAATGTCATCAATTCGTCTTTCTTCACACCAAC
>CAYRJC010000067.1:0-4251 GCA_964424635.1 uncultured Candidatus Saccharibacteria bacterium | reverse complement strand
GTAGGTAGAACAAAAAAGTGGTATAATCTAAGCAAAGGTTATTAACATTAAAAAAATGAAACAAAAATATATCTGGGAAGGAATTATCGCTATTATATTGATTGTCGGGTTAATCTGGTTTTTCACCAAAGACCATCAAGTAACAGCTCCGACTTACGATAATTCTCAAAATTCTGCAAACACTCAAACAACCTTAGAAAATCCAACGAATACAACACCAGCTACCAACCAACTTACTAGCAACGATACAATTTCTGTAAGCACCCAACCCAACAATAGCAAATCCGTAACAATCGATAATGCAAATCTAAGCAAACCAGGTTTTATTGTGATTGTAATTCCAGGACCTAGCGGTAAACTAAATCAGGTCCTAGGATCTAGTAAATTACTTACAGCCGGGGCAAAGCAAGATTTAGAGATCACAATAAAAGATCCTTTAGATTCTAGTATAGACTATACTGCTTTAATCTATGCTGATGATGGTGATAAAAAATTTAATATTTCCAAAGACACGTTAGTCGAAGGCAGAAATTCCTCTAGCACATTTATTGCCAAGTAAATTATAACTCTGATAAACCAAAAAGTTTGAGTTGATTCTCAAGCTCTTTTTTGTTGGGAAATTTTTTTAATATCCGCTTTTGAAAATTTACCCCATGATTCATATGAATTAAATGCAGACATTCGTGATATACCACAAACTGCGTTATTTCTATAGGTAAATTTTTTAACTTAGTATTGATTGTAATAACGCCTTTGGTTGAGCAAGTCCCCCACCTACTAGTCATAGATCGAAACTTTAACTGTTTGTAATTTACTCCGATTTCAAAACAATAATTTTGAACTAATTGCAAAACTTGAAGCCGAAAAATATTCAATGGGACATAAATTTTGGAGTCAGTTTTATCGCCTGCTATCAAACTAGGCTTTTTTAAATTTAACTGTAAAGACTGGTTCATATTTTTGATCATTTTCATCTACAATTTCAACAGTTTCCCCTGACATCAATTGATTCAATGCCAAATCAGACATCAGTTCATTATCATTTTGAATATGCATTTTATAAGCATCAAGTTTTTGGAAATCGCTTTGCAGTTCTGCCTTTATATCAGATTCAATAGATTTCTTGCGGGCTTTCATTGCATCTAATTTTTCAATCAAATCCTGATATTCTCTGTTTTGATCTAAAGAATCTTTATAAATTCGACGAATTTCTTTTTGCTTTTGTTTAGTTTCTTTGATTCGAGCAAATACTGTTTGTAAATCGTTCATTTATATTTGAAAAATTAATATTAACCTATTGATTATATCATAATGATTAGATACCATAAGTACATTAGGAGGATATATGGAAAAAATAACTAAAAATCCAAAAAAAGGTGAAGGCTTTTCTTCAAAAAAAGAAAAATCTAATCTATTAATAGATAAAGATATTGAAGAATTATCTATTGAAGAACTTAGACAGCAGTATATGCAAAGAAGAATTGAAGCCAAAAAAGCAATCGCAACTCTAAGTACTAGAGGCAATGACAATTGTTGGGATGACCTACTTAAAACTATTGAGAATCTATTACCTGAACCTGAAAAGGGATTATTTAAGCTAGGGAAATTTAATATGTGTAAAACAGAAATATTATCTTATTGTAAAAAATGGATAGATTTCCAAGAATCACAAGGAAATGTTTTACCAGACATCAAAGATTTGTGTGGATAAAATAAAAATTACAAGAAACAAGCCACACTATAATCTTTATTGATAAACAAAAATTGAAAAAAGAACAAGCGAATCCAAATACGGATTCGCTTTTAATTATTTCTTTTGAAAATTTAATGCGCAAGAATTAATACAGTATCGCTTACCGCCTTTATCTCTTGGACCATCATCGTAAACATGACCCAAATGAGAACCACAACGCTTGCAAGTAACTTCTGTTTGATGAATTCCCATGTAGCTATAATCATCTTTTAATTCTACATACTCTAGATTACTTGGATCAGTAAATGAAGGCCATCCTGTTCCAGAATCAAACTTAGTACCAGAATCAAAAAGCTGTTGCCCACATGCTGCACATTTATAAACGCCTTCTTCCTTATTGTCTAATAGCTCACCAGTAAAAGGCGCCTCTGTTCCGCTCTCTCTTAATATTTTATACTGCTCAGGAGTTAAATCCTTCTTCCACTCCTCATCAGTTTTTGTCATTTTATTCATAATATTATTCCTGTATTAATGATGCAAACTTTTCTTTGAATTTTTTAATCTTCGGATTGATTATAACCTGACAGTAAGGAGAGTTGGGGTTGTTTTCGTAAAAATTTTTATGCTCTTGTTCTGCTTCATAAAACTTCACCAAAGGCTCTACAGTTGTGACTATCGGATCCTGATAAGCACCGGCATCTGTTAATTCTTTAATAATATTTTCCGCTTCTGTTTTTTGCTCTTCTGTAAAATATAAAATTAACGATCGATATTCTGGCCCCTTGTCATAACCTTGCTGATTCAAAGTGGTCGGATCATGGGTTGCAAAAAACACCTCTAATAAGTCTCGATAAGATATCTGAGCAGGATCATATTCAAACTGAATAACCTCAGCATGACCTGTACCCTTTCCCGCTACTTCATAGTAGGTTGGGTTTTGAGTATGTCCACCTGCATAACCTGGTGTTACTGATTTCACACCCCGAAGTTTTCTAAATATCGCTTCTGTACACCAAAAACATCCACCGCCAAAAATTGCTTTTTGTAAATTTGATTCCATATACGTAGTATAGCATTGTAGTTTAACTTTTATATCATATAAAAACAAAGTCCAATAAATTTCATACTAAGCCTTGAAATGAATTAGCTTTAATGTTAATATTCTTTAGCTACAAGTAATTTTAATTTAATATAATTTCTGAGGAGGACTGAATATTAATGAACAAGCGGGAAGAAAAACACCCAAAAACATTCACCGTAACCGGAAAGTTTTGCGGGTTTACGAATACGACATCTAATACAATGTTCTTTGACCACACTGCTAATACAAAAAACAGCAATTATGAAAAGTGGATACCAGCGACAATTAAGGTCGAGGACGAAGAATTGCAACAAACCTTAAAAGAAATGAAAAGAAATACACTAATAGAAATCACCATCGAACGCGTAATTGAATTTCCAGGTTTGGGAGCAAAACTTTTAAAAATTGATTGTGTGGATTTACAGAATAAAGCTAATACATAGCTGCTAAATACTCACCAGCAATTGCTGGTGTTTTTTATTGCTCAAAAACTGAGCTTTAATACGATGCATATGTGATTATTATGTTATATTTTCTGCACCAAATCGGTGATTGACATCCGTGATTAAAAAATCTATACTAGCTAGATATAAATTTAAATGGAGGAATAAAATGGATAAAAAAGAAATAGATTCTAAAAAAATTACCCATGAGCAATCAAAACTTTTTAAAGCAGCTACAGAAGCTAGGGATCGCGCTTATGCTCCTTACTCAAATTATTTTGTCGGAGCATCTATCTTGGACGAAAATGGTAATATACACCAAGGCTGTAATGTAGAAAATGGAGCCTATACCGGGACTCATGCGGAAGCTGTAGCAATCGGCAACATGATAGTCAATCACGGTAAAAAAATTAAAGCCTTAGCTTGCGTAACTGAAAACAAAGGAATCTGCTGCGGAGACTGCAGACAAAGAATTTGGGAATTTTCTGGAGGAAATAAAAATATACCAATCTATATATTAGATTTAAAAGGTGAAGGTAATATTTACACAATAGGAGACCTTCTTCCGGAAGCCTTTGAGCTTGAATAAAAAAACAAACCGCTCGGTTTTATACGAGCGGTTTTTATTTTATTTATTATTGAGCACTAGGGACATCAGTAGAAGCTGGTAACACAGCTGGTTCACTAGCAGGAGTCTGACTAACATCTACAGGCATTGGTTGTGGATATTGTGGATTTTCATTATCCAGAATATCACGAACTAATGGCACAATTACATTCTTTCGCCAATAATTATTCTTTTCTGCATTATTGATTGGAAATACATATGCGGGAAGATATAACTCTTCACCTTGCTGATTCGGATTACTGCTGTAATACATTTTTACTAACTGAATAGTTGGAGTTCCTAATTCTAAAGTAACAAGCTTTCCTGGATATTCATAAGAATAATTACGATAGCCACCACGCTCTGCAATATCTAAAATACGAGTAGTATTAGTTTCTCCAGCGTACTTAGATTTTTGATACTGTTT
>CAYRJC010000066.1:0-4313 GCA_964424635.1 uncultured Candidatus Saccharibacteria bacterium | reverse complement strand
TAAGTTTCCGGATTCAACCACTCCCCATGGAAGATTATCATAACTGTACTTTTTCTCTTTAACTTTATTATTATTTTGATCAATAACTATTTCTTGACTAGGCAAACCTATTACACCAAAAGTACTACCAACAGCATATAAAATATTAGTATTAAATTTATCAACTCCAATATCAGCGAAGCTTCCATTGTCTTCACCAACCACCTCTCCCCATTGAATTTTGCTTACTACATTTCCAGTGTTGTTATTATACGAATAAGTTTCTGCGCTATCTCTATGCGTAGAATTACCATCGTAAGAATAAGAAATAGTTTGAGTTAACTTAATAAAATCAGCACCATTTCCCCTATCGAAACTATCCCATTTATTAATAGTTTTTTTATATAGATTTGCACTATTATCATAAACCTCTATGCGATATGGTTTTCCAATCTTAGAAGGTCGGTCATCAAATTCTCCTTCACCAATATTTGTATTATCTCCTTGATGATAATAAATTATAGTTTTATTACCCTGCCCATCAATACTTGTGACTTTAGCAAATCCAGCTAATTTTCTATCTAAATTATTGGCATAATAATATTTACCCCCTTCATAAATAAATTGATTATCCCAAATATTACCATTTCCATCATTATAAGATAATTTTTGAACAGTGGTTAAATTAACAGGTAAATCTGGGTTAAGTAAGGTCCCGGAAATATTTTTGTAGCTAGTCGATGATTTATATGCAGCCTCTACAGTGCCGCCTGTTTCGGAAATTACTTTTTTTAACAAATCTGGCTTCTCGCCTTGTTTATACCAGACACAATATTTACGGTTTTGATTATTCCCACATGCATCTCTAACAATATCTATTAACCCATCGCCATTCATATCAGCCAAAAATGCAGTTTCTTTAAAGGCATGCTGTAATGTTGGAGATGTAGGAGAATCTATAGGTAAATTATAATTTGGTTTAAACACCCAACCATTTCCTGTGTTTAAATATGTGCCGTAAGGATAAGATATACCAGTATTTTGATCAACCCAACTCGATCCATTTTTAGCAGGATCAAAAACTAGATCTATTAACCCATCAGAATTTATATCAACAGGCATTACATTAGGTTGATCCATATCACTTGCTCCAGCAATACTAAAATTAACTGGTGACTTATATTCAATATTGGATTGCCAGTTTCCGGTACCTGTATTCAAAAAGGTAAACCTATGAAAATAAGTCCAAAAAGGATTATCGTTATAGGAACTCAAAATATCAGTTAGACCATCGCCATTTAAATCTAATTCTTTGGTCTTACGATCATCAATTCCAGGAAATACATTACTAGGGTAATCCTGCACCACCGGCAAATTCCAATTCTGAGAAAGTGAATCAAAGCTATTACCGTTAGAAATCTGAACACCACTTAATCCATAAGAACCATTGCACCCTGATGGGCATAACCTGGTCAAGTCAACCAAGCCATCACCATTCAAATCCAAACTTCTAAACTTATAATCGGTAATATTACCACCGGAATAACCCTCAGGGCCACCTCCTAAGGTCATACCTATAGTCCTTTGCCAATTAGGAATTTCCGTCCAACCCACCCCATGATTACTTAACCACGCTCGGTATATACCCCCTTCAGCTTGATCACGAGCCTGTAGAATATCTGTATATTGATCACCATTCAAATCTACAAACCTTACTCCATTGTCCCACACACCACCATAAGCTCCCCCTCTGACCTCTTGAACATTAGGAGCAACGGGAAGCTCTGACTGAGAAGCAAAGACCCAACCATTCAGTCCATTATTAATATAAACATGATTTTTCCATTGCTGAGTTGAAGTTTGGAAATAAGAATTTTGAATATCAGGATAACCATCTCCATTTAAATCCAATACGTCTGTATTAGGTTTTTGAAGTCCAACAAAATCACCACCACCGCCGATCCTTGGTGCTGACCAACCATCAGGGTCAAATTGCCAAGAATCACTACTATGTGAATATTCAAATTGAGTCGGCGGCAAAGTGGTACTATTACCATTATCATCAATCCCGGATTGAGCAATACTAGAAAGCATTGAACGGGCGGTATTATCTCCTACAACATAATTTAAATGATATGTCTTTAAAGTTTGACCGCTAAATTTAATTTGTAGATCACTAATCCTTTTTTCTGTTTTAACAGAAAAGGCTGTTTTATAACTAAGGTTAACATCGGTGCGGTTTTCCAAAACAAAATTTACCTCATAGGCTGGAGTTTCGCTGCCGTTAATAGTGTATAAAATTTTTGAAGGATAAATTTGCCCTGACTCTTTTGCATATTGATATTTGATACTGTTTCCATCACTATCAATAGTTTCTTCAAGCATCCATTTAAAAATTTTGTTATTATCAGCAGCATTATCTAATCTGGATGATTGACTTGAACCATATTTATAAGTCAATCCAGATTTATCTTTTACAATCCATGTATTATTATTTTTTAAATAAGAATTATAAGAACCATTATCAACTTGGGGAATAAAAGAAGAATTATTAATGCTTTTCAACTCTCCATCTAAAGAGCTAGTATAATAATTTTCATTATATAAATTATTTGTTCCGGTTTTATTAAGTCTTTCTATAAAAGGAATTGAAATATTCCATCCATAACCCACCAAACTAGTCTCTCCAGAATTCTGACTATTGTATGATAGTGATAATGAAGGAGTTAATCCGTTTCTACCTTGAGGTAAGTCAAAATCATAAGAATAAATTAAAGCACCGCTAGATAAATCACTCTGCAATTTATTTTTTAGTGTTGATTGGGGTTGATCAAATTGAACAGGTGAAGGAATAGGATTTATAGCATTCTCAGTATTCTTATCTTTTTCTCCTTCATTAATTGGTGGTTCTAATTGCTCTTCAGTATTTAAGGTTTCATTACCCTTATTAGCCTCAATATTATTATCCTGCGATAATTCTGGAATAATTTCTGAATCTGACTTAGAAGTCAATTGTTGATCTGAAATAGAAACATCGATGGAATCATCAGCAAAAACAATACTTGGAAAACTTGAAGATAACAACAAAAAAACTAACAGTATTAATGTTAGCTTGTTAATTAGAGATGAAGACGCCTTGTTTAAATTACTTGGCTTACCTAAGAAATTATTTCCTAAAAACATAGTAAATTTACTCATATTATTTAATTAACTATTTTAATTACTATGCACCTAAATCATTCAGGCACCTATTTTGTAAAATAGATAATATCATAACATACCGTCAATAATTGTCTAATATAAATTGTGGAAATCCAATTCTTTAACGCAAATTTCCCCTTAAATATAAGGGAAAATATTCATGGATTATATGGTGTATTAATTTTCTTTGCTGCTTTTTCTATCCATGATTCCATTCTTCGAGACCTATATGCACCAACCTTTTTATCTTCATTTAAAGTCTTTAGTTCTCCTAGGATATGATCCTGGCCATTTTCTAAATTGACCAACCTATTATTTATACCATTAAATTTTTCTTGTATATCATCAAACTTATCACCTAAAAACAGTATTAAATTATCTATCTTAGAGTCAATAGTATTTATTTTAGAATCGAGACTATTTAATGTTATCTTTGTCATATTCATAGTGGATTAATTATAACATAACAATTTTAACAAATTACTGATAAATAAAAACCTATTTTATACAAAACAAAAAATAAATTTTTACTGAATAAAATTCAAAACCGGCTATATAAAAATTTTATATCAAGATTAGGTAATTTAAATAATATAAAAAACCAGTCGCAAAGACTGGTTTTAAAAAATTTTATCTCTTATTTAAGTTTATTCTGAATTCGCTCAATCTCGGCTTCATACAAAGCTTTACCCTCAGGGTTTATTTGTATAAGCTGCTTCCACTGCCCTACCGAACCTGCAAGATCATTCTTTTCTTCTAAGAAGTTGGCATATGCGGAGATTAAATCTGGATGATTCTTAGACGCATTTATAGCCATACCATATAACTCTTTTAGCTGAGCATCAGTTGCTGCATAATAAGTTCTTTCAATCTGAATTTTGAGCTTCCAATAATCTGGATTCTTAGGATCCAAAGTAATTGCTTGCTCGATGTCTTTACGAGCATTCTTGTAATCATGCATTGCTACTTCTACATTTGCCATAGAATACCATGGCAAAGGTTCCTTTGGAATAAAATCAGCAGCTTTTTTATAATAATCTTTAGATTTTTGTAATTCCCCAATCGGGTAATATTCTGAGGCTAGTTTTAAATAAAGCTGATATCGTTCTGCCACTGGAGCGTCTTTGGAAAGC
>CAYRJC010000065.1:0-4470 GCA_964424635.1 uncultured Candidatus Saccharibacteria bacterium | reverse complement strand
TGGTCGGGAACCCGGGACTCGAACCCGGAACCTCTCGGTCCCAAACCGAGTGCTCTAGCCAATTGAGCCAGTTCCCGAAAGTGCTGTGAAGATATGTTTGTTAACTAGTCATAGTTGAGCTAGTGGAAATCGCTACCAAACATACCTTAACCAATCGCTTATACTTAAATAAATAAGATACTAAGTAATTCTACTGAAAATTTGTTAAATAATCAAGTAGTGATTGGTTTGACATAGAAATACATAATTGCCATAATCATAAGCTGGTTTAACTATTAAAAACCACATTGTTCTTATAAATATATTGAGGAGGAAAATATGGATAGTACAGGAAAATCCACAATCAATTATTATCAGTTACTTGAAGTTGATCAAAGGGCTCGTTCAGAGGTAATTCAAAAAGCTTATCATGAGCTTATGAAGGTTTATATGCCTAATGGTCTTGCTAATGCTGGTGATGAAGATATTGCTAGACGCTTGAATCAGGCATACGAAATTATTTCTGATAAAGATAAAAGGCAGGAATACGACAAGCAGCTCGCTGAATCCTCTGATACTAAAGGAGTTATCGGCAACTACAAAATTGAAAAATTTATTGCTCAAGGAGCAGTAGGGAGAACCTATCTTGCTGAGCATATGATTTTGAAGGAAAAGGTTTGCATTAAGCAGTGTCTTCAAATTTCTGCAGTTGCAGAAGAAGTCTTAGTTGAAGAAGCAAAAAATGTTTGGGATTTAAGACATTATGCCCTTCCCGCTATGCGCGATCTTATTCGCTGCAAAGATGGAAGTGTTGCGTTGGTAATGAGTTATATTCCCGGACCAACTTTGCTTGAGATTATAGAAAAGGTTGGTAAGTTAGAAGCAGAACACGTTGCTTGGATTGCTGAGCGGGTTTTGAACGCTTTAAGTTATATGCATCACCATGGGGTAGTTCATGGCGACATAAAGCCGAACAATATTATTGTTCAGCCAGAGAAGCATATGGCAGTTTTGGTTGATTTTGGTTTAGGTATGAAGAATCCAACCAGTAAGTCTGTAAGTAAGGGCTATACTGAGTATTTTGCTCCGCCCGAAGCTAGAACTGATTTACCGCCAATTCCTCAGTCAGATTTATATAGTCTTGGTATTACCATGCTCTATGCTCTGACCGGAGATCTTGATGCGGCTTCCAATAGGCGGATTCCATCAAATGTTCCCGGTCCAATTCAAGAATTTATCCAAAAATTGGTTCGTCAAAGTCCATTAGCTCGCGCTTGTTGGATTGATCAAAATGGTAAAGGAGAAGATTTATGTCAGAGTATTAAAAATGTTCGGACTGAGTCTTTTGGTCGCACATCTTCTGGGTTGAAGAAAATCCCAGGATTTTAATTTATTTCAGATTACAAAATACAGATATAAAAGGAGATATAAAGATATGTCAGAAGCAGGTGATTACGATCCCGGTCCGTGGAAAGGACATAATTTTCAAAGTGCTTATCAAGCCTTTGACGCTACAGCAGGAAGGAGTTATGCCAATGCTAAAGCAGCAGGTAAAACTTTACATGATCTTTTACCAGAGTCAATTACAACAGATGTTGCTTATCCGTTAGTTATAGAAACTGATCAAACAGGTTCTATGGGCGAATGGACCAAGACAATTTTTTCAAAGCTTCCTTATTTAGACAAGGAAAGAGAATATTATCTTGGAAAAGACTCTGCAATTGCGTTTGGAGCAATCGGCGATGCTCATAAAGGTGAGCGTTACGCTAATCAACTTCGTCCGTTTGAGACGGGTCTTGAGCTTAAGAAGATAATTGAAAATGAGCTTATGATTGAAGAGTTGGGTGGTGGTAATGGCGGTGAGACTTATGAGTTGGGTGCTTTGTATTTAGCTCGCAATGTTCATATGCCAAATGCTATTAAGCCAATATGTATTTTTATTGGTGACGAAGCCCCTTTTGATTCTATTACTCCAGATTTAGCTCGAGATTACGCCCGCGTTGAGCTTGAGAAAGCAATTTCTACAAAAGATGTTTTTGCGGAACTCCGTAGAAAGTTTGCTGTTTATCATATTCTTAAGCCTTATGGGTCTAGTGGAATGAATAGTGATCAGCTCGATCATGATAGTAAAGCTAATATGATGAGATGGGCTAAGCTGGTTGGTGGGGACCATATAGCTATTTTAAATGATCCAATGCGTGTCGTTGATGTAATTTTTGGTATTCTTGCCGTCGAGATGGGTAAAGTGGATTTGTTTAAAAAAGAGATTGAGGGTCGTCAAACTCAAAAGCAGGTTGATACGGTTTATAAATCTTTGGCGACTATCCATAATCTTCAAGGTGGAGAGCAAAAACTGCTCAATGCAGGTAAATCCACATTACACCGTCCTATTGATGGCGAAACTTCTGAGCCGTTAATCTAAAAAATAAAGGAGAAAAACATGAATCCTTTAAGATTAATGGTTACGTTGTGGCCCAGCTTCAATCATTTTCCGTATTTTGCGGAAGATGATCGGCTGGCTGGTATACGTCTCAATAGTGCGATGATAGATCATTCGATTTTGGGCAATGAGCTTGCGATACTTAAACGAACCAAAGTTGTTCCGCCTTTATACTTTGATATTAAAGGTCAGCAACTAAGAGTTGAAGAATTTCATCCTAATCCAAATTATTTGGACATTACCCTTAATCATTCTATTAGTGTTCAAACTCCTACAGTGGTTTTATTTAAAGCTGGAGAAGATTGGGCACGGTTAGCTAAGGTTACTGAAGGCGGAAGAAGATTAATTTTTGACGGCGGACCTAAATATATGGTCAAAGCTGGAGAATCTCTTCATATTCGCCATCCTAGTCTCAAGGTTACCGGACCAGTTTTTACAGAGTCAGAGTTGAAGAAAATTCAAACTGTTCGTGAGGCTGGATTTACTCGCTGGTTTTTGTCTTATGTAGAAAATCAGCGCATGGTAGATGAGTTTAGGGAATTAGTTGGACGAGATGCACAAGTAATGCTTAAGATTGAATCTAAAAAAGGTCTTGAGTATGTCGCAAGAGACTTTCGTAAAGAATCCAATTTATCTTTGGTTGCAGCGCGCGGCGATCTTTTTGTAGAAGTTGATAAGCCCCATGATATCATGGCGGCATTAAAATTGATTATACAAAACGACCCCGAAGCTTGTGCTGGATCAAGAATGTTACTTTCTATGGTTAATTCACCTGTGCCATCTTGCTCTGATTTAGCTGATTTAGCGTGGATGTATGACATTGGTTATCGCAATATGATGTTATGTGATGAACTATGTTTAAAACATGAGTCACTCGATGTGGCTGTTTCTGCGTTTGAAGCTTTTAAAGGAGTTTACGATTTGCCAGTAAATGTGCCTCAACGCTCGTTTTGGCAACGTTTATTTGATTGAATTTCACCCTCTTATTAATTTAAGAGGGTTTTTTATTTAGCCAGGAAGACTATTATTAAGTGAAATCCTTTGAGCAAAGTCGCCATTCGCTCTAGCGAATGAGGCGACGTAGCGCAACCTGATTGAACGAATAACAGTCTTCCTGGATTTAATATCAAACATTTTAAAAACTACTTATTGACTAAAACTCAAAAAAAGCGTATATTAAATGCGTTAATTAGATTGATAAAAATAAAAATTTTTTAGGAGGAAACGAAATGATTTTTCGTGTTTTAGTTGTTTTATTTACTTTAGGAATTGGTATGGGAACTTATTATTACTTTGGGGATGTGCCGGTTCCTATGCGTTATATACCTTCTTCACAAGAAGAAGGATTGGTTCATCCTGGTGCTGAAAAAGCTGATGTCAAAAGATTCTATAGATTTTTGACTGATAACCCAGAAGCTTTTGATCAACATCATAAGGATGGTGATAAGATTAATGCTTCACTTAGCATTGATGGAGTAGAATATTTGATTTCTTATAATCCCAGCAGTGTTTATTCAAAGATAGTGGTTGTTGATGGGTCTTATAAGTTTTCATTTATTGATTATTCTGTAGATGGCACAGTCGACTGGTTTTCAGTCGCTGAATATAGTTACTGGAAATTCCGGTATCTAGCTTACAAGCAACCTAAAAATGACGAAGAGTTCAACTCACAGATGAATACCGCTAACTATAATTACGAGAAATACGTCTCAAAATTAGTAACGCATTTTCATCTTAAGGATACTGAGCTAAGATAAATTGATTTTAAGCGAGAATTATCTCGCTTTTTTATTTTTATAAATAGTTGACTAATAAGTAAGAGTATCTTATAATATAACCACAAATGAAAATTTCCAGTTCCAGATTTCCTAATATTAATATATGCGTAATTAAGTCGATTTTGCTCTAATTTTTTAAATTAGTAGAATTGCTCTTAATTTGCGCTTTTTTAGTTATAAAATTCATCCAATTTTCATTAAATTTATCTAATAAATAGGGGATATAAAGTTAGATAATCTTTGTAACAAACCTTTATTATCTTGCGTCTTACA
>CAYRJC010000064.1:0-4474 GCA_964424635.1 uncultured Candidatus Saccharibacteria bacterium | reverse complement strand
CCAGCATAAATTAAAAATATTATAACAAGCCCTGCTAAGAAAAGTTTATTATAAAAGATGTTCGGCAGTTTCATATATTATAAAAGTTTTTGATTTTTCTTAGTATAGCCAACTTGTTCTTGAAAATGGGCAATATTATCAGATTGAAAACTGATAGGTTTGTTTACGACTCTCTTATGCATTTCCCATAAATAATCTTTTATAGTTGCTGGATCAGGAATATGTCTAAGAATTACTGGATCAACTAACCCCACAACTTGAACTTCAACATCACCATATCCAAATATGGCTGATATTAAGCCAGTAGTTCTATAGCTAACATTTAAAACTCTTTCTAGCGGAGTTTCTATTACTGTTCTTTTGAACAGGCCATCGTGAGCGAAAAGTAGCAGTCTTTGATTGGTTAGAACATAACAATTTCTAAGCCATATGACTGCTTCTCTTAAAAACCAAACCCCTACAACAATACCTAAAATTAAAACCACGATCTTAAATTGATTTAGTAATTGATATCTCCATAAGAAGTAAGTAGGCACCAAAACAATAATTAAAGAAAGCATCAATGGCTTGAATAAAAAGACATTGCTTTGTCGGTAAGTGTTTTTTAAATGCTCTTCTTGTAAGAGAGTAAATTTATGCATAAGCGTAAAGTAAAAAACTGCTGACCATCGAAGCAATGATAAGGGCAGAGATAATAATAAAAATTATATTTAAATGTTTTCTGTTTCTCATTTTTTAACTTTATTGAAATTTTATATTTTAATTGACAGTGATTTTGAACTTTGATAATATGGGTTGTTCATAACTTAAAATTCATGGGAGGAAATATATGGGCAATCAAGTTGTAGATGGTATCGAGCTAGTCTTAAAGGCTTTACAAGGAATTGGGAGTTTTCTAAATACAATTGGGATAATATTTAGTATTTTTGGTCTTATTCTAGTAGGGCTGGGTATAGCATCTCTAATTCAAGGAGTAGGAACATTATTATTTATGATTCTTTCAATTACAGCAATTATTATTGGTTTAATAATTGCGATTGTCGGAGGCTTGTGTTTATGGATAAGATTTTCTGCATAGTTTTACTAGGTCATAAGTTTACGTTTTAGCGTAAACTTTTTATTTTTTTAACACAGCAAGAAATGCTTCTTGAGGAATGTCTACCTTCCCAACTTTTTTCATACGTTTCTTACCACGTTTCTGTTTGTTAAGTAGTTTCATTTTTCTAGTCACGTCACCACCATATAAATAACCGGTGACATCTTTTCTTAAAGCAGAGATGGTTTCTCTAGCCACAACCTTAGCACCTATAGCTGCCTGAATCGCAATTTCAAACTGCTGTCTCGGAATCAATGTTTTAAGTTTTGATACTAAATCCCTTCCATCGCTCTCTGCTGTACTGCGGTGAACAATTGCTGATAAGGCTTCTACTTTTTCTCCTGCGACCAATATATCTAGTTTAACTAAATTCCCTGTTCGCATCTCCTTTACTTCATAATTAAGAGAGGCGTAACCACTTGAAACACTTTTAAGTTTATCATAAAAATCTGTGATGATAGTTGCAAGGGGCATTTCGAATTTTAGTTCTACTCTATCTGTTCCTACGTAATCCATACCCATACTAATACCTCTGCGTTGGTTTACAATTTCCATAATTGGACCAATATATCCAGAAGGTGAGAGGATTGCTACATTAGCCCATGGTTCTCTTACTTCCGCGACTAACGATGGATCTGGGAATCCCGCAGGATTGTATATTGTAGTTACTTCCCCGCCATTCATTATTAATTCGTAAACAACACTTGGAGCAGTGAGAACCAGATCTAAATCATATTCTCGTGTTAATCTTTCTTGAACAATATCCATGTGAAGTAATCCCAAAAATCCTGTCCTAAACCCAAATCCAATACTAGGAATATTCTCTGCTTCAAACGTTAAAGCAGCGTCATTTAATTTCAATTTTTCCATGGCTTCTCTCAAGAGCGGGTAATCATCACCAGAAACAGGAAAAATACTTGCGTATACCATTGGCTTGACTTGCTTATAACCACCCAAAGCATTTTCTGATTTATTTTTTACCAAAGTAATTGTGTCTCCTACGCTTGCTTTGGCTACTTCCCGCAAACCAGTCACAATATACCCTACGCTGCCAGTAGGGATAGATTTACTTTTTAACATTTGTGGTTTAAATACTCCTACTTCTAGACTTTCTGCTTCGCTTTTGCTTCCCATCATTAATATTTTTTGACGCGCTTCTAGTTCTCCATTTATAACTCTTACGTACGCAATAACTCCCCTATGGGCATCGTAGCTCGAATCAAAAATTAAAGCTTGTAGTGGTGCCACTTCTTTTCCTGTTGGTGCAGGAATCCTAGAAACAATTGCTTCCAAAATATCTTCTACACCCTCTCCACTTTTTCCAGAGGCATATATAAATTCTTCGTCTTTAAAACCAAAAACAGATTTCATTTCTTGAGCAACCTTAACTCTATCACTATTTGGTAAATCAATTTTATTAATAACTGGGATTATTGTTAAATCATTTTCTATAGCTAAATAGGCATTCGCTAAAGTCTGAGCTTCGATTCCTTGAGTAGAATCCACAACTAAAATAGCGCCTTCACAGGCGGCTAAGCTTCTGGATACTTCGTAACTAAAGTCTACATGTCCAGGGGTATCTATAAGGTTTAGAATGTAGTTTTTATCATTCAACCGGCAATCCATTTGAACTGGCTGTAGTTTTATAGTGATACCTCGTTCTCGTTCTAAATCCATTTGATCTAAAACTTGAGCTTTCATTTCCCGAGCAGTAACTGTGTGGGTAATTTCTAGTAAACGATCTGCTAATGTAGACTTCCCGTGGTCAATATGAGCGATAATACAAAAATTCCGAATTTGCTCTAGTTTCGTTTGATTTAAGTTTTCTGGGTTTGCCATGTAGCTATTTTAGCAATTTACCCCTTTGGATTCAATAGCTTTTATGCGGAAACATTAAAGAAAGATATCATCTTCCCAATTGTAGATTTGATTTTAATAGCATCAGGTAATCCTAGCTTTGCAGTAATTACTAAGTATATGGCTCCTGCGATTAATGTAGCAAAACCAGCTTGTAAAAATATTCCGATAACTGTTTCAATATTAAATATATAACCAAATACAAATAGCAAACCATAGGTAGCTGCCCCTGTAATTAGACATGCAAATAAAATTTTGCTTGTATTTAATACAATGTAGTAGTCGCTTTCACGTATGATATTCAAATTTTTTAAATCACGCTGAATGTTTTTATGAAGATAAATTATTAAGAATAGTAATTGAAACAAAGAAGCAATAACAAATCCTAAAGCAACTCCTAAAATACCTAAGCCTAATGATAGGCTGTAGGATAATATGGCATTAATTGTCATCGCCGCTAAACCGATCAAGACAGGGGTTTTTGTATTTTGTCTGGCGTAAAAAGCTCTAGAAAGTAGCGGTATTAAGCTTTGAGCAATAAGGCTTAAACTTAGTACTCCTAACGTATCAAAGGTTGTGATTGTGCAAGTCCAATTGCATTTTCCATAACCCAGCAGCAGCCTAACAATATATGCTCTAAGTAATAATAACAATCCACTCATGGGTAATATTAAGTATACAATCCTTACAAAGGCCCTGTTGAAAGTATTAATAAAAGAATTAATTTGTTTTTTTGCGTACTCTTCAGACAGTAGAGGAAACACGGCTAGAGTAGTAGAAATTGCAAAAACTCCTAATGGTACAGTTTGAATGTTGTTAGCAAAATTATATGCTGCGATTGTTCCGGTAGCTAAAGTTGAACCAATAATAGTAACAATTATCAAGTTGATGTAAGAAATATCTAACCCCAGAACTCTCGGAATAAATAATTTAATTATTTGTTTTACTCCTTGATGTTGTAATTCAAATAAAGGCTTCCATTTCCATCCTAGTTGAATCAGTTGTGGTAATTGAATTAAAGCGTGAAGCATTGCTCCGATAATTACCCCAAAAGCCAAACCTTTCAATCCAAATTTTGGTAGTAAAAAAATAATCCCTATTAGTATTCCCAGATTATATAATAATGGAGCTGTATTAACCCATATGAATTTTTTGAAACTTAAAAGCGTGCTAGAAAACACACTTGAAGCTGTAAAAATTATTGGTGACAATAATAATATTCTGGTGAGTACTACGGTTTCGTTAAGTTCTATGTCGCTGAACCCAGGGGCAATTAGTTTAGTTAGTGGTTTAGCAAAAGCAAAAATAATTAACGCTACTAAAGTTATTCCAACTACTGAAATATTAAAAACAGAATTTGCAATTTCCCATGCCGCTTTTCTATCCTTTAAGTAGTATTTAGTAAATATAGGAATGAATGCTGCGCTAAGAGTTCCTAAAATCAAAAGATTGTAAATAAAGTCAGGAACTCTAAATGCAGTGAAGTAAATATCAGTTTGACTGCTCAACCCTAAATTTTTT
>CAYRJC010000063.1:0-4597 GCA_964424635.1 uncultured Candidatus Saccharibacteria bacterium | reverse complement strand
TGCAACCAGCAGATGGTACTTTGGTTAAGTCGCCAAGTGTGCAAACAGTTTTCTTAGTTGTGGATCGAATTAAGCGCCCAATGACTTACTTGGTATTTAGAACTTATAATTTTAAGTTTAGCGATGTAAAAACTATTAGTGATGATGAATTGTTGTCTATGCCAACTGGGAATACTGCTGAGCCTAAGGATCCAACATACTACCAAATAGCTGGAACTGGAGAATTATATATTTATCGAAATTCTAGTAGGCATTTTATTTCTAGTTTTGTTGCTAAACAAAAAGGAGTAACTCCTGATGTAACTTTTTCTAGCGAAGAGGTTAGTAAATGGCCAGAAGGAGAAGCTATTTTGCCTAAAGATGGTACTTTGATTAAAGCTGATAACGCAGCAACAGTCTATATTGTAGAAAAAGGACAATTGCTTGCTTTGAGTGGCGCAGATTTTTCTGCTCGAAAACTAAGTTTTAAAAATGTTGTTGTTTTGTCTGGAGCCGAGGTCGCTAGGTACCCTATTAAGGGTGTTAATGAGCAACAATAGAAAATAATTTTTTGCGTATATATTTATTCTTATATTAAATTTAATATATCAAGTTAAAATTATTATTTACTAAGTTAAATTTATAGAAAATAAAAGGCCCGAGAAGAAAATTCTTCTCGGGCTTTAAGTTTTTCTAATTTCTAATAATTTAAACTCTCAAAAGGGCTTCGATGTATCCAGGGTGGGACCTCCCGGTTTTATTTACACGTTTTTTGTCCGGTGAGATTTCTTCGCTGATTTGAGTTTTACCTGCTTCTTGAAGCATAAATTGTTCTGTCGATTCTTCTACTTTTCCCTGACATTGACTACATGCCTTGAGGTGTCTCGCATACGAACCCCATGTTTCCATGCCTGTGCCTAAATCTCTTATAATTTCTTCATTCAAATGACCGCTTTCATCCATAAAAAGTGGTTTTTCATCGTTACTAAAAAAGTTTCCGTTTCCCATAAAATAACTTTCCTCCTAAAGTTTTTCATAAATCTCTAACATTCAACTTTATCATATTATAGCGTATTTGTCAATGATTTGCTAAAATACAAGAAATGTCTACTCCTTCTAAAAACATCCTTTGGTTGTCAGTTTCTAGGGTCATTTCTTTGGTCCTTTTATTTTTAGCTTATGCCCAGTTATTTAGATATTTGGGTCCAGAACAATCTGGTCGTTTTCAGTTTGTTCTATCTTTTGTTTCTTTATTTGGGGTAATCATAGACTTTGGTATTCAGCAGTATGTAATAAAAAAGATTAGTGAAGATCGAAGTAAAGCTAAAATTTATTTCCATAATTTCTTAGCAGTAGAAATTGTTTTAGCTGCTTTGGTTTATGGGGCAATGGTATCAATAGCTTATTATAATGGTTATGAGTCAGTTGTGATTCACGCCATAATGGTTGCAGGTATTGGAACTGTGCTTCATGGTTTAACTTACCCATTTTTAGCAGTTATAACTGCGCACTATGATCTCAAGAAAGCTGCGTTCTTAAACTTCATCGCTTCTGTTGTAAATGTTTCTATAATTTTTTTGACTATTTGGGTTGGTGGCGGAATCGTTATGCTGGCTAGTCAGCAATTGATCTATGCTAGCTTTGCTGTATTTATGTATTATCAGTTTGTGAAAAAATATATTGGACCACCGCAGGTGATTGCAGGAATTACAGGCTTGGATTTTGAATTAATTAAAAAAATTTTTAAAGCAGCATTACCATTTGCTATGCTTGTTGGATTCAGTACGGTTTATAATAAAATTGATATAGTTATGATTACCAAGTATTTGGGATATACTCAAACCGGATTATATACTGCTGCCTATAAATTTTTTGATTTATTAGCTTTCTTCCCAGCTGTGGTATCTCATTCTTTGTATCCATTGTTTGCAAGTTTGATGGCGGAAAATAAGTTAAATGAAGTACGGACTACTTTAGAGCGCTATCTAAGATTCATGGCTGCAGTGGCATTGCCAATGGCCACAGGAGCAATGCTTTTAGCAGGACCAATTATAAGAATATTAGCTGGTGAAGAGTTCGCACCAGCAGCGAATGTTCTGTCTGTATTAGTTTGGGCGCCTGCTATTTTATTTTTATATATTGTAGTTAATTCTTTGGTTATTTCTCAACTGACTAAATTTGCCACAATGATTACTGGGGTGAATGTAATTATAAATATAGTCGGTAACTTAATATTATTACCTCGAATTGGAATTATGGGAGCAGCAATTATGACTTTGGTATCAGAAAGTATTCAAGGTATATTTTATTTTTATTTTGTTCGCAAAAAAATTACTAAGTTTAAATTTTTATCTAACCTGTGGCAACCATTTATTGCTAGCAGTATTATGGGTGTGATCGTTTATTTGGTTAAAGATAAGTTTTTATTAATTCCAGTTGCTTTGGGTGGTGTGGTATATGTACTAGTTTTATTGGTATTAGGTTTTTTCAGAAAAGATGATTTGAATTTTCTGATGAAATTAATTAGGAAGAATTACAATGCTTCCTAAAATGACTGCAAAAAAGAATTCGACAAGTTCAGATGATCAAGTAACCAGAGTTATGATTTTTGGAACTTTCGATATTGTACATCCCGGTCATCGGAATTTTTTCAAGCAAGCCAGGTCACTGGCCAAAAATCCTTTTTTAATAGTTTCAATTGCGCGTGATAAAAATGTAAGAAGAATTAAGGGTGTGTATCCAAGTAATACTCAGTGGGAGAGGCGATTAGTAGTGGCTCAAGAAGCTGGAGTTGATAGGGTAGTCCTTGGTGGAGCCAAAGATCATGTACCTCATATTATTTTTGAGAAACCAGATATTATTGCTTTAGGCTATGACCAAGTAGCTTACATAGAAGGACTGGATAAAGCTCTTCAAAATGCAGGGCTTAAAACAAAAATTATCAGGCTTAAGCCATATAAACCTCATTTGTATAAAACCTCAATTATAAGACTCAAAACCGCCAAAAAATAAAAAGATTTGGTGGTTTTGTTACTTTTGGGATTATCTACCGTAATAGTAGTCATAAGCGCTTAAAAAATAGATAAATAAAAGCCAGATAGTGCCAAAATACTACTAAAACATGGTAGAATATATGCAGAAAGAACTAATTTTAGCCGACATATCGGCTGTAGTAGCAATGACAGAACCCCAACTTAAAGAAAATACTCAAGCCGAACGTGATAAGTCACTGGTCAAAAAGATCCAAGCGGGTAGTAGTGAAAATTTCGTTTTACTTTATGATGCGTATTTGGATAAAATTTACCGATTTTTGTATTTCCGAACTAATCATCAAGAGACTGCAGAAGATTTAGCAAGTCAAACTTTTTTCAAAGCTTTTGATAAAATAAATAGCTTTGATTCAGAGAAGGGGACGTTTCAAAGTTGGATTTATAGGATCGCTCATAATCTCTTAATTGATTATTATCGGGTCCCTCGTAGGAATGTTGAATTGTCTGCTGCAGAAAATATTGATTCGGGTAGTTCACCCGAACAAGATACAGATAGAGAATTAACAGTAAAACAAGTTCAGGATTTATTAAAAACATTACCTGAACAAGCTCAAGAATTAATCGTATTAAGAGTGTGGGAAGATCTTCCTTACTCAGAAATCGCCAAGATTATGGATAAAAGCGAAGCTAGTCTTAAAATGCAATTTTCTAGAATTATTGCAGGATTAAGAAACAATCCATTATTGCTTTCATTTATTGTCTTTGTGATCTGGGGGATAAACTTATGAATTTAAATAATAATTTTAATAACAGTATATCTAAAAAAGAAGAAGACGATATTGAGGCTGGTGATAAAAGTATATTAGCTAAATTATCTGAACTTAAAATTACCGCTAATCAAGTTAAGGCAGACACTAAATTTAGTGGTCTGTTGCGTGATGAAATTAGTGACTTAGTGAGTAAGAGTCAAGTCAGACAAGATTCTTCTCAAGAGCTTAACAGTTCTAAACAAAATTTAAACAAACCATTAACATTTTTTAGTTTTATGAATAAATTAATTATCCCGTTAGTTGTGGTAGCGATTGTTGCTTCCGGAACTGGCTACTGGTACGCCAGTAAAAATGACCCAGCGTTATTGGGTGTAGAAGGCAATGAACTATTGTCTGGTAAATACGCTGTCACCGAAGTAGATGAAAATTCTTTTGGTGATTTAGATAAAATTAATATAATTGAAGACACTGGTCGTGGTGGAAATTCTTCAGCTCCGACTGAGAATAATAATTCTACTGCTTCAGGTTCTTCTTCTGCTTCTTCTGAATCAGATAAGCTGATTGCTCCAGGTGAACCTTATCCTTGTGAAGGAGATTGTGGTGGTGCAATTTATTATAAATTCAAATACGTAGGTAAGGAGCTTGGTGGGTTATCAAATGCTCAACCTGTATTGAAGCGATCAAAACCAGAACAACCTGCTTCTTTAATCTCTCGTTTAATCAAAATGTTTAGCTTTGGATTAGTAGACTTGTCTCATTTTGAAAATGCTCGTATGCAATCAGTTTCATTTTTATCTTTATATGTTTTATATTTTAATAATTAATGCTAGAATAAAAAAATAAATAATATAAAACTAT
>CAYRJC010000062.1:0-4692 GCA_964424635.1 uncultured Candidatus Saccharibacteria bacterium | reverse complement strand
TGTTTCGATAACCTCATTTTTGGTTATTTTATCGTTTTTATCTTTGATATTAGTTTTTGCAAAGTTTCTAGTTAAAAGTGCTATATTAGTTTTGCCATTTGCTAAATTACTAAAAGTATCAAAGTGTTGACTTGCTAAGATTTCGGTTGGCGCTAAGATAATAGTTTGGTAATCATTTATCGAGTTTATAAAAGCAGCTAGCCATGCTACTACAGTTTTACCACTTCCTACATCACCTTCTAATAATCTGTTCATGGGACGACCAGTAGTCATATCTTGCAAGATATCCCATGTTGCTCTTTTTTGGCTATCAGTAAGAGTAAATGGAAGTTCGCTAACAGCCTTTTTGATTGTATTAATATCATTATCAAGTTTAGGTGCGTTACTGTTTTTTAAACTGTTTTGCTTGAGTGTAGAAGCAATCTGCTGGGGGAGGCAATCATCAATAGCGATCCTAAATCTGCTAATATTGATCTCTGATTGATTAATAGGATAATGTAGGTTTTTTAAAGATTGTTGAATTGTAGGGAGTTTGAATATGTGTAAAATTTGACTAGTAAGCAACTCGTCAAAATTTTTCTTAGTATTATCCCAACTAACCTTAATTAATTTAAGTAAGCGTAGATTTGTAATCCCTTTAGTTAGATGGTAAATAGGTAGGATTTTTCCAGACACTTCTAAATCAGAATTAATTTTTTCCCAATAAGGATTAATAAGTTGTTTTTTACCTGTTCGATATTCAACTTTTCCAGCAACAATAATTTTGTCTCCTTCAGAAAATTGTTTTGCTAAGTAAGGCTGATTAAACCAGGTGATATTAATCTCTCCGGAATCGTCTATTAGAGTAGCTTCTGTAAATTGCATACGGCTTCGAAATGATCGTCTGGCTCGGACATTAATAATTTGTCCTTCTAGGGTGACCATTTGGTTTTCGCTAGCTTGCCCGATTGTAATTTTTTGAGAAAAATCAATGTAACGAAAAGGAAGGTGGTAAAATAAATCTTCTATATAAAAAAGACCCAAATTATTCAGGGTTTTTTTTAGGCTTGGCCCAATGCCAGGCAGTCGTTCAATTTTTGTATTCAACGAGTACATTAAGTAAAATAAGGTAAAAGGTTAATGTATTAAAAATGAAATCGATGAGAGATTTTTTGAGCTGTAGTTGGGGTTGTATCATCATGCTCAGGAAGAACATCAATAAGATATTCTCGGATTTCTTCAGAATTCATATCAGCTAATTCTATAGTTAATAGATGATTTACATATGCAGTGGTTTCGAAATTCAAAGTTTTATGTATCCCATCATCTACCACCCAAAAATGTTTGATTCTTTGGTAGGGAATCATATCTTGATTGATATGGATTCCTTGATCGCTTATTTGTAAAGGAATGATTTTTGGAGACTGTCTTCCGAAAAGTATTATAAAAATCGCAACAATAATTAAGCTTATTGCTCCAAAAATATCTTTGGAAAAAATTTCATAAATAACTAAAAGAGTAACAACTATAACAAGAGTAATATACCAGGCAGGGTTTTTGGGATAATGCCTAAATTCTGGAGCTTCCCACTCAAAAACTGTTAAAGTTTGCTGTGCCATTTTTTAAAATAAATTGCTCTGGCGGAGAGGGAGGGATTCGAACCCTCGGTGCCTTGCGACACAGTGGTTTTCAAGACCACCGCACTAGACCACTATGCGACCTCTCCGTACTGGGTCGCAACTATTATATTATAACAATAATCTTGATAAATCAAAAACGAGCCATACTCTAGATAAGGCCCGTTTTCTTTATAATTTGTATTTCTTTCAGTACTATCGTTTCGGGAATTATGCTCATTAACTAAATAATGAGCAATGATCCAGAAATGATCTTTTATTTTATTAAGGTGCATATTGGTCAGTATTTGGCTCTATTATAAAGCCTGCTTGAGCTTGGGTAGGTTTTTGAGGTAGGATAGTGCTTGTTTCGTCTTCTTTATTAGTACTAGTAGAAGTTGTTGTAGTATTTGTAGACGGTTTTGGTTCAGATTTTGTTACAATACTTGTTCCTTTAACTTGAGGTTTATCAGTTTTGTCTTGCGCAACAGTGATAGAGCCATCAATTACGATAATTTTTTTAGCCAATACCGAATTATTATCTTTAGTACCGATAACAGTTATTTTCCCTTCAATTTTATCAAATTTTTTATTAACTATTTCTCCGGTCGAATCAATTATTATAGTTGCGTCATTAATTGTAAAAGTATTTTTTTCAACAACTAATTTAGTTTTACTATAACTATTTACTTCTCCAGTGATAGAAATCTTATTCGGAAGATCTAATAAAGCTTGTTCATTAACTGTTGCAATTATTTTAGCCAAGCTTTTGTTTATTTCTTTGTTAGCTGATAATGCCACTGTAGCTGATTCTTGAGTACTTTCTGATTTAGAAGCAGCTTCTAAAACAGATTTTTGTTCCTTGTTGATAGCTACTAAGTTGTTTAGCAAGCTAGAATCATTTTGAGATACTGCCTTAGAGGTAGCAATTTGAGAAACTGCATTAAATGTTTTTTCGGTTTGTTTGGTTAATGCATTAATTGCTGCTACTTCTTGCTCTGGGTTATTAATTTCTATTACACGTTTTGTTTCATCTAGTCGTTTTTCTGCTAAAGCTAAATGAAGACTAGCAACTTTTTCTTGATCAAAAGTTAGATTTAGTCTGGCTTCTTCGCTTAGTAATTTTAATCCATAGAGTTTTTCATTTGGAAGAGAATTTTCTGCAATTCGTAATGTTGAATAGCCTCCGGTTAGTATTAACGCAAACACAGCAGCAAATGCTGCGATTTTATTTCCTTTTAATAGACTGAATAGTTGTTGGGTTAAGTTAACATTTTTCGCATAGCGGTATTGCTTGGTTGGAGTAGGGATGTGGTTTTTTGGAATAGCGCTTAATAGGCTAACTATTTTTAATTCACTTTGAAGATCGTTTCGGTATTCTACCGGGTATTGGTTAAGGATATTATTAAAATCCTCACCATGGGAGAGTTTTTGTAAAGCTTGCTCTAAAATTAAGTCTCGGTCTTCTTGCATTTGTTAATTAGATTTGGATATTGAATCTTTAAAAATTTCTTGAAGTTTAGTAATAGCTCGGTGCTGGATTACTCTAATTGCACCTTCTGTCTTGTTTAGAATAGTTGCAATAGTAGAATTATCTAACTCTTCAAAGAACTTCATTTTTATTACTGATTGCTGTTCTTCGTTTAGTTCTTTGATAAGCTTGATAAGAATTGACTGCTCGAGTTGGAGATTTATTATTTCTACAATATTGGTATCGTATTCCAAAGTATTTTCTACAGAGTCCAGAGGAACTAATTGCTTTTTTTTGCGGTAATAATCGATTACCATATTTCTGGCAATTTGGAATAGCCATCCTTCGAACGCTTCAAGCTTCTCTAATTTTTTTAAGCTATTAAAAGCTTTGATGAACACCTCTTCTGTTATATCTTCCGCAGTTTCTTTGTGGCTGACCCTATAAAAAATAAATCGGTAGATCCTCAAGTAGTAAGCCTCATATATATCCGCTTGAGCTTCTTGTTTTCCGGTTTGAGCCAGTACTAATATATTAGGATTTATGTTTGTGTGTTCATTCATATAGACGTGCTACTTTTGGCTTTGTTACAGCGTTTTTATAGTAACTATTAGGTATATTTTAGCATATCTTTTAAGCTTAAACTCAAAAAACAACCATGTTAAATGGTTGTTTTTTGGCGGTGTACTCGGGTTAAGTACCCAAGCTCTCAACTGTTATAAGGCTATTATAGCACTTTTTAGAGTGTCTCATTTAGGCAAGTGGGTCGGGGTCACTGTATTTGAAAATAAAGGTATTTTGTAAAAAATGAGACAAATGAGACACCTACGCTACTTTGTCTCATTTAGGTGCTTTTTGCTTTTCAAATGAAGGATCAAAATAGATAACCTTGTCCTTTAAAGCAATCTTTCTTTTAAGGTTTTTTACGATATTTAGGCGATCTTCGGGTGTACCATCTTGGAATAATATTTGTGTGTATTTACGTAGATCAGATTCTTTTTTCTCTGGACTTCTCTCAGGAACTACCGTCTTGTTTACATAACTGTCATAACCATAAAACTTTTCTATTGAACGGCTCGTTTCTTCTTTCTTGCCGAGGTACTCTAAATCAACGGTACCGATGAGTTGTGTGAACTGTTCAATCAAAGCATCTTCTGATATGTAGCACCCTTTACACAGCCTTGTAGTACCGTTACTGCAGTGATAATAAACATAGCGGTGTATCTTTCCGTTCTTAGGTCTTTTAAAGTGTTCATCAGCAATAATTCCTGACCCACATAAGCCACAGTACATAAAACGTGCAAAGGTAAATGGTTCTACTCCTCTTCTTTTATAACTCCGTTCTTGTGAATGCATCCTTAGGACTTTTTGAGTTTTCTCAAACAAATCCTTTGTGATGATAGGCTGATGTTTACCTTTGTACCAATTACCACTCTTTTTTGGGTATTCGAATTCACCGTAATAAAAAGTTCTGTTTAAAATGTCATGTATCGAACCCATATTAAAAGATCGCCCAGAAAGTTCGGTCACTTTCTTTTCTTTTAACCAAAAGAAAAGTTGTCTGTTTGTGTATCCGTCGTATGCGACTTTTTCAAACATCTCTCGTACGATCGGGGCAAGTATTGG
>CAYRJC010000061.1:2145-4766 GCA_964424635.1 uncultured Candidatus Saccharibacteria bacterium | reverse complement strand
GCAACTCTGCCGCCTTCGCCTGGGCCCCGGTCATGTCGTCGCCCATGAACTCGAAGCGGTCCACCCCGTTAACCACGCGACCAAAGGTGTCGCTGCATTGCACGAACACTCGCCTACAGCGGCGAGTCACTGTGGGCCGCCCCGCCGCCAGCCGCCGAGCCTCGGCTCGGTACCATTCGAGAGCGGTCTTCGAGGTGCCTGCCTTTTTCACGCCACACCTCCCGTCCGCCGGCCGGCGTAGACCGCCAGAACCAGCCCCACCACCCCGATCACCGCCGCCGCCACGTGCAACGCCCGGTACGGGCTCGCCGACATCGCAAACAGCGTCTGACTCGCCACCAGACTCACCAGGAAGATCCGCATCGCATAGCCCTCGTCTTGATTCGGTCAGCGTCACGTAGGTTATCTTAAGCTTGTGGTTTCCACATGTCAACAGAAAATATACAGAAAAATCTGTTTTGATGACGAGAATGCGTTATAATGACTTCCACAAACGGCCTATGGGGCGGTTGGAAAAAGGGTTACGTAATGCAAAATGCCACTATGGCACGACCGAAAAAGAACAACAAGGACCGGCATAAGCCGTCGCGAATGACTCGAATTCGTGGCCGGATTGCCGACCAGTTGCAGCGTCTCGTGGATCGAAACGAAACCGATTTTACGGGCGAAGTGAATCGCGCCGTGCGTGAGATGCTTGAGCGAGAGCATCTCTGGCCACCCAGCGACGATGCTAAGGACTGAGTTTTCACCTTTGCCTCCTGATCACATGCCGAAAAAACCGAAGCATGTCGAGTCTGCAACAAAGAAGCCGTCAAGAAGCGGCCGTGCGCTTACTGCATGGCTCGATCCTGATGTTTGGGACGCCGCCGGGACCACTCGGAGATGAGCCCGTGCACACGGCTAGGGATGTGGATCGTGTAGCTTTTCGAGGAGCGGTAGACACCATCGAGGCCGCACCAGTACACGCGCACCATGTCGCCGCCCCCGACAAGATCCACGCTGTGGATCTGCTCTGCCCGTAGCAACGAGGCAAAGATCGCCTCATTATGCAGTTCTGCGTCTGTTTTTGGACTCATGCCACCACCTCTTGGTTCCATCTGTCGAAAGCGGTCCACATCGACACCATGTTCTCGTAGGCAGTCCAGAATGACTGAAACAGCCCTTCCGGCGGCCACTCGGCATGCTCAGCCATCCATCGCATGACCTCGGACTCTGTGCTCTGTCCGCGTTTCTCCAGCCAGTCGGCGTAGGCCAGCTTCAACTCGGCCTCTTTCAGCTTGGACTTGGCCGGCGAGATACCTTGGCGTGAAAGAGCCCTGTAGGTGTTGATGAGCACACGAAAACTCTCGTCGCTCATGGTGTCACCTTCAGTTTTTTTGCCCCGGCCCGAACGAGCCATTCCAGCGCCTGCTGGATGGTCGCGGTCCCGTGGTCCTCCGCGAGCCGGCGACGTGCGGCCTCGATGGTCGCGATCGTCTCCTCCCGCAGCTCGTATCCCACCCGGCGGCACCCACGCTGCCGGGCAATCTCAGTGCGATTACGCTTCATGCTCTCCTCCGACGTTGCTCGATCGCCTCTTCAATCGGCCGCTCCCACTCTCGCCGGACGCGGTCGAGCTCCCGCAGGTCGCGATCCTGCTCTCGCCGGACGCGGTCGAGCTCCCGCTGCTCGACTATCTCGGCCCATGTTCTGCGGCGGTCGAGACGAGCCGCCGCGATCGCCCACTCCACGTCAGTCATGGCGCGCCTCCTTCTCTGCCTCTTTGAGCAGCGCCTCCAATGCCCACGCCTCCGCATCGTCGCGGTCGGCAAACGACAGGCGATCATCTCCCGACACTAACGCCCAGCCACCGCCTGCTGGCCGAAGCTCATAGTCGCCGATAGACTCGACCCACATGCCGGAGCTGATACCGAGGCCGTCAGCGTCCCACCAGATCTCGTGGGCCTCGTACTCGTGCCATTCGGCTGGTGGGATCTTTTTCAGGTTTGGCGGGGTCAGCCCCGCCACCTCGCCGACCCGCCACAATTGCCCACCGGCCCAGATCACGTCCCCGTAGCAGGGCAGGTCGTCGATGTCTCCATAGTCGTCCGCCTCCTCCATCCGCCGGAGCAGGTCCGGCATGTACTCCAGGCACGCGCCGTCGTCATCGACGTGGATGCTAATGTTATACTGATAGTGCTCGATGCTCTGAATCTCGCTCACGATATCGCCTCCTCTCGGATCATCGCAACCGCCGCGATTTCAATTTGCGGCGGGACGGTCCACAGGCCCAGGGCGCCACGGCACGGGATCGGCCGGGCGAACCGGACCACGTCGTCGATCTGCCAGCACCACGGGCCGCAGGCCCAGGGTAGCGCCGCGTCGACATGATCCGGCCGCAGGCTGTCCTCGTAGTCCTCGACCCTCACGCAGCCCACGACCTTCGCCATGCCCACGATGGCGCCGTAGGCGATCCTGTCGGCCGGTGGCAACGGCGAGCCGTCGGGATACTCGTCGATCTCGTCGTAGCATCGCCGCGAGACGCCCGCGTGGACCGCGAGCCAGCCGCGGAACTTGGTCGGCCACGAGCGATTTTCTACGGGCTTCCGGCCGTGGACGATCGCGTCGGCCCACGGCTGGAG
>CAYRJC010000061.1:0-2045 GCA_964424635.1 uncultured Candidatus Saccharibacteria bacterium | reverse complement strand
AGCGATTTTCTACGGGCTTCCGGCCGTGGACGATCGCGTCGGCCCACGGCTGGAGAATGGTCAGCGCACGCATGGGGCCTCCTCAGCCCCGAGAGCCCCAGCACTCGGAAAAAGTCGACCGGCCCCCGTCGGGCGTATCCGTCGCGACGACGTACCGACCCGTCACCTCGCCCAGTCCACTGATACGCATCTCATCCTCCTGCCCCTCGCGGGGCGTGTGTGATGCCGGGGCTACCCACCCGGCTGCCTCATTACCGGCCCGCAGGCCGTGGGTCTGAGTCACGCTCGCCGCCACCGATACACCAGCCCGTTGGTCGCCGTGTACCGGTCGCACGCCTCCGCCTGCCCATCGAGGATCTCGGCCGCGATCTCCTCCGCCGTGTCCGGCGTCAGGTCCGCGAGCCGCCAGTCGTGCCCCTGCCCGCCCGACCGGTCGATCTCGATCAGGTAGGCATCCAAAATCGTGTCTAGTAACGCCATCGTCTATCCTCCCGTGTGTGCGGCGCTAGGGGCGCCGCGTCCCCTCCCGGATCTCGCCCCGGGAGCACGGCGGGGCTAGGCAAGGGTCACTGCACCAAGTACGTCGCGATCGCGTTCTCGGCCTCGGCCGCAAAATACACCTCCTCGCACAACTCATCGGACCGCTCATGCGAGCAGTCCATAGACCCGGCGATAGCCACGCCGACAGCAGCCGACACCGCCTCCAGGGATGGCGGAGACTCAGCGTCCCCGTCGTAAGTGTAAGACCAGCGGAGCCCGAATGGCCCAGACTCGATCCGCTCCAGATCCGCCGCCGTCATCTTCGCCATGATCCCATCTCCCTCGTGTCACCGCCGAACCGTCACACCCAGGGCCACACACCCCAGGCACACCACCGCAGCCGTCAATACACCTCGACAATCCGATCATCGCCCACCGGCAGGCAGCATGTGTACCCGCTGCCGACTCCGGGCAGCAGGCAATCATCCAGCCTCGCGATCCCATTATTCACCTTCGTGATTCGCCCGTGACATACAACATTCGCGAGCTCCCGGGACCCAAAAAAATCACAGGGCCGGCCAATGTGCTTCTTCGTGATGCGGATCTTCTTCTTTGCCGTCGCCATCGTCTTACCCTCCCTCGTGTGTGTGTTGTTCATTCATCTCGTCCCTATCAATTTATCGGCAGGTCTAGACCGTGGCAAGACCGGAAGGAGGAAAAATATCGGATTTCTGAAAATATTTTTCCCGATGGGAGCCGTGCGGATGTGCGGTGATCTGCGCCGTGTGTCGATGTGTTGACGTGATAGTGTGATGTGCCGTCGCGGGGAATTGCACCACCGCCCACCCATCGACACTGCGATGAGCCGGTACTGTCGCGCCGGGCTGTGTCCTCAGCGATCCCCGCTTATCGGCGGCTGCTGGTGGCACCCGACGCCGTACTCACCGCGGGCTTATGCAGCCCGCCGCTCTCTTCGAGCTTCGACGGCAAAACCTGCCCGCTGCGTTCCCACGTCTCTCTCCAGCCGTGGCGGGTACTAATCACCACGGGCTCGACACGCAGCGGGCAAGCTCGCATTCAATTTCATGCACCGCCACCAGCATCGCCTCGACCTCTTTGCCCGGGGCCGTCCCTTGCTTGGCCTCGGTCATCGCGTTGATCTTGGCCACCAGGTCGGTGACCAGCCGGCGAAGCCGGCGATGCTCCACCCGGGCGGTGCGTGCAGTTTTCATCGGTCGGCCTCGGCCGCGTCCGGCTGGATGTGCCGAAGGTGTTGGACAATCGCGTGCTGAGTCTGCGTGACGCTCTCCATGGTCGTCTCGACCTTGTCGAGGAATCGCATGTGGCGTTCCATGGCCGGCTTGATCACGTTGCTGCCGATCCAGACCAAGATCCGCCAAATGGCGAGACCGAGCACGGCCAGGATGGCCACTGGGATGCCGAGCGACTGAGCGATCTGCACGAACGCGTCCATGGGGGCGACCCTTTCGCGAAAGAGCCCGGCGCTGTAGCGCCGGGCCGGGACTCGAATCAACGCCGGTTGATGTTGATCAGCCCGCGCTGAA
>CAYRJC010000060.1:0-4779 GCA_964424635.1 uncultured Candidatus Saccharibacteria bacterium | reverse complement strand
TTAATTTTAATTCTTGTTGAGCCATTTGCCGAATGATTAATTAAAGAAGAATTAATAATCGTTTGATTAGGAACAATTATAAAAGTATTATCAAGGGTGCGAATCCTGGTAGATCTGACAGTAATATCTTTTACCTCCCCAAACTGCTTATCTACTTCTATCCAATGACCAACCTCGAATGGCTTATCCCAAAAAATGAGCATACCTGCTACTATGTTCCCTAAAGAATCCTTAGCAGCAAAGCTTACTGCGACACCCAAAACACCAACACCTGCTAAGGCTGCCAATAAATCTATCCCCCATGAATCCGCAGCAACGACAACAGCAATCGCCCATATAATAATCCATAAAACATTATCAATTAAAATTCTTGATAAAGAATCATGAATCCTTGCTCTGCGCAAAGCCTGTCGCAGCACCGACCGTAAAATTATATTACCCAGCCAAAAAGCAATTAATATAATAATAACGTTTATTAGTTTGGATAAAAATTCTGAAAGAGGTGTATTAAATAACGAAAGGAATATTTCATTTATCACTTTGGTTTTTATTTTAGGTTATTTGGTATTTTAAATAATTTGATTTTGAATTTTGTTTCATGGACTAAAGCTGCTTAGAAATATCACCACTATCTTCTTCAGAAAAATTATCGTCGGAAGCAGCGTCAGGATCAGCAGATGAATCATCTAAGATAGTTACGTTTGTTTCTTCTATGATTGCAATAGACTGGCGAGGCTTAAGAAGTAAACTCAAAACTGCAACTGAAAGAACAGAAGCTGCCCAACCGATCGCTAAAGTTTTTATCAAACCTGCTTGGCGAGTTTCTACTTCTTTTAGAGAGCGTCCCGCTAAAACATACCCTTTATCGCCTACCATCTTCAAAACCGCAGCAACTTTAACACCAGTTTTAGGTTCCCAAGTAAATCGCTTATCACCGCTAGACTTTGCGACTTCAAAAGCTTGATCTGATGGAGTTGGAGTTTGTCCATCTATTACAGCGGAGGATCCAATTAGTTTTTTATCTTTGTCAAAAATCATCACAAACAAAGATAAGCTTTGAGCCATATCAATCTGCTCAGCTTCGCTGACAATTGCATCAAGCGGAACATTTTGATTAATTACATCTGCTACTTGATTGGTAACTTCTACCTGAGGATCATTAGCATTAGCACGGTAAATTTGATGAGTGACACAGTAAATAGAACCAAAAATTAGTGTTATTAAAACAGTCAAAACAATAAAAGTCGCAACTGTACGATAATTATTTAGCACATTTTGAAGATTTTTCATTGGATATTTTTAATATCATTTATTATAGCAAAAATACTTAATTATAACTATTTTGAAGCAAATGCTATAGGGACGTGCTTTCCACTTTAATGAATCATATGCTTAGTATTGACAATTTATTTAAAAAGTATTATAATCCAAAGTTAAATTATTTTTAAATTTATAAATATTTGAGGAGGAAAATATGTTTTTAAAGTTAAAACAATTTATCAATAACTATCTAAAAAGAAATAAATTTAGAGGCTTTACAATTGGAGTGGTGTTTAAATATGAAGCAACAGATAAAATTAAGGCAGATCAAAATTTTGGTGAAGAGGATGTAAATATCAATTTCACTGACTATCTGACCGAATCCATACTTAAACAAGGTGGATTAGTTGCCCTTATTGATAACGAGAAAATTGAAGAACTACTTAGTGGTAGTTACAAAAATGTTATCCAAACAACACCCCAAGCCAAAATAATACTATTCGGAAAATTAAAAGCTACAACCCTTCATAACGCAAATGTCCGATCCTATCAAATCACATACCAGTGCATTACTAGAAACGGCACTGTTATTGGTGGTGGTAACTTTTATACCTCTTGGTTTTTAAGCTCACTTTCACCTGCTGCAGACCAAGTCCTTAATGGGGTAAGAATAAAAAATCTAGGTCCCATAGACCCAATAAATGGGTATAGAGAAGTAATGTATGAAAATGGTTATAGAATTTCTGCTATAGAATCTTCTGAGGAAAAACTATTGCCATAACAAAACCGTCAACAAATGTTGACGGTTGTTTTTTATTTATATCTCGATATCAATTATAAATATTTGCCAATGTACCTTATAATATAAATAAAAGAAATATGAATACCAAACACAACGGATTAACACAAGCAGAAATTGAACAAAGATTAGAAAAATTCGGCAAAAATAAAATCACTGATTTAAATCAATCTTCAGCTTTAAAAATTTTATTAAGACAAATCAAAAAGAACTTTATTGTTTACCTATTAACTGCGACTGCTATCACTTCATTCTTTTTAGATAAAGGACTTACTGGTTATGTGATTTTAGCAGTTATTATTATAGTGGTATCAACAGGATTCATTCAAGAATATAAAGCAGAAAGAACTATCAATCTTCTCAGAGACATGATCATGCCCATGTCTAGGGTTATTAGAAATGGCAAAGAATCCGAAATCCCTTCGGAAGAACTAGTGCCTGACGACATTATTATCTTACGAACTGGAGAAAGAGTTCCGGCTGATTGTATCGTTTTAGAAGAAAGCAAGCTTCGCTTAAACGAATCCATATTAACAGGAGAATCTTCTGAAGTAAGTAAACTAGAAATGAATAGCGCTGACTCCCCTACAAATCAAAACATAGTTTTTATGGGCTCTTTCGTGGTGAATGGAAAATGCATAGCAAAGGTTCAGAACACAGGAATGAATACCAAATTTGGGGAAATCGCCAGCATGATTGGTACGGCTGAAAAACAACTTCCTTTGCAGAATAAAGTTAACAACATTGCAAAATATATGATTTTTGTAGGGCTAACAGCAGCCATCTTAACTGGATTAGTGTTATTTGGTCGTAGCGACACCATTACTACTCAAGTTGTAGTCAATATTTTGATAATCATAATTGCATTAGCAGTATCATCATTTCCAGAAGGTTTTCCTGTAGTATTAACAACTGCTTTAGCTGTCGGAGTTAATCGTATGGCAAAACAAAACGCTGTAGTTAATCGTATGTCCATAATCGAAACACTAGGAGAAACATCTATAATATGTTCCGATAAAACCGGCACGATTACTACTGGAGAAATGACAGTCCGGATTGTATATGTTAATGGAATTTCATACACAATCTCCGGGGTTGGTTACGAATCAAAAGGAGAAGTATTTAAAGAGAATAAAAAAATTGATATTACTCCTGACCATCCAATTTTGGATTTAATAAAGGTCGGAGTGCTATGTAATGATTCTGTAATAGAACCCTTGGGAGACGGTGATTTATACAATATAATCGGTACACCGACAGAAGGAGCTATGCTTATTTTGGGTGCAAAATTAAATAATTTTAAAGATGACTATGGCGTAACTAGAGTAGAAGAACTTCCTTTTGATTCTAATCGCAAAATGATGTCTACATTATATGCCGAAGGCTCTGAGCGTTATGTTTATGCTATGGGAGCTTCAGAAGTTTTACTTAGTAAATGTAGTTATTTTAAAAAGGATGGAGCAGAACAACCACTAACCGAGCATGAAAAATTCGAGATAATGAAGGTTAACCGCGCCCTAACATCTCGAGGATTGCGATGTTTAGCTATGGGATATAAAATTCATAAGTCAGAAAAAGCTGACTATGAAGAAAACGAATTTGTATTTTTAGGATTAGCAGGTATGGAAGATCCACCTCGCGAAGAAGTCAAAGAAGCTATTAGTTTATGTTTTAAAAGCGGGATTACTGTAAAAATGATTACCGGAGATAATTCTGAAACCGCAAAAGCAATCGCTAGTGAAATTGGACTAAAAGGAGAAGTGATAGAAGGAAAACAAGTAGATATGATGAATGACCAAGAACTTAGCGATGCAATTAAAACTACTACGATCTTTAGCCGAGTAATGCCTGAGCACAAATTACGAATAGTTCGCGCATTAAAAGCTAGCGGTGAAATCGTCACGATGACTGGAGATGGAATAAATGATGCCCCTGCATTAAAAGAGGCGCATATTGGAGTCGCAATGGGTAAAAATGGTACTGACGTATCTAGATCAGCAGCTGATATTACTCTAAAAGATGATAATTTTGCAACCATCGTTGGTGCAATAAAAGAAGGACGAACAGTTTTTAACAACATTAGAAAATTTATGACGTATCAGTTATCCTGTAATTTATCTGATATTATAATGTTATTTATTGGAATGCTGTTGGCTCCATACTTAGGCTGGTATGTACCAATAATTACAGCCTTGCATATTTTATTCATCAATATTGTAACTGACAATATTCCTGCTATTACTCTTGGCTTTAATCCTACTTCAAAAGATATCATGTCTCTTCCTCCAAGAAAAAATGCAGAAATTTTAACCCGCAATCACTTGCTATTAATCATGATGAACGGCTTAGTCTTAAGTGTTATAAGTTTAGTGGTAACTTTTGCTTCGTTCAATATTCTAGATTTTACTAAAGAAGAAGCCCGAACTACAGTACTTATAAGTATTATTGCTATGCAAATTGCTCATGCTTATAATTTTCGATCATTCCGCTTCCCTGTCTTTACCAGAAGCATATTTATTAACAAGTACTTGGTCTGGGCATCACTAACTTCTATTACTCTTACAACAATAATTATTTATAGCCCACTGAATAAATTCCTAGAAACAACACCTCTAGGACTTATCAGCTGGATAATTGCTTTGTTATGCTGTTTGTTAATAGTATTATTCGTTGATGTTTTTAAGGCTTTGAACAAAAGATACAAACTAGTTGAGCTTTAA
>CAYRJC010000059.1:0-4806 GCA_964424635.1 uncultured Candidatus Saccharibacteria bacterium | reverse complement strand
TACATAAGCTCAAAAGGTTAATTTTGAAAAGCTATGATGCAAAAGTAGCAAAACTGGTTAAAATATAATGAGCTTCTAGGTAGGCTAAAGCTCATTCTAATTCGCGCTAATCAAGAGAGATTTCTTTAAAATAAAGAAACTCTAGTGATTAGCGCTTTTTCTTTTGGGTAGATATTTTAAGGATTAGGTTTTGGATTTATTAAAAACAATAAATTTAAAATCTATTATTATGTTTATATTGACGATATTTAAACTAAAATAGTTGACCTCAATTAATATCGCAAGTGTTTATTTATATTTATTAGTTTTTCGTTATTTAATATCATCATAATTTATACAAATTTTATCGCTTATTTAAAGCGAAAATATCATATTATAAATATTTTTGTCATAATCTCTTGACAAAATAAATATTTCATGTATACTCCTTTAGTAAGCTGAAATTACCAAAAACAAATAACACTTTTTTAAAGCTCGCATTCGTTAAATTTATTTAACAGAATAATGTTGGCAGGCGACTGGACTCCACGGGGTCAATAATCATATTAATGTTCGCCGCACAACATATTGAGCACTATAAAGAGTGTTATAAGTTGCCGGTAGTTCGGCTTTTTAAAATGCTTAAAGTCTGTCTGTAGTGAGGACCATACATACAAATTAAATTGGGTGTACTGGTTTATCAGCTTACCTCATTTACAGGCAGACTGGCGGGAGTTTGGTTATCTAAATTTTTGCCAGTCTGTCTGTAACAGACAAACTTAATATGAAAAATACAAACACAACGGTCCCTGTTCCCGCCAAAACTACAGAACAGGAAGCAACGGAATTTTTACGTCGAAATGGCTGCACTTGGTCGGGAAGACCGAAGTCAGAAATTGATAAAAAACAATCCAGCTTTGAAAAACGAATGCGCGTTCAAAACCGTTCAAAATATTAGCTTAAAATGGGGGGATTATAGATACGCATTAATCCCTGAGCAACCTACGCACGTGGTCGCGACACGATCGTAGCTCCGAGCTCTGCTGAATGACAACAGCATCGATTTTTATTTAAACTCATGTCTGATCCGCATGTAGTTAGGTGGATGTTAGATCCATTAAAGATCGAAAAGTATGTTCGCAAGCATACAGGGAATTATCCCGAGCGTACCTTTACCTGAAGTTTGAACTAGATTTCAGACTTCAGGACTCTATTTGAGAAGATAACTCGTTTGTCTCTTCAAATAGGCGAAAGCCAAACTTTCCGGACACTTGACCTTACGCATTTGCCTATTGGCGCGTTGGCAAGAGACAGAAGAGAGTGGTAGGAGGATTTTATGAAAAACTTAACAAATATTTTCGGTGCAATCGTTTCGATTTTTTTTACGGACAGCAAAAAGGATGGTATAACCATCAGTGAAATTTCCCGTATCACTGCCGAGCATAAGCAACAGAATGATAAATTCTGGGGTGAAATCTCGGATGGTGTGAACGGCGTGTTCACGAAAGTTATTCGATTTGTTGGGGCTGGTGATGCGGCTCCTCAGTCCTTGGTTGGCACTGTTATAACCCCGGACCAAATCATTGGTTATAAAGCGGTAGCGGAACGCAACGGCGAAATTGCAGTATTGAAACAGGCTTTAAACCTTTTCAAAAATCTGAAGACGCAGCTTGCTGGAATGGACTTATCAGCTTTTGTTGATCAGAAAGTTTCGGAAGCTCCGGTTCGCCCAGCGTCACCCGCTACTGGCACGACTTGCTACACGGACAAGTTCATGGAGATGAGCAACATTGATGATATGATTGCGAATCTAAGTGAACCCGTGCTTGCTAAGTTTGATCTCGCCTTTTTTCAAAAAGCGAATCAACTGAACAGTCGGGCTGCCACCTTGGGACGACTTCTCTCTGCAGATGGGGCATTTTTTCGGGAATTGATTCGTTCTTTGCCTAAAGGTGGAGAACAGGTCACTTCCAACGGCGTAGTAATTACGTCGTGGAAAAAGTCCTACTCAGAAGGTGACTTAAGTAAGTTCTACGCTTTGCGTGAAGAACTGCAGGGTGAATACAATAGTTTGCAGAAGGAGCTTAACAGCTGCCGGAAGCAAATGAAGGACGCGGTTCGGGAATACAATCTCGAACAGGAGCGTTTGTATCAGACCGCTTTAGGAGCCTACTTGGTAGCTGCTGAAAAGCACGCCGGGGAGAAGGAGTCTGTTCGAGCTTCTATCGAAACGCTGCGACAGGAGGCGATGCGAGAACTCGCTAACCTCCGCGTCCGCGCGAAGTAGGTAGTCGCCTGGTAAGGTACGCGCTGCAGGATTGAATTTAGTAAGTGAGGTTCTCTGTCTTTGACAGAGTTATCAATATCCGAACTTTTCAATCTTGCGGCACCTATTACCAATACAACTATAATACTGACCGGGTTATTAAGTTAGCCTGGTAGAGCATATAGTGTATCCAATCTGGATAAAGTTGTCAAAATCGGAGCCCTTCCCGCAAACCAATCACATTAGAGTTTTCTAAAGACGAGCATGACGCTCGTGAGAATAACTCTATAAGAAAAGTTTGCGCCTGTGTCTGCAGGGAAGAGCTCGTCTGAGCCTGATTCTGAGTCTGAGATTGTGTCTACATGTATTTGGTAATAGGGTACCTTAACCAGGACCTAAAATTTTGTAAGTATATTAGCCCAATTTATTTGGGCTTTCTTTTTGAGAAGAGAAGCTCGCTTGTCTTTTCAAAATTGAAAATAAAATTTGAAGGAGAGAAAAAAATATGAAAAAAGTAATGATGATTTTGTCGTTGATGGTTTTGTTTGTAATTATGGTTTCGGCTCAGGATAATTCTTCTGCTTCTTCAAAAAAGAAGAATAATTTTCAGGGTTCTACAATAGAATTTGAGTTAGAAAATGCTTCTGGCGAGCTTTCGCCTCAGGTCAAAATTTATCTTACTTACAAAGGTAAAAATAAACTTGGGTTTTATTGTTGGGGTCAAGCTTCAAGATCATACTCTCAAGTTTATTGCGGACCAACCTATTCGCCAAAAGGTTGGTTTCAAGTGGGCTTTGGCGCAGGATTAGAAACAGCTAAAAAACCAGTTCGCAGTGGGGGATTTGTTTGGACTGGTAAAGGTAGGTTTTCTAATTTGCTGGTTATTGAGAAAGGTGGATCCGGTCTTTGGTATAGAAATGTCTCTAGTGCTCAGGTGGGTAAGAATGTGACCTTATCTTTTGTTACTCAGCGGTTCTCTGGAACCGGAGGCAGGATAGATTTGGTGGTCCCCACAACCAAACTTTCGTTATCTGCAGAGTATCAAATTCCCACATCAACCTCCCGGTTTGGTGTGAGGTATAACTTTTAGGTTATACGAAGTCGAGCAACCGACTTACTCTCCTTTACAACTTAGTTGCTTAAGTTGTCTTCCTTTTTGAGGAGGTGACTAGTTCGTCTTTTCGAAAAGGAATTTATTCCTAATATATTGGTATCATCGACCATAATAGATGGATTTGAGGAGGAAAATTATGAAAGTTATTAATTTATTAGCACTCAGTGCAAAGCAAAAAGTAGCTATCAATGCTGCTCGGATGGCTGATTCTAAATCAGTGGTTACGGGAAATTTTTGTTCTTTTTGCAAATGTTGCAAAAGCAATCAAAATGCAAAAGGATTTGTCCCGGACCCGGGAAAAAGGTTTGATAGGGTTTGTTCCCACTGCGCCAAACTGCGCGCACCTAATTCTGTTGGTAATTAGTTTTGGATTTTTTGCCAAGTCAATCTTGGCATCTTTTTTGAGAAGATAAGCTCGCTTGTCTTTTCAAAATTGGAAATAAGGAGGAAAAATTATGGCAATAGTAGAGATGGGTTTTGTTGAAGTTAGCGATGAGGATATAGATAAGTATGTAATGAGGATATAGATAAGTATGTAAAAGGTGAGAGTAACTCTCGCACCGATGCAGCATTTATCTTAGCAATCGTAGCAGATAGAGGTAGTGCAGGAGTTAATCCTGTAATGTCTCCATATGCTGTCGGTCGCGCTCTTCATAGAATAATGTCTAATAATGGTCTTAGCGATGGTAATAATATCGCAGAGATCGTTAGAGGATTTTGTTCGTAAAGTTAATTTCTACAAAAAATCAAGCTCGGATGTTTTTTATATGCGAACATTCCCACGTTCGCTCTCCCTTTCAATTAATTTATACAAGTTGGTTGAAAGGGGGATGACAGGCATTCGATTGCGAAGATTGCTTACGGGGAGCGGGATAACTAACCATTGTCACTACCGCGATGAACCGTTTAAGATATTTTTTGCAAGATCTGGGTTCGAATCCCAGCATCTCCACCAATTTAAAGTTTTTGGCGCTGTGGGCAAGTGGTTAGCTATTGGGTTGCAAATCCAGGTATGCAGGTTCGAATCCTGTCGGCGCCTCAAAGTTTACGCAAAGGCAATTAGTAGAGTTGGAGATCTACGGCGGGCTGTAAACCCGTTGGTGAAAACCTTAGTGAGTTCGAATCTCACCCTTTGCATTATTTTTTTGGGAGGAAAAATGACACAAAAAACAAAACTTGAAGGATTTTGGATCCCGTGGTTGTTAGGATTAGTGTTTGGAATTTTGTTTTTGGTTGAATTGCTTGTTTTAGCAAATCACAAAACAAATTTCACAATCGAAATCTTTGCTCACTCAGTCTCCAGGCATGGAGGGTTCTGGGTGACAGCAGCGCACACAATTGGGGTTTTGATGTGGCTTTTTTGGGCAGGGATTTCTTTGCTCATGTTTTGGATCGCTGATGATTTTTATTCAGCGAAGGAGGATAAAACGATGAAAAATTGACTCAA
>CAYRJC010000058.1:0-4888 GCA_964424635.1 uncultured Candidatus Saccharibacteria bacterium | reverse complement strand
AGCAACGGTTTTGTAAACCGTAGGTGGTCGGTTCGAGTCCGACAGCCGGCTCCAGTCCATCCTGTAAATCATGAAGGTAGGACGCCTAAGTGTAAATATTAAATATATAACAATGTCACAAGACCACAGAATTCAGTTAGAATGTACTGAGTGTAAAAATATCAATTATAATACTACAAAGAATAAAAAGAATACTCAGGCCCGACTAGAAATCAAAAAATATTGTAAGTTTTGCAAAAAGCAAACTTTACATAAGGAAACAAAATAATTAAACCCCACAATATTGTGGGGTTTAATTAAAAAAAGAACATAAATTTTGATAAACAATATCTATATTCTATGTAGAGTATTTTTTTATGATAAACACTTAATATATTCTGGTGATATTTTTAAACCATCTGGTGGATAAGTCCGCCAAATTTTGTCAGTATTGGGGTTATTGGTTTGTATTACTCGAAAAGTAGTATCTGGCATATCTGATTTAATGAAAGCAATGGGAGTTTTTAATCCCGAACTTCCCATTATCGAAAATATTACTACATTTTTAGTTGCATACCAGTAAAATATAGGATTAGTTACCGCCCCATAATTTTTTCCATGAGAAGCTTCTCCTATTATTTTTTCAGATATAATTATAAATTTACCATCTGAAAATTGATCAAAATTTTCTTGGTTAAAAACCCATTCGGAAAGTGTTTTAAATAAACCTTTGATATTAAAGTCATCACGTTCTCTGATAGTTCTTTTTGACTTATCATATATCATCATGTAAAACTTTCCATTTTCCCATCCCGTAATCCAGGTAATAATTTTATTAAATATTCTCATATTTCTTCCTCCTGATTTTTGTTATTAATAAACTAAAACATATAAGATTAGCATAATAGTGCTTATTGGTCAAGTATAGTTTTTAATTGCAATTTCCTTCATAAAATATTAAAATACTAAGGAATATAAAATTTTTGGGGGCTTCGTATAATGGTAGTACAATGGTCTCCAAAACCATTTGCGTAGGTTCGATTCCTACAGCCCCTGCCACAAAAATACTCACTTAAAAGTGGGTGTTTTTGTTTATGGTAAATAAAGATTGGATTGATGTATAATATTGATATGAAAATAATTTCATTAAACACTTAGGTTTATTGTAATTTGCTTAACAAAATTGCTATATCTATATCTTTCATATAAGCGTATAATATAGATATATGACAGCTTTTGAAAAAGAACAAATTTTTGTAGAACTACGTAAATATCATTTAGAAAAGTTTCCCAAGTCTCTATCTACTCCCTTGATGGAAAATTTATTAATAGAATTTAAGGAGCTTGAGGATAGTATTGTGGGTATGCTATTTGGTTTAGTTAATGGTAAGACTGAGTATGTAGACATGGGCGCGCAAGTTAAGTCTATTAGTAAAAAAATAATGATTAATCCAAACAGTGATAAAACCGAAGACTCTGATCGTAATTTATTTATTAATAAACTGGCTTTGCTTTCTCAGATCTTAAATATCGCTGCTAATAGTACTTTTAAACTTAGACCACAGCGCAATACAAAAATTATTCGCAGCATAAACCCCCGCAAGGCAGTAGAAGATTAAAACCGTTAAAGTATTTTTACGGTTTTTTGTTATACTTTGTTAATGAGTAATTTAGAACAACTTTTTAATCAGGCTGTTGATCATCGTAATAATCATGATTGTAGCGCTTATCCTTATGAGAATTATCAAAAATTATTCGATACGGTTTTAGGTTTTAAGGCAAAATATATTCTAGAAATAGGAACTGGAATGGGGTTTACTTCTGCGGTTATTGCAAATGCTTCTCCTGATATAAAAATTGATACGATAGAAAAAGATGCTATTCATGCACAAACCGCCAAAGATTTTCTGTTAAAAAACGGAGTCGATGGTCAAGTTAATGTTATCAATGATATTGCGGAATTGGTCTTGTCCAGCCTGATAGGTCAATACGATTTAATTTTTTTTGACGGCTATCAGATTCACTATGAATTCTTGCCTCATTACGAGCGGCTGCTCAAGCCCAATGGGATTTTGTTTTTAGGAAACAATCATCTTGGGAGTAGGACCAGTGATCAATTTTTTCAAGAATTAACCAGTAATAGAAATTGGAAAATTTTAGAAAAATTCGCTGATACAACTGTCGCAAAGCGTTTACAATAATGTATAATTTATTTATATAAATAATTTTTCTATGTCCGATCAAAAATTAGAAGAAATAGTAAGTGAATATGCGGACCTTGCTAAGGATAAAAATATTGATACAGCTAGCCTGCTTATTAATGCGCTACAGCAGCAAGATCAAAATAAATTAAGTGCAAAATCAAAACGGTGGGCTTACTTAATTTCTCTGGGTTTCCCTCCCGTTGGTTTTATTTTTGCTTTATATTACTACTTTGGTAAAGAAGAGACTGATGCCAAAACTGCGGCATATTGGTGTATTGCTCTCACAGTTGTTTCTCTGGTGTTATTAATAGTGTTCTTTAATGCAGTATTAAGCACTTCAGGCACTAGTATAGAGCAGATTCAACAGATTAAACCAGCAGATATTTACGAGTTGACCCAGTAATTTAAAGCACTAAATGAATGTGCTAAAATACAAAGACCATTAATTATTTTTTATGTTAAATAAACAAGAATTATCCGAGCTTTTTGTAAATGAGTACTCAAAAACTGTTAATTTATTTGCCGCATTGCCGCATGGGCAAATGGAATATAGTCCTCATTCTAAGTCTCGTACTGCCAATCAATTAATTCTTACTATGACAGCTGAGATTTTTGCGATGGAAGGAATTACTTCAGGTACAGAAACTACAGCTGAAGAATGGCAAGCTATTTATGCCCGTACTCCAAAAGCAGAAAACTCAGAGCAAGCTGCAAAATTTTTCGAAGAGAGCTATAAGCATTTCTTGTCAGTATTTGAATCAGTAACTGACGAGGATTTAAAAAAAGATTTTAACTTTTATGGAACCCCGGGTACGCGCAGTAGTGCGTTGTTAGGTATGCTTTGTGATTTTATTCATCACCGTGGACAATTTTCTGTATATGTTCGCGCTACCGACGGTAAAGTTCCCTCAATTTATGGACCAACAGCCGATGATGAAATCTAACCCTTACTCACATTTAAATCATTTAGCAATTATCCCAGATGGGAATCGAAGATGGGCCAAGGCTCGTCTTTTATTACCGTGGCAAGGTCATATAGAGGGTGCAAAGCGCATATGGGAATTAGCAGAATACAGCTCAGGCCTTGGAATTAAAAATCTTACCTTTTGGACTGGTTCTTATGGTAATTTGGAGAAGCGCAGCAAAGAAGAAGTAGATGTTCTTTATAGGTTAATGGCTGAGGAGCTACAAAAACCAGAGCTAATAGAAAAATTAACTAACAGTAAAACTAGACTGCAAGTAATAGGAGAGTGGGCAGAATTTGCAAGAGATGATAAACTCTCAAAAGTTTTGGCAGAAATTTCAGAAAAAACAAAGGATTTTTCTGAACACAACCTTACAATACTTTTTGGTTATGATGGCCAAAGAGAAATGTTAGCCGCTGTCCGCAAATTACAAGATAGCGGAGAACCTGTTACCAAAGACTCGCTGCATCAGAATTTGATGACCAGGAATTTGCCGGATGTTGACTTTGTTATTCGTACTGGAGGAGAACCACATTGGTCAGCTGGTTTTTTAATGTGGCAAACAGCAAACAGCCAATTTTATTTTACTGATGAATTATGGCCAGACTTTCAAGTTCCTCAATTTAAATTAGCGCTGGAAGATTTTGATCAGCGCGAAAGAAGATTGGGAAAATAATACAAAACAAAAACACGTAAAATAAATTACGTGTTTTTGTTTTGCCTTAAGCAGACTCATAAGCCGAATTTTGTTTCTAAGCGATAATCAATCTAGGATTACTGTTACCAGTATTCTCTTGCTGTCTACCAAATTTGACATTGCACTCAAGTAAGAATTTAGCCGTTTCATCCAATATGTTGCCATACTGGTTAATCCGCGCTATTTGCATAAAGCGGATTCCTTCGCATCTCTGCTTAGGCGTCACTGTTCGCATCTCTAAGGTTACCCTAGACGGGTGTTACCCGCTACTTAGTGTTCATGACTCATATGAGGTCATTAACGTGAGTGTTCGGACTTTCCTCCCCACAAAATAACTAAGTTAATCTTGTAGAGTAATCGCTCGATCTCCTTAAAGCTTCTATATAATACCATAGTTATAGTGTTTTGTCAATGTTTCTTTAACTATTAGAGCAATACTGATGGCTTTTATTTAATGGTATAATTAATCTAAGTTTAACTAATTTTATTAATATATTTTGAAATCAACTACCGAAGACATTGTATTAGCCCATGACTCTTTTACTCAATACGGAGGAGCAGAAAGGGTAATTGGAGCTATCTCAGAACTTTACCCAGAAAGTGACATATATACTTTGGCTATTGATAAAGCAGTTATTGCGCATTTCCCAAAAAAAGTTTTTATCACAAGTTTTGTCCAATATTTCTATCGTATTATTCCAAGGCTACAATGGTGGTTTACACTTGCTCCAATTGCGCTGAAGTTATTAAAAATAAGAAAAGCAAAAATTATTCTAAGTAGTAGTTCTGCTTTTATAAAAGGTTTGCAAAAACCAGAAGGTTCTGTCCATATTAATTATTGCCATACACCTACTAGATTCTTGTGGAGTGATTCAGTATACGTGGCAGGAGAAGTTCCTAAAATACTTCATTGGTTAATGCACACCTATTTTAGATGGTTGAGGCGATGGGATCTAGATGCAGCTAAACGGGTCGATCATTTTATTGCAAATTCTAAAGAGGTTCAGTCCAGGATAAAAAAATATTATAAGCGCGATAGTACT
>CAYRJC010000057.1:2496-4916 GCA_964424635.1 uncultured Candidatus Saccharibacteria bacterium | reverse complement strand
CGCAAATCCACGTCACCGATCCGCAGCAAGACGGCGGCTGGCAGAGCTGGCTGGTTGTGAAACCGTGACCAGAATCCGTGAAATTACGTACATCCCTGGTGAGTATCTTGAAATGCGAACCGATGACATGTGGGCCAGTGTCTTAAGCGATGAGTTGCGTAGAATGTCACAAGCGAACAACTATGCAGGAATTCGATTATATCGCCGCGTTATCAGTGCGCGCCAGCATCAGAAAGACAGCCCCCCGATCGGCACGTCTCTGCCGCGCATGCTGGGATGACGAGCTTTCGTGCGACTGCGACGAAACGGTGCAACATGCCTTGCTGCAAAAACACCAGCAGTCGGGTATTGATGAAAAAAGTGTTACACAGCAGGATACACAACATGAGTAAGCCGACCGACTTGCTTCCGCAGGAGACTGTTGACGAGTGGATCGCTCGCGTGACGCTCGACTACGGCAAGCCGCGTGACCCTGATAAACAATGCATGAAGTGCGGGCGCGACCTCGTGTGGGTGCGCATGGCGCTTGTTTGTGTCGAGCACGGATACACCGGAAAGGGGTGCTGAGTGGACGCTAAGCAATGGCTCCCGCTGGTCAAGAAGATCGCCAAGCGTCACTCCCGCAAGTGTGACCTCGAATACGATGAGCTGTACTCATACGGCATGCTGGGCCTAGCGAAGGCGCTGGCCACGTTCGACGCTAGCCGTGGCGTGCCGCTGGGTGCGTACATCGCGCGCAAGGTCGATTGGGCTGTGTTGGATGGCATGAGCGCGTTGATTGAACAGAATGTGGCGCTACGCGGTGATGAGCTTGGCGACATCGAGCACTTTGAACAGCCAGACGTAGAGCTTGACCGCAAGCGGTCATTTATCGCCGCAATGGGCGCGATTGGTCACGCCGAGCGCGAACACGTGCTTGAGTATTTGCAGTGCGGGTCTGACGCGGAGATCGGCAACAAGCGCGGCATCTCTCGAAGCTGGGCGCAGCGCATGCGCCACGGCATCACTAAGGTGATGTTGTCGCGGACGGGATGATTGAGCCCGAGGACATCGCCGAGCTTGCGGCGGCGTTCATCGCCCACTCTTGGGAGATTGGCGACCTCGACTACAAGCGTCACGCCGGCCAGCGGCAACTACGCGACGCGGCCAATAACGTCACCAGCACAATCGGCGTGCTCCACGCGGCACGCGGCTACGGTAAGACATTCGACGCACTTGTTGAGTGCTGCGAGCGCGGCCGAAAGTACCGCAACCACCGCATGGTGTTCGCCGCTCCGACGCGCGAGGACGCACGCAAGATCACCGCTGCCGTCATGCCGATGGTGATTGACGACGCGCCACAGCACCTCAAGCCAGTCTGGCGGGCCTCGGACCATTGCTGGGCATTCCCGGGCACCGATGCGCAACTCATCATCGAGGGTGCGGACGACGATAAGGGTAACCACTTGCGAGGCCCGCACATTCACTACTGCGTGGGCGATGAGGTGGGCTTCTGGCGCCACGCCGCATATGTCGTCAAGTCGATCCTCTTGCCGCAGATTCAGCGCGTCAAAGGCAAGATGCGCTTGCAATCAACCTCGCCCGAGTCAGTAGGACACGACTTCGTTGGCCTGTGTGAGGAGGCGATACGCAACGGCGCCTACACTAAGTTCACTGTGTTCGATAACCCTCGCCTCACCCGTGAGCAGATCCAGAAAGACGCCGAGGAAATGTCCGGCGTCAAAGGTGATGAGGTCTGGAAGAAGACCAACGTCCGCCGCGAGTTCCTTTGCGAGTTCGTCACCGACACAGAGCGTGCGGTTATCCCCGAGTGGTCCGAGCTTGTGGTTATCGACGACTACAAGCGGCCAACGTGGGTGGACACGTACACGTTCCTTGATCTGGGCCTTGTCGACCTCACACATGCGCTGTTTGCTCACTGGGACTTCGAGCGGGCAAAGCTGGTCATCGAGGACGAACTAGCGCTGCAATACGAGCGCACCAAGGACTTTGCCGCCAAGTGCGCACAGAAAGAGCGCGACCTATGGGGAGAGATCCCGTACTTCGGAAACGTATCGCACCAGAGCCACAACCGGGCACCGTGGGGCCGTTACTCGGACAACGACGCGCAGATCCTTCACGACCTTGGCGGATACGGGCTGACGTTTGCGCCGGCCATCAAGGTGGAAAAAGAGGTCGCACTCAACCGGCTACGCGTGGCCTTCGCGCAGGGCAAGATCGAGATACACCGCCGATGCGTCAACCTCATCCACCAGCTACGCGTGGGCGTGTGGAATGAGCGCAGGACCGATTACGAGCGCATACCCGGCGCTGGCCACTTAGACGGCATAGACGCGCTCATTTACGGCTGGCGCATGATGGACATGAGCCGCAACCCGATACCGCATAATCTGGGTGTCTACAGCGCCACGCACCACGTC
>CAYRJC010000057.1:0-2486 GCA_964424635.1 uncultured Candidatus Saccharibacteria bacterium | reverse complement strand
CTCATCACGTACCAAGCTACGTTCACCAGCAAAGCAAGATACTACCTACAGAGCTTTCCAAGCTTTTGCGGAGGTAGGTCTAGGGTGGCTGGAAAAATCATTCCTCTCAGCGAGAAGCTTTACAGAAGAACCGACGCATCGGCTGGCCCGTTCGGATGTTGGTGGTGGCTCGGTGCAAGAAATAACATCTAGGAGATAGCATGCAAGACGATCTTGGCGCCGAACAAGCGCCCGATCCGGCACTTGAGTTCCCAGAAGAGACTGAATCCACCGGGCCAGACCCGATGGATGACTACATCGGCCGGCTTCCAAAGTTAAGCAAAGAGATTGCCAACGCGATCTACAAGCGCGCCGAGAAGTGGAAACAGGCCCAGGACAGTAACGGTCTGTACCGCCAAGCGAAAGAAAACTTTCGCATCTACCACAATGCCGAGCCCGACGGCTTGCAGTTCAATGAGCGCTCATTCTCGCTGTCTGGTGAAAATGGCGAATACCTGCGTATGCGGGTCAACAAACTGCGCAAGTGGCTGACTTACGTCCTCAACATCGCTACCGCGCAAAAGCAGACCATGCAAAGCAAGGCGGCCAATAGCGAGGCCGACTCGCTGATTGCCGCGCAGATGTTCGACGGGCTCCTAGACTTCTTCAAGACGTACTGGAAGCGCGGTCGCTCGGACAAGCAACTGCGCAAGGCGAAAGAGTTGTCGCTTTTTACCCCGTTGGCCGGCGTGCTGGTTGAATGGGACCCGATGGGCGGCAATGACTACGTGCCTGACGCCGCAGGGATGATGCTCAAAGAGGGCGACCTGTACGTCAAGGCACGATCGTTCTGGGACATCTGGTACGACACAAACACGGAGGATGACGAGGAATCAAACTGGTTCATCATCCGCGACTACTACAACAAGTACGATCTGGCCGAGAACTTCGGCAAGGCCGACCCAGAGACGAAGCGCAACATCCTCTCTCTGCAAAGCAAGATCGAGGTCGATAAGACCGCGTTCTGGGGATGGGATGACCAGACCGATCTTGTTCCGGTGTACAAGTTCTACCACCGCAGTTCGCCAGCGTGTCCAAAAGGGCGCATGGCTTGGGTTTGTGAGGGTGGCGTTGTCCTAATCGATCAGGACAACCCATACGTTGATGACGAGGGTGTGGCGGTCATTCCGCTGCTTCTAATGCGCGCTGCCGATGGTATCGGCACGATCAACGGCTACGCGCCCGCGAATGACCTGTCGCCCATCGTTCAAGCCGAAAACATGACTTTAAGCGGGGTCATGACGAATGAAGCGGCTTTTGGCGTTGGTAACATCGCCGTCGAGCGTGGCTCTGACATCAGCGTGCAAACGCTATCAGGTGGCCTGAATGTCATCGAGTACGGCCAGGGTAAGCAGATGCCGCAGCCGTTCAGCGTGTCTAGTAATGAGCAGCAGTCGATCAGCGTGCTCCAGATGCTCGATGCCACCGGCGAGGGCATGGCCGGCCTGAACGGCGCCATTACCGGCAACGCGGATGTGGTTACCAGGGCCGCGAGTGGTCGCGTCATGGGCCTTCTGCAATCGCAGGCCGTACAGTACCAGAGCGGTTTTAACGAGGCTTGCGCGCAGCTAGAGGAAGACTTCGGCAACCTGTTGCTCCTCATCTGCAAGCGCTTTGTGAACACGCAGCGCATCACGCGCATTGTCGGCAAGGACAAGGTTCTGCGCCTTGCCACGTGGACCGGTGACACGTTCCGAGCTGTTTCTCGAATCGTTGCAGAGCCGGTCAACCCGATCAGCAAGACCACGGCCGGAGCGCGCGAGGAAGCTGAATTCTTGTTGACCAACAACATCATCAGCACGCCGCAGGAATACCTGATGGTTCGCAACACTGGCCAATTGGAGCCGCTGTTCAAGTCGGACCAGGCACAGCTAAACCTCATCCAGCAAGAGAACGAAGCGCTCCTAAAGGGCGACCAAGCCCCGGTGCTGTTCACCGACAACCACGCCTGGCACATCCCCGAACACTTGGCACTCGTGGCGTCGCCGGCAATCCGCACCAACGGCGCAGCGGTGCAAGCCATCCTGGCACACGTGCAACAGCATCAAGAGTTGTTCGCGCAACAGCAACCGCCACCTGAAGAGCAGCCGCAAGACGGCAAGCAAGGCAAGAAACCGCCGCAGAAGCAGCAACAGAAACCAGGCGGTGAGCAGCAGGCCAACGGGCCACAGGGCGAACCTGTGCCGGTCCCGCCTGAGGCAACTGTTACGCCAAACATGGTGCCGCAATGAGCGAAAAACGCCTGGTTGAGATGGCAATCAAGGCGTTGTCGACCAGCGACACCGTGCAGGAGGCCATGGCGGCGGTTGGCTACCAAAAAGGACGCGACGCTTTCACCCGCCTGTTTGTGCGACACAGGAAGAAATCACCAGCAAGTTACATAGCCAGGAACAACGGAGACCCAATTGAGCGCAAACAAAGGCAAGAGCAAGCCGATCAACTCAAGA
>CAYRJC010000056.1:0-5078 GCA_964424635.1 uncultured Candidatus Saccharibacteria bacterium | reverse complement strand
AGGATTTTTTATATAAGAAAATAAAACAGACTAAAAATTGCGCCTAAAATAAATAATGCGACAAAACTTCCTGTAGCTGTAAAAATTATCATTCCCAAAATTCCGGCTAAGAACTTTCCGATCGATAACATTTGTTCCATTCCAACAATATAAGGAAGGATATGAGTTGCTTCAGCTCTTTCATAAGTAATAGCAGATACAGGGATAAAAACTAAACTTTTAGAAGTTCTAGAAATAGCATCAGTTACAAATGCCCCAAAAGAACTAACTACAGGAATACGCACCAACCAAGAAAGTATATAAAAGAATCCACCGATTTGTAATACTTTTTTCTTTCCATGACGATCAGAATATATCCCTATAAGCAAAGCTAAACCTGTAGCCACCAAACTTGCCACGGTAACCAACGAACCAATATCTTGGTAATTTTTGATAATCAAAAAAATAAATATAGGCCATACTATCATAACTAATAATTCTTCAGCAAAACCAAAGTAGCCAAAAAATTGGGCAGGATAAGTTTTTATCAATTCCCAAGTATCATGATATTTATAAGGATGAGGGTTGAAAACTTCTGCCGACCACAGTAAAGGAATAGCAGAACAAGCATAAATAAGAGAACCAATAATGAATATAGAATTCACACCAAAAAACAAACTCAAAAACCCACCCAACATTGGTCCTAAAATCTGAACTAGATTCATAATTGCATACATCACGCTAAACTCTCGGGCAACTTGCTTACCATTAGCGAAGCGAGCTAAAGTAGAATGCCATGCCGGCCAAAACAATGATTTTTGAATAGCAAGGAGTACTGGAGCGACAAACAATAATGAATGACTATACTGAGAACCAATCAATGATAACCAAAATAAAATCTGGAAAGGAATACTAAAAAATATACTATGTGCATACCCAAACTTACTTGCTATCTTAGCTCCAAAAGGAATTAATAAAACATACAAAGCATAGACAACTGAAATAAACAATAAGACTTCACTAACACTCAACCCCACAACGGAATACAAAAAAATTGGTTCAAACAACGAGATTATTGCTTGAGCCAAATTACCAATAGCTGTGGATGCATACAAATGCTCTACTTCCTTGCGAACTTTAGAAGCAAAGTAGTGCGGGAGATGGAGATGAAATAACATTTATTTTTGTTTCTTATATTTTTAAAATTAAAAATCAGATGGTTTATAAAACCACATCATGATTATATTATAACATCAAACTTATACTACAAAGTTTATCAATCGATCTTGTACAAAAATAATACGATTAGATCCCTTACCAGACATCGCTGTTATTACTTTATCTGATTTTAGAGCTAATTCTTGTACTTCGTCTTGATTACTACCAAGAGGAACCTCTAAAGTATCACGAACCTTACCATTAACCTGAACAATCATTTTCACCATAGAAGTAATGATTTTACTTTCATCATACTGAGGCCAAACTTGAGTTTGTACAGAACCAGAACCTCCTAGTAATTCAAACATTTCTTCAGAAATATGAGGCACTATAGGATAAAGCAATTTTACAAATGTCTCTAAAGTTACCTTTGTCACAGATTCATCTTTAACTTCATTATAAAACTTCATGAAATTAGAGACCGCGGTATTGTAAGAAAAGTTTTCAATATCTTCTGTAGTTTTTTTGATAAGAATATGAAGCTCGCGCTGGACTTTCTCACTATCCTGATCTATAGGTTTTGCAGTATTAATCCAATACCAAACTCGATCAAGAAACCTTGATACTCCAGAAAAACCCTTATCACTCCAAGAAATACTAGCCTCGTGTGGTCCTAAAAATAATTGATTCATTCTGGTTGCATCCGCACCATACTGATTTACTAGTTCATCTGGATTAACAACATTCCCCTTACTTTTACTCATCTTAGATCCATCTTTAGCCAAAATCATGCCATGAGGAACGCGTTTGGCGTATGGCTCTGATACAGGAACCAGACCTTGATCATGCAGAAATATATTCCAAAAACGAGAATATAATAAATGAAGGGTTGTGTGTTCCATTCCACCAAAATAAACATCGACTGATAGCCAGTACTTTAATTTATCAATAGATGCAAACTGAGAATCATTTTTTGAATCAGCATAACGAAGATAATACCAAGAACTACCTGCCCATTGAGGCATAGTATTTGTCTCGCGCTTAGCAGGACCACCACACTTCGGACACAAAGTATTAACCCATTCATCAATAGCAGCAAGTGGCGATTCCCCTGTCCCAGTTGGTTCATATTTAGTAACTTCAGGTAAAACTACTGGTAACTGATTTTCCGGAACTGCGACTATCCCATCTTTGTCGCAATGAACCAATGGAATTGGTTCACCCCAATAGCGCTGGCGACTAAAAACCCAGTCACGAAGCTTGTAAGTAGTTTTTGTACTCCCATATTTTGTAGACATCTGAGACAAAACTTCTGTAGAATTTTGGCCAGTAAATTCTCCGGAATTAATTAAGACACCTTCGCCGATGTATGGATAATCGCCATTTTGTATCCAATCTAAAATATAAGGAAGCTCAGAAACCGGAGAAAGATTTTTCATTTCTTCCATATCTAACCATACTGGTTCAAACAAAGCGTGCTCTTTTTCAGCAACTTCTATTTGTTCTAAATCATTCAACTTGAACATTAAAACATTAGCATTAACTCGACGATTAACTCCTTTATGAGCAGCATGGAATTCCGCTCGAACTATAAAAGGAAGCTTAGATATAAAAGAGATGTTTTTGTAGCCGGTTTCTTCTATAATTTCTCGCTGACCAGCAGCAATTACATCTTCATTTTCCTTTATCCCGCCAGTAATAAAAGTCTGCCAATTAAACTCCTTCCACTTAAGAGATAAAAACTTTTCTTGAGTGGGATGTTTTACGATAGCATGAATTATATTTCTGTCGGTCATTTCCATACCATCAATAGGAGGGTTAACCGTATCTACAACACGCGGCGCCACCACCTGAACGATTGGTAAGTTAAACTTAGTAGCAAATTCAAAATCACGACTATCATGAGCAGGCACTGACATTATCGCGCCGCTTCCATAATGAACCAAAACATAATCAGCTACCCAAATTGGAATTTGTTCTCCAGTAGCAAGGTTTAAAGCGCTTATACCTTGTAACTCTACACCGGTCTTTTCTTTACCTTCTGCCGTCCGATCAAATTCTTCTTTTTTACTAGCAGCATCAATATAGCTTTTCACTTCATCTATATTTTTAATCGAAAGTTTTAATTCTTCGATTAATTTATGCTCTGGCGCCAATACCAAATAAGTCGCTCCAAAAATTGTATCTGGACGAGTAGTAAATACTTTTATTTTTTTACCTGAAGCTTCTTTATCAGAAACACCGTCATTTATCTTAACTTCAAATTCAATTTCTGCACCTTCTGATTTTCCAATCCAATTAGCTTGCTGCAATTTAACAGCTTCTGGCCACTGCGGTAAATCATCCAAACCTTTTAATAACTTTTCTGCATACTCAGTAATTTTTAAATACCACTGTCGAAGTTCTTTTTTTTCTACAGGCGCACCACATCGTTCGCAGTGACCATTAATTACTTCTTCATTAGCCAAACCAGTCATGTCTTTTGGACACCAGTTAATCAAACCAGTAGCTTCGTAAGCCAAACCAGCTTCATAAAATTTTAGAAACAACCATTGAGTCCATTTATAATATTCAGGGTCAGTTGTATTAACCTCACGATTCCAATCAAAGCTATAACCCAAACGCATACACTGCTTTTTGATATTTTCTATATTTTGAGCAGTAGAAACTTTTGGCTGAACACCCTTTTTAATTGCGTAATTTTCTGCTGGTAAACCAAAAGCATCCCAACCAATTGGATACAAAACTTCTTTTCCTGTCATTCTATAATAGCGAGCCAAAACATCCGCCGCAGTGTAACTACGAAGATGTCCCATATGCAAACCATCACCAGAAGGAAATGGGAATTCTACCAATACATATTTTTTCTCTTTATTACTATTTTCAGTTGCCGAAAAAACACTATTAGTATTCCAATAGTTTTGCCATTTTTTTTCTATTACGGAAGGATTATATTTTTTCATATTTTAAATAACTTCTTTGCATTATTTGTAGTCTGTTCGCTAACCTTTTCTACAGAAATATTTTTCCACTCAGCTATTTTTTCTGCTACCTCTGGTAAATAACTAGGCTCGTTGCGCTTACCTCGCATAGACTTAGGAGTTAAATACGGAGCATCGGTTTCTAAGATCATAACTTCTAATGGCAAACCCTTTACAACTTCTTCACTGCGACCAGTCTTATCAAAAGTAATTATCCCATTAAGACCAATATAGCCGCCTAATTCTGTAAATTTTTGAGCAGTAGCCAAGTCACCTGTATAACAATGGACTTCAAATCTTAAGCTAGAATTATTAATTCTTACTTCTTTTAGAATATCCAATAAGTCTTCATAAGCATCAATTGTGCCCTCACTTGGACGACAATGAACACACAAGGCTTTATCTAATTCTAATGCTAAAGTTATTTGATCCAAAAAAGCCGCTTTTTGCAAAGACTTAATCTCGTCGTTATCTCTATCTAGAGGCATTCGATAATAATCCAATCCACATTCACCTATTCCGACAACTCTTGGATTTAGTGCCAACTGTTTATATAAATCAGTATCAAAATGCTCTTCTCGAGTTTTAAATTTTACCTCTTCTTCGTCCTCAAAATCATGAGAATAAGTATGAGTTGGATGCAAGCCCACAACCGCGTAGACATCTTCAGAAAACTGATCAAGCAAAGTTACAGCCTGGCGGCTGGTATCAATTTGCGTGCCAACATTAACAACTACAACGCCTGCATCATGCGCACGTTTAATAGTTTCCACTGCATCATCTTTAAACGCTCGCAGGTTAATATGAGTATGGGTATCTATTAGTTTCATTTATAATTCTATTCTTGGAAACAAAGCTCCGGCTTTCACAATTTTTTCAGCAGTAACTGCATCTAAGATCTTTTGGGCGGACTCGGGAATAAATGGAAGCAATTGTTTTGCAACATTCTCTATAATCATC
>CAYRJC010000055.1:0-5228 GCA_964424635.1 uncultured Candidatus Saccharibacteria bacterium | reverse complement strand
AAAAAATAGCTACTATGAAAAAAGCAAAAAAAGACGCGGAAAGCGTCAGTGATATCTTAAAGATAAAAATATCATCAGAACCAGTTTGTCAAAAGTGTAACAAAAAAGCACCGACACGTTACCTAGAAAACGGTAAGTGGGTTTGTGGTAATTGCTCTGAATATCTTTCATACGGTGGACTCGATTAGTTTTCCACATCACACCCCCGCGTGATCGTATATAATGACTAAATGCACATATCAGAAGTTTCTTTTGGTATAAAGAAAAAGGGTGGCGAGCGTAATTACATTATGCAAGAACTCTATGCTTTATACGATAGCAACAAAGAAACACTGTTGCGAAAAAAAGAAAACTGGAAACGATATGTTGCGTGGTTAAAGGGGCAAAGGGTTCGTGATACAAAGGAAAAACAAGAAGCATTTAGAAAAAGCAAATTGTTTTTAAAAAAAGCATCACCGAAAACTCTTGCGTTTATGGTTTCCCACATTAAAACAAAAGATTTGTATTATGTACTTTCCGTATGCCGAGATCGTTCAAACAGAAATCAAAGCATCGGGAAATATATATGGGGTTTGCGTAAAAAATAATCTTTTGCGGTTTTTAAAAAAAAGAAAAGTGAAATCCTTGCTTTAAGGGTACGCAAGTAAAACAACTCTTATAAACATAAATAGTTCTTTGGGTTCTAATGCGAAAACAGGGAAAACAAGTTGCCAACTCTTGCCCTGTCATCTGATTAGAGTCTAAGGACTAGCACTCACTTCTCTCATATCCTAGCGGTTACCTAGTATCAGTAGGTAAAAGTTGGGCTGTGGTTAATTTTAAAAAAGTAATTATAAAAAGAAAAAATCGTTTTTTGAGAAAAAAGTTATCCACACCCCACATTTGAAATACTAGCGACCTATGATATTATATAAGTGTGGGAGTAGTCGCCCACAGTAATACATTTAAATACCATGAAAAATGTAACAGATTTAAGGGGTATGAAGCGCAAGCCAGTCAAAGATCGAAAAATTGATACGCTTGCTAAACGTTTGAATGCGTTTATTACAAACGCAATAACGCTTACTCCAAAAGAGGTGATGAAATTATCAGATAAGCAAATTAGGGCTTATGAAAATTATAAAGGTCGATAAGCCAGAAATATACGAATCAAAACATACGGCAGATGATATTGTTAGACATCTAATTGGATTTGACAAATATCTTGAAGAAAAGAAAAAGGAGTTTATAAAAAAATACAACTTTGATTTATACAAAAAATTATATGAACAGGGTAAAAACAACAACAATAGAGAAAAAATACAAAGATAAGAAAACTGGCGAATATAAAACCCTAACCATCAACCACGCCAAAGTAAAAGATCGACTAAAGGCATTCTGGGAAGAAAATCCTAATGGAAAAATTGAAACAAAACCAACAATTATGCAAAACGGGCAAGTGATGTTCCAATGCACCATATTGCGAGACAAATCGGATATGTCATCACGAGAAGCAACGGCACACGCACTTGGAACAACAACTGGCGACAAGGATTTTGAAAAGATAGAAACAATTTGTGTTGGTCGCGCACTTGCACTACTTGGGTACTCAACAGATGGTGAAATTGCAAGCAGTGAGGAAATGGAGGAGTTTCTAAAACACCAAAACGAAAAGAAAAGAGAGGCAATTTTATTTGCAGTAGAGCGCCTTGAAGACTGTAAAACACTAACAGAACTTCAAGATGTGTGGAAATCACTCGGTACAATCATTCAAGAAAAAGAGGTCATTGAAAAGAAAAACGAGCTTAAATCTAAATTAAAATAATATGAAGGTAAAATACTTTGCAACAAAAGACGATTGGTTTGAGGGTAGAAAAGGGAAAATAACAGGATCGGTTCTAAAAGATATTGTGGTAAAACGTGGTAGTGGTGAAAAGATTGGATTTTACCAGATTATTGCAGATAGAATATCACAAAAAACAGACGAAGATCCAATGGAACGCGGTTCTCGGTTAGAACCAGAAGCAATTGATGTATTTTCTAGTAAAATTGGCAAGGATATTGACACATCACTTGTTATATGGGAACGAGATGATAATCCAAGCATAGCAATATCTCCAGACGGATTTATGGGAGAAACAGAAGCAGTTGAGGTAAAGTGCTTATCCGGCGCAAAACACATTGAGTCATATCTTACCAATAAAATACCAGAAGAATACCACTACCAAGTACTCCAGTATTTTATAGTAAACGAAAAACTAGAAACATTATACTTTGTACTCTACAATCCAGAGATGCCAGAAAAAATACAAATGCACTACTTTATCATAAGTAGAAAAGACGTGCAAGATCAAGTTGATACATATACCGCATATCAAAAAGAAAAACTTGCAACAATAGATGAAATTATTAACACACTAACATTTTAACTATGAACTTAAATAAAGCATTTATAATTGGAAATATAACAAAAGACCCAGAACTAAAAGCATTACCAACGGGCAACAAAGTATCTACATTCACCATTGCAACAAACAGATACTATACATCAGATGGTGAAAAAAAGGAGTCGGTAGAATTTCACAACATTGTTACATTTGGAAAAACCGCAGAAACAATTGCTACCTATTGTAAAAAGGGCGACAACATTTTGGTTGAGGGTAGAATACAAACACGAAGTTGGGAACACGACGGGTCAAAACATTACAGAACAGAAATCGTTGTTGATAATTTCCAATTTGGACAAAAATCAAAACGAGATGATGTTCGCGAGGGGGTGGTAGAAAAAGACAACAAAACAAGCCAAAGCGAAGATTATCCAGAAGGGATAAACGTAGACGATATACCCTTCTAATGAAACAGCGAACCCTACAACAAAACAGGGCGCTCCATAAACTTTTTGAACTTACCGCAAAAGAACTTAATGAATCTGGTCTTGATATGCGGGTAGTATTAAAACCAGGGGTAGATATACCGTGGAACACCATAACCGTAAAAGAGTATTTATGGCGACCCTTGCAAAAATTACAATTATTAAAAAAATCAACAACAGAATTATCAACTAAAGATATTGACGCGGTGTTTGATACGCTCAATAAATTACTTGGCGAAAAATTTGGAAAGCACATACCATTTCCGAGCATTGAATCACTTATAGATTATGAAAACTAACTACAAAAAACTAACAAAAGAACAACTTATTGCACTACTTGAAAAAAATGATCGGCAAAGAGTTGAGGCGGGCAAATTGCGTTGGAAAAAGAAAAGCAAAAAACAAAAAAGCGAACACGGTAAAATGATGATAAAACAACGCTGGGAAAATTACAAGAAAAAGTTATCCACAGTACAACTTGGAAATAGATAGCATACTTGCTATATTGTATATATGAAAACAGTCGCACAAATTATAATAGCAATAATGATCATAGACATAATGGGCTTTATTGCTTGGGCATTATCGGGGCAACACCCGATTGATGGTTTCTATGTCGGGTCGATAACAGCAAATATAATCAAACTTTTCTAATATGAATTACGGGTATCAAGTTTTTTATTCATTCGTTGGTACTCCAGCGGAACTTATGGCTTATCTTGAAAAAGAGGTGCGGGAGGAACAAAATATGACAATGCAAAAAAGACAAGAAGAAGCAGAACAGTCGTATGATCCGCGCTATGAAGAATAATATGCAAAAAGCAATTAACATTATAGTACCAATCGCAGTTATCTTCTGGGCAGTTATTTTAACAATTTATCCAATTAAAACAACATACATAGTCGGTACATTGTTTGCACTGGGATTAGCATTAAGTATTAAAAAGTAATATGACACTAAAACAATTTCTTGGACTATGTGAGCATAAGTGGACCATAATTAAGACAATAAATGTTTATGAAACTTGGGACGGAGAAAGACACGATGGACAACTACCAGTTTATTATAGATATATTATGCAATGTGAAAAGTGCGGAAAAATTAAAAAGGTTAAATCTAAATAATATGACAAAGAAACAACTACAAAAACAAATAGATGAGTTAAGAAATAGCTTAGATATTGTTTACGATGTCCTTTATCCAGGCGTATTTCTAGGTAATGGATTCAGACGATACTCTCCCGTAAATGAAATAAATGGGCTTATTAAAAAGCAAAAAGCCCTAGAACAATATCTAGGTATTGAATACAAAGTCACAGAATCAAAGAGAGAAGAGGGGTATGTTAAGAAAGCATTAAAGAAAAAGTAGTTTAGCAGAAAAAGCCGCAAAAGATTGGGGTCGTATGCCAAAACACGCTAGAAAATTCTATTTAGATAGAAAGAAAAATCGACACAAAAAAATTGAGCTAAACTAGAAATAGATATGGACTACAAACATAAAATTCATTGGTTATGCAAAATAATTGGTCACAAAAAACATAAAGAAAGTCTTAACTGGTGTCACAGATGTTTTTGGTATATTTATTAACCTCCATAAGAATAACTATATGAAAATATATAAAAAAATAATTTTATCTGTACTTATTTGGATTTATAATGGATTTCTGTGGTCAGACCCATTCAATCTCGTACATTCAGAGGTAACCATGTGGGGAATTTGGTGGATTGCTACCTGTGTCATTATCTTGTTTGCCTCAATAGCTGTTATAACCATTATTTTTAGTGCCTCGCCCAAATAAACACAAGTCTCATAGCTGATGAAGTATTAAAGGTTGTGAAGCAAAGTTTGAAAGATGGCTTATTAAAAAGAATGATGAAATACGATAGTAAGGATGGTTATTCGGTATTACACGATGAAATAATTGAAAAAGTTTATGAAGATGTTGAAGATTTATTATCATCCCTCTCCCCTAATAAGGAGAATAAAAACAATGGATAAATTCATAAACAAAATAATACAAGGAGATTGTCTTGAGGTAATGAGGGGAATACCTAATAAGAGTGTGGATATGGTTTTAACTTCTCCTCCCTACGATAAGTTGCGAGATTACAAAGGATATACTTTTAACTTTGAAGGAATTGCTAAAGAAATATACCGAGTATTAAAAGATGGTGGAGTATGTGTTTGGGTAGTTGGAGATGCAACAATTAAAGGAAGTGAAACAGGAACAAGTTTTAAACAAGCACTTTACTTTAAGGAAATAGGGTTTAATCTGCACGATACGATGATATATGAGAAATCAACAAGTCCTTTCCCAATGCATACGAGGTGTAATCAGTTATTTGAGTATATGTTTATTTTTTCAAAAGGAAAACC
>CAYRJC010000054.1:0-5324 GCA_964424635.1 uncultured Candidatus Saccharibacteria bacterium | reverse complement strand
ACTGGATTTATAAAAAATTTTTAGAAGAAACAGGTCCAAATAATTGCGGCATTACCGTGTATAAACAAGAGATTGTAGATGCAAAAAATAGCACCCGTAAACGGCTCATACTTGATGAATACGATAATATTAAATGGCGGACAGCTCATGGATAAAAATTCTATCTTGAGTCACTTTTTCTGGAAAATTTTTAAAAAATTCCAAAATAATTTTAATTGTAATCCTTATTATGAAGTCTATCCATAATAAGGGTTTTTTGTTATACTTCTTCAGTATCAGTAACTTATATTTATGGAAACACCAACGGAATCAATAATTTCAGTTAAAAATATCAAAAAATCTTTTGGCAAGGTAGAGGCCTTAAGAGGAGTAAGCCTAGAGGTAGAAAAAGGTAAAATCCTTGGACTACTTGGTCCAAATGGAGCAGGAAAAACAACTTTGGTTAGAGTACTAACTACCCTTCTTGTCCCAGATGAAGGCACAGCCACTGTTAATGGTGTTGATATCACCAACGAACCAGACAAAGTCCGTAACTATATTGGACTAGCCGGTCAATATGCTGCGGTAGACGAAAACCTAACTGGTCAAGAAAACCTTGAGCTAGTTGGAAAACTCTATCATCTATCTAACACTGAAATTGCTCTTCGCAGTAAAAAACTATTAGAACAATTTTCTTTAACCGACGCTGCTAATCGCACCACCAAAACTTATTCTGGCGGTATGCGCCGTCGCTTAGACTTAGCTGCAAGCCTAGTTGGAGAACCAGAAATTTTATTCTTAGACGAACCAACTACCGGTCTCGACCCTAGATCTCGAGCAGAACTCTGGGAAGTAATAGAAAATTTAGTCAAAGAAGGAGCCACCATTCTATTAACAACTCAATACTTAGAAGAAGCTGATTATTTAGCTGACCGAATTATGGTTATAGATAAAGGTATAGTAATAGCAGAAGGTACAAGCAAAGAGCTAAAAGCGCAGATCGGTGGCGGAGTATTAGAAATCCATGTAGCGGATAAAAATAAAGTTTCCCAAACCGTAGAACTTCTTAATAGTCTTAACGAAGCTCCGGCAGTGGTGGATGAAGTATCAGGATATATTACAATGTCTACTAAAAATGGATCCCAAAGTTTAGTAGAAGCAGTTCGATTATTAGATAGTGCGCAAATAGAAATTGCAGATATCGAACTTCGCAAACCAACATTAGATGAAGTGTTTATTTCATTAACTGGCGCTGCCAAGGAATAAATAAAATTATATGACTACAACAACTCAAAACCCAACTCCTCATGTAGCTAAGCAAGGTATATTTTGGACAATTTCTGACATCCTTGCCATGACCAAGCGCAACATGCTTCACTACACTCGCCTACCTCAATTGTTGATATTCTCTACTATTCAGCCAGTAATGTTTTTATTACTATTCACTTACGTATTTGGCGGCGCTATTAATACCAGCAACCCACACTATATAGACTTCCTCTTACCTGGAGTAATCGTACAAACTGTAGTATTTGGAGCTATGCAAACTGGAGTAGGGTTAGCAGTTGATCTTTCTAAAGGAATGATAGACCGGTTTCGCAGCCTACCAATGGCTCGGTCAGCAGTACTAGCAGGAAGAACAATCTCTGATAGCTTACGTAATTTATTCACAGTATCATTAATGGTTGGCGTAGGTTTAATTATCGGTTATCGTTTCCACCAAGGAATCGGTGCAGCCCTTGCAGCAATTGGTTTAACTTTGTTCTTTGGGTTTGCCTTTTCTTGGATATCAGCAGCAATTGGTTTATTAGTAAAAAATGTAGAAACCGCTCAAGTTGCTGGCTTTATCTGGGTGTTTCCTTTAGTATTTGCTAGTTCTATCTTTGTACCTATTGCCTCTATGCCAACTTGGCTGCAAACGTTTGCCAAAGCAAGCCCGATCACACTAACTGTGAATTCAGTTAGAAACCTAACACTTGGAATACCAGCCACTCCTGATATTTGGTATGCCATAATTTGGATTGATGCAATATTAGTAGTGTTTGTACCTTTAGCAGTTTATTTGTACCGCAAATCTAATTAGAATCTAAAGCTAATAGATAATTACCAAATTTAGATAAATAATAAAACCGCCTAATTACAGGCGGTTTTATTATTATACATATTTACAATTATAGATCTTTGTTTTGTAAATCTTTTTTAATAAGCAGATTGAGGGCGACCCGGGGAACTAAACGGATAGGAAGACGGTAAGGGAAACTGCTCCATTACAACCCCACCATTACTCTCTTCTTCAGTAATCCCACCTTGATCAGGTTGATTATAAAACTCTGAACTTTGCGAAACAGGGGCTTGGTTTGTAGATGAACCCTGATTAGCACTCGAAGACTGGGAAGTTACGGCACCACCAACCTGACCTTTCACTTCTTTTTTATCAACTCCAATTGGACCAATTAAAGATTTTTGTAAATTCTTTGGGGCAGCAGAAACTTGGATATCTTTTGGTAAAGCATACCACGGCACAGGCTCCATTCGGATATTTTTAGAGTTACCTGTAACTGGCCTATTAGTATTAACATCATAAGCTACTTGAATCACTCCAGAAGGAACCTCGAAATCCTTTACAGGTTGATTAGCCATAGCGGTTTCCATAAATTTGCGCCAAATTGGAGCAGCGGTAAATACACCATCGCTACCTGCTCGCATTAATTCCCCATCGTTGTTTCCTGTCCAAACCCCAACTGCTAATTGAGGGGTAAAGCATAAAGTCCAACCATCTTTCCAATTCTGAGTTGTTCCAGTTTTACATGCTACTGGTCTATCAGGTAAATTAAGCGGATTATTCTTTCCAAAAATATATTGACGAGACAAATCATCAGTCATAATACTAACTAATTCATATACTGCTTCTGGATTAACAATTTGTTTAGGTGACCCAGAAGAAGACTCTAGAGTATTACCGGTTTTGTCTTCAATACGAATAAAAGGACTACTCAAATCGCCTTTACCACCATTAGCCAAAACAGAAAAAGCTGTAACATGATCCACCAATTTCACTTCACATCCGCCTAACACCAAAGACAGACCACAGTTCTTCAAGGGAGAAGTAATTCCTAAACTTTTAGCAGTACTAACAACATTATCAACCCCAACTGCGGCTAAGGTTCTAACAGCAGGAACATTCAAACTTCCCGCTAGCGCTTTTCGAATAGTAACTAACCCTCTAGAACCTCCATCATAGTTTTGAGGAATATACGGCTTACCGCCTGCGGTACCAAAAGCAGTTGGAACATCAAGTACTTTAGAAAGCGGTGTATAACCGAATTCTGGCTTGAACGCGGTCAAATAAGCATAGGGTTTAAAACTACTGCCTGGTTGACGCATACTAGTTGCTACATTGACATTTGGTTCAAATCTACAATTCTTTCCTACTTTACAACCTTCTGGCTCTGCAGTACCAAAATAGTCCTTACCTCCCGCCATAGCTACTACTTTATTTGTAACTGGATCCACTGCAACCAAAGCTGCATTATAAGCCCGATACTTAGTTTTATTAATTTCTGCACCCTCTTTAACAACTTGTTCAGCTAAAGTCTGCAGATTTAAATCCAAAGAACTATAAACCCTTAACCCACCTTCCTTTAAAAACTGAGTCCCATATTTATCAATCAAATAATTCTGCACCCAAGATACAAAATACGGAGCTACTATTTTAGTGGTGGCAGGTAAAAAGGCTACTACAGCAGTTTTGGCTTGATACATTTCTTGCTCAGTAATATAACCCTGTTCAAACATTTTCTGAAGCACCAAGTCTTTTCGATTATCCAACGCTTTAGTGTTTGCGCCAGTTGGACTGTAGTAACTAGGCGCTTGAGGCAAAGCTGCCAAATAAGCGCTTTCTGCCAAATTAAGTTCTGATGCGGACTTACCAAAATAAGTTTTACTAGCGGCTTCTGCTCCATAGCTATTACGACCATAAGGAATTTCATTTAAGTAAAGTTCCAAAATCGCATCTTTATCGAAATGAGATTCAATTTTGTAAGCCAGCAGTACTTCGCGAACTTTACGACTGTATAATTTTTGCCTATCCAACAAAGCATTTTTTGCAAACTGCTGAGTGATTGTACTACCACCTTGTGCTACCGAACCTGACTTAGAATTAGCAATCATAGCTCTTACAATACTTGGCAAAGAAATTGCACCATGGTTATAGAAATCTTTATCTTCAATTGCAATTGTGGCATTTTTTAAAGTTGGCGAAACTTGCTCTAAAGAAACTTTAGACCGTTTATACTCTCCATAAAATTCATACAACAAAGTACCGTCTCTAGAGAACAACTTACTAGACTCTGGGACATCTCTATTCTCAATTTCTTTATAACTAGGCAAAGAGCTGTTAATAGCAATCAAATAAGCCCCAGAAGCCAACCCAACCACCAAAAACACAGACCCAAAGCCAAGGACTGCTGTTACAATTAACAGTAAAGTTGATTTTCTAGTTAGATAAAATATTTTCTGAAAGCTCATCTCTTTCTTCCATTTTAACTTAAAAAATTATTTGTGGAAATAGACAAAAAAACATGAAATAGTGTATAACTTCATGCTTTTAAACCTCTTGATAAAATCTTATAAATAATTGTGCCGCAAAAATTACTACTTGAGAGCGATTCCGCAGCGAAGCGAGGACTAGCGAAAAAGTAGTAATTTTTGCGACACTAACATTAAAGATTTGATAATATATCTTGGTTGATATGGATAGATATAAATTAAAACCTATCTTGTAGGGGGAACTTTAAAGTGCTGCAATAAAAATGAAGCGATTGACCCCCATGCCGGAGCCGCCGTACTCTCGGCAAACTTTACACTGCGAGGATGGTTTATTCTTACTAGCATTACAAATTTAGGATCCTCAACTGGCGCAAAACCAATAAAAGAACCGATATTATTATTTTGATCGTAACCTTTTCCATTTTTTAATGGAACCTGAGCTGTTCCAGTTTTTCCTGCTACATAGTATCCTGGTACTGCTGCTTTTTTACCATGACCCTTCTCTACAACATTAACCATCATTGCTGCAACCTCACTAGCAGTTTTAGCTGTGACAATTTGATTGCTTTGAGTTTTGCCAACTTCCTCAACCTTACCACTCTCTCTAATTACCTGCTTTACTACATAAGGCTTGGTCATTACCCCACCATTAGCCAAACTAGAAAAAGCCTGCACTAATTGTAAAGGAGTCACGCTTATACCCTGACCAAAACTGGCAGTATCATAATTAACCTGAATGTTCCCTTTAAGATTAGCTAGATCTCCACTACTCTCAGAACCTTCAAAGCCAGTTTTCT
>CAYRJC010000053.1:0-5561 GCA_964424635.1 uncultured Candidatus Saccharibacteria bacterium | reverse complement strand
GATTTCTTTTATAGTCGGATAATCATCTTTTAGTTTTAGAATGTTAGAGACAGATGCTCCTCGAAATTTATAAATTGATTGATCGTCGTCACCTACTACTACTAAATTTTGCTCTGTACCAGCCAGTAGTTTTATAAGTTCATATTGAGCTACATTAGTATCCTGAAACTCATCAATCATTAGATATTTAAATTGGCTTTGGTAATATTTTAAAATATTAGGCCGTTTTTGAAATAGCTTTATTGTGTAATGAATCAGATCACCAAAATCTAAGTATTCATTATCTAACAAAAGTTTTTGATAAACATGATAAGCGTTGGCTAGTTCTTGAATGCGCTTAATTTCTACAATAGTTTCGTTGTCGCTACCAATTGGTAATTCATCTTGACCCGAATTTAAACGAAGTTCTTCTGCGTAATTTAAATAATCCTCTGGAGAAATCATTTCATCTTTACACTTAGAAAAATGATCTAGTAGTGAATCAATAAATTTGTTGGGACTACCTAGTGGTTTGTAGTAATCTAATTTAAATTTATCAAAATTGCGGTACATGAAAATCCACTGTCGGGTTTTATCTAATAATTCATAGTCATTAGAAAGACCCATGTCGATTCCATGTTGCTTAAGGATGCGTTCACAAAAACTATGGAATGTAGAAATCCATAAATCATAGCTTCCTAATGGCAAGTATTGTTCTACTCGAGCTTCCATTTCTCCAGCAGCTTTATCAGTGAAAGTCAGAGCCAGGACTTGTTCTGCTTTAGCTAGCTTTTGCTCCATTAAGTAAGCAATTCGCCGGGTAATTACTGTGGTTTTACCTGTCCCAGCTCCAGCCACAATTAAAAGCGGCCCATTGTTATGGGTTACGGCTTGTAGTTGTTCATTGTTGAGGCCTTCTAGGAGTTTTGACATCTATTTTATTTTATCTTATTTCCCTCCGAAAAATCCTGCCCATTGTTTCCACATGTCTCCACCTTCATCTTTATATCGGACCCAGAATTGAGATGGATTTACAATTTGAACACCCTCATATTTTTCTAAAGAGAGTAAATCATTATCTCTAGTTACAAGGTACTGAGCCCCAGCCTCTACTGCACTTTCTAATATTTTATTATCTTCCGGATCTCTTACAATATTAATTTGATGACGGTTAACCACTTGATTAATCTGAGCCAATAAATCACTGATTTCTTTTTCGTATTCAGGATTTTCTATCAACCGTCTCATTATTAGACGGTTTTCTTGTAGAGTTTGACGATTTGCGTAAGCTTCTATTTCCCCATTTCTAACAGCATCAATTATCTGTTTTTCATAAGAGTAATCATCTTTTATTCCGTCAATGATAACATTTGTGTCTAATACAATTTTCATTTATTTAGTCTCTCCTTTTGCTTGCGAGCAATTTCTACAAGTAATTTAATATCTTCAGTATGATCTTTTTCTATATATCCCTGATCAAATAGTTTTTTTATAGCATCCATATCGTTTTGTTCTACGGTGGTCATGTTGATTCCCATTAAGCCTAAATTGGTTTCTTTAGTAATTTCATTCCAATTACCTTTAAAATTGGTTTTTTCTTTAAAGTTAACCCCATTATCTTTTTTTACTTCTTTTTTAAAACCAGTAATATTGTAATAATTTTTTGCATTAAAATAAATTGGTGTTTCAAAAAAAGTCCACTTCACCATATGTTCTATTTGTTCCGGGTGTTCTTTCTTTAGTTTATCCATTACCTCTTTACGTAATGCCATCTGAAAAGGGTAATCATTACTGTCTAATTTATTGTAATGTAAATAGTAAACAATATTATTCATCTCCTCTAGTTCCGCAGCATCAAGTTCTAGCCCTAAAAGTTTTTTACATCTAGATATTATTTTATTTTGTTTTTCTGGGGTTGGTTCGTTAATATAGTTTTGAATTTGGATAAACCAGTCTTTGGTGTTCTCTCCATTTTGGCCCCATTCTGTCAGCTTATTTATAATATTCGCCGATAGTTCTGCTCCGGCTTTAGTTATGGGCCCAAAGCTAGCATTCCATTCCAAATAAGTTGCTCCAGAAGGAAATGTAACTTTATTATTGACAAGTTCCTCAAGTTCTTCTCTGGTCTTTTTTTGATCGTCCGAGTCCGCCCTACTATTATTATATTTAAAAATTAGATTATCCATTTGATTAATCTCTGCTCTTAAATTCGTAATGGTAAAGCGATCGAAATATGATCCATCTGCAATAGTTGCCTGGGCCGGCTTTCCTCCCATTTTATATTCCATTCTAGTAAGTTTTTGACTTGATTCAGTGGAATTCTCAAAAACAGAAAAATAAGCATTACTTATCATATCTATAGCGTGAAATACTTGTTCGTGAGGGGGTTGATCGTCAATATCAAATTTTTTGTTCTCTGCTATATTTTTTTTGAATTGATCATGTATCTGTTCTGTTGTAGCTACCAAATGGCTCAAGGTATTATGAAGCCATAATTGAAACTCTGGATATTTTTCAACCTCCTCCTTTATTACCCATTCCGAAATTATATCCATGGTAGCTTCATTATTGCTTATCTGTGGGTTTGTATTGAGGTTTTCAAGCCTTTTTATAGCCTTTTCTTTCTTTTGGGACTCTTTGTCTATTGCTCCTGCTTCTGTGTTATTTTTTATTCCTTCGTCATCTTTTTCCGATGACCATTCTTTTTCTAAAATCTCATCTGCAATCAGTACAGAATCCATCAACCAATCTGGCCATTTCCAATTAATCATCTTACCATATCCAGTATTAGATATAATTTCTTTCTCTTTTTCTGGATCAAAAATATTTTTTGCGTCTAACTGGTCTTTTAGTCTATTTAATTGATCGCCAATGTTGATGGTTTGGTATATATGAAGGGAATCATGGATTTTATAAATTGCTCTATTAATCTGCCCAAGATATTTTTCATAAGAGTTTATTTTTTCTCTTTCCGGTTTATCATTTATGTTTGCATACCTAATTTCTTTCTCTTCAAAATTTTTCTTTATAGCTTCAGCGTCGATTTTTTTAGTTTTGGGTTTATCAGCTTTTTGCCCTTCTCTTAGAATTTTCAATTTAAAATCTGATTGTTCTAATACATCTGGCATTGCTTGAAAATTTTTATTAAACCCAATTTTTGGACTGAAGTAAAAAGGGTTTGGACTAAAATTAAACCTATCGGATATTCCAAGCTGACTTGGCCTATCCGAAAATGATTCATAACAAGCCTTGTATCGTTTTATCTCTTCCTTGGTTACCCCAGCTTGCTCAGCTAAATTTAAAAATTTAGGAAGAATTTCTTCTTCCAAATTTTTTTCTATAACCTCAGGTAGTTCAACTTCAACTTCTTTTTCAAGGTTTATACTTGAATCCCCTGGCTGTATTTGTTTATAAGTATCTAATGAATAACCACGCTCAGACATTTTATTTTTTTATTTTTGTAGTTCTTTTGGTTGTATTGCTACGACTATTGTTGCTAGTTCCTCTAATAGGCATTAGGTATTTGCGTGTGTTTTCGTCTAAGTCTATAAAATGGTCAGTAAGTTCTTTTATCTTGCTGCTGGTGGATTTGCCAAATGCCAGGGTTTCGGTAAGTTGGCCTGACATTTGTAAGTATTCCAAAAGCGGTGCGAAATCACCATCTCCGCTTGCCAGCACCACAACATCTAATTTATTCATAAGCTTAATAATATCCATGGCAATACCTACGTCCCAGTCCCCTTTTTGGTGACCACCGGCAAAAGTTTGTAAATCTTTTGTGCGCACTTCAAAACCAGCTTTTTCTAGGGCGTCAAAAAAATTTTGCTCTTCTGGCATGTCAGCTTTTATAACATAAGCAATCGCACGGATCAATCTGCGGTCCCCAACTGCTTCTTTTAAAACTTCGTTAAAATTTATGCGCGCGTTATAAATATTACGCGCGGAGTAATATAAATTTTGCACATCAACAAATACTCCAATTCGTTGATCAGGGTTTCTTATAGACATATTTTAGTATTTAATTTCTGGAAACATAATAATTTCTTCATTTTTTATTTTTTCAATAGGAACCCAATCGGTATTGAAACTCGCGTAAGGTTCGGTTATTGTAATATGTTCTTGTTTGTATAGATCCTTATTAGCTAATTCTCCGCTATATATAAACTCAATCTGATGGATTTGCTCACCTTGGAATTCAAAAATATTTTCTTCTACACTATGGAGCTTTAGATTTTCTATATCTGACCCAAGTTCTTCCCTTACTTCTCTTGTTATGGCGTCTCGTGACGTTTCTTGGAATTCAATAGTCCCGCCGATGATTCTGTAGTAATCTTTATTTTTAATTTTCTCAACTCCTTTAACAGCTAAGATTTCTTGGTTTCTTCTAATAATTATTAAAGCTTTTAATTTGGTTTTCATATTGTAATCAGTTGTCTAGTTTATTTTTCGGTTAATTGTGTTACTTCTATTTCTTCCATTTGTAATGTGGCTGCATTGCTAATACTAGTTTGGAGTTTTTCAAAATCAATAGCAACTGTCCCCATTGTATTACCAGCATTTTTAATATGATTGGAAAGCACTCCTAGATTACGGCCAAATTTGGTGCTTTCTTGTTGTATCCCAGAAACCATGTGTAATAATTTTTCAGCAACCTCGTTTACTTGCTGACCGCGTAATGCAATTAAAATAATTTGCAGATGGTGGTACAGGGTATTTGGACTCACCAAATAAACTTTTTTGTTTCTAGAGTACTCAATTAATCCTACATCTTCTAAAGCTTCGTGGAAAATCCCTTCACTTGGCATGTACATAAGAGCAAAGTCAAAAGTTCCTTCTTGAGGTAAGATATATTTTTTGTGAATTTCATCAATACGTTTTTTTACATCTCTCAAAAAAGCCTTGCGTAAATTTTCTGCAGCTTCATCTTCTTGAGCTTCGCGATAAAGCCTGAAATTTTCCATAGAAAACTTACTGTCTATGGATAACACTTTGTCTCCTACAAACACTGCCATATCTACTATCTCACCGTTTTTAAATTTGTATTGAGATTTGTAAGAATTATTGTTAAGAACTTGAGAAAGCATTTGTTCTAACATTTCTTCTCCAAAGTTACCACGGGCTTTTGGACTTGCCAAAACTTCTGACAAGCGACGGATATCAGGTCCGATTTGGCTCATCTCTCCTAGTTTTCCTTGTAATGCCCCTATTACTTTTGCGGCGTTATCTAGACGTTCATTGATATCTTTATTGGTTGCCGAAATGGATTTTTCCATTTGTTCTTTGGTAGCTTCTGTGCCGGCTTTGATATCTCTCATCCATTCCATCATTACTTTCAAGCTTTCACTTTCCTGTGGTAGTTGAGAATTTTTTTTGATCTGAAAAACTAAATAAAGAAGTACTAAAACTCCTATAAATAAAACTCCGCTGATTGCATAAAATATTGGATTCATGCTTTAAGTATATCAAAGTAATAAGGTATATAAAAACAGCTACTATTAGCTGGATTAGGTATTTTAATTATAATTTGATTGTGAAAATATATATAGAAACCAAAAGCAGACTCCTCTAGAAAGTCTGCTTTG
>CAYRJC010000052.1:2716-5834 GCA_964424635.1 uncultured Candidatus Saccharibacteria bacterium | reverse complement strand
CCTTCAGACCGTTATTGTTCCGAAGGAGTAAGTTAGGCTTTATAGTTTATTGTTAAAAGTTCCTAGCTTTTTTTGTTCTAATAAAATATTAGTATTCTTGCAAAACTCCTTTATTATTTCGATATATTTTAATGTATCTGATTTATTTTTAGAGTTAACTTCATAACCAACAGAAAAAGTCTGTCGAGTGATTCGTTCCGCAAAATTTCCTTTAAATAATTGATTAACCCGTTTCTTTAAAAGAAAATTTTTAAATTCATTTATTAATTTTTTACTGAAGAATTTTAATGTTACTAAAAAATTATTAGGTGATGGCTGGATTCTTATAAGAATTGATCTTATGTTTTTCATTTGTCCTCCTAAAATATAGCTTAGTTAAATTAGTATAAGGGGTTTGGGTTAGTTTGTAAACGTTTAAAATTTTGTTAAGATGAATAGGTATGAATTATGATAAGTTACAACAATCTGATTTGGATGTATATGAGATTTTACAAGCCGAAATAGCAAGGCAAAAACAAGGGATAGAGCTAATCCCTTCGGAGAACTATGTATCAAATGCTGTACTAGAATCTTTAGGCACTATTTTTACTAATAAATATAGCGAGGGTTATCCAGGCAAGCGCTATTATGGCGGCCAGGAATATACAGATAAAATTGAACAACTTGCAATAGATAGAGCAAAACAGTTATTTAAAGCAGATCATGCTAATGTTCAACCGCATTCTGGCGCTCCGGCAAATGCTGCGGTTTATTTGGCTTTATTAAAGCCAGGGGATACAGTCTTAGGGATGGATTTGTCTCACGGTGGTCATTTAACGCACGGTCATCCAGTAACTCAATCAGCTAAATTTTATAACTTCATTCGTTATAAGATGAAGGATGTAAAGACAGGGGAAATCGATTATGATGAGCTCCGTGATTTGGCTATAAAAGAAAAACCAAAAATTTTGTTAGCTGGTTTTTCGAGTTATCCCAGAGAGATCGATTATGCAAAAATGAAATCTATTGCTGATGAAGTCGGCGCTATTACTATGATGGATGCGGCTCATATTGCAGGATTAATTGTTGCTGGGCAGTTACGCAATCCATTTGATGATGGATTTGATATTGTTACATCTACTACTCACAAAACTTTGCGAGGTCCTCGTGGTGGTTTGATTTTATGTAGAAAGGAATTTGCCGCATCGATAGATAAGGCGGTTTTTCCTGGTTTGCAAGGTGGTCCCCATATGAATAATATCGCTGCTAAAGCTGTGGCTTTTGGAGAAGCTCTTAGACCAGAGTTTAAAGTTTATGCTAAACAGATTTTATCTAATAGCTCAGCTATGGCTCAAGAGTTTTTGGAGAATAGAGTAGAGTTAGTTACTGGCGGCACTAGCAATCATATGATGCTTATCGATACAATCGCCAACTTTGATTTACCCGGAAGCCAGGCACAGGATTTATTAGATACTGTTGGGATCACAGTTAACAAAAATGTTTTACCGGATGATCTTCGCGGCCCACTTGATCCAAGTGGGATTAGATTGGGAACTCCAGCTATAACTACTCGAGGTGCTAAAGAACAAGAGATGAAAGTCATTGTAAACTGGATAACAAAAGTTTTGCGCAATCCTGATGATGTAAGTCTTCATCAAAAAATTAACACAGAAGTGAAAGAGTTTTCACTACGGTTTCCCGTACCTGGGATTGAATAAAATTTATGGAAATATTTCAAGCTTTTATATTGGGCATGGTCCAAGGGTTGGGTGAGTTTTTACCAATCTCTTCATCAGCGCATTTGATAATTACTCCTTGGTTATTTAACTGGCCGGATCAAGGATTGGCTTTTGATGTTGCCCTTCATTGGGGGACTTTATTAGCTGTAGTTACTTACTTCCGAAATGATATTTGGCTTCTTGCTAAAGGTTTTTTGCATTCTTTAACAAAAAAGAATCGTGATTTTGAAAATAATATTTATCAAAAATTAAGCTGGTTAATTTTATTGGCGACTGTGCCGGCAGCTGTGATAGGGAAGCTTTTAGAAAAAGAAGTGGAAGGTGCTTTGCGTAATCCATTATTAATTGCCGGCACGTTATCGGTGGTGGGTGTGGTTTTGTATGTTGTAGATAGATACGGAGCAAAACTTAAAAATCTTGGACACATTACTTGGCTTAATAGTTTGATCGTTGGTTTAAGTCAGGCGTTAGCGGTTGTACCAGGTGTTTCTCGTAGTGGCGCAACAATGATCGCAGGTTTGGCCCAAGGATTCAAAAGAGAAGACGCAGCTAAATTTAGTTTCTTAATGTCGATTCCGATTATTCTTGGCGCAGGAGTTTTCAAATTACCAGAGATTATTCATATTGAAAATCATTTACAATTAGCAGTTGGTTTTTTATCTAGTGCAGTGTTCGGATTTTTGGCCATTAAATATATGCTTAAATATATTGCTAATCGATCATTTGCGGTTTTTACTTGGTACCGAATTATTTTAGCACTGATAATATTAATAATTTATTTTAATAGGTAATAAAAATGGATTTAGTAGTTAAAGAAGATTATTTTCAGTGGCAAAAAAGATTAAATTCCAATAAGTATTTTAGAATTTGGTGGCAGTTTTGGAGTAATTACTCTTGGTTGTTTTTGCTGCCAATAGTTTTTTATTTAATCTATTACTCAAATGCAGATAAAAATATTATTGTTAAAGTTGTGTTGGCGTTTATAGTCGCAAGGATTATTTTTGTCCCAATTATTTCTAAATTATTTCCTAAAGCTAGGCCTTATCAACAGTATAATTTTCAGCCTTTAGAGTCGGTATTTTTATCTAAACAAACTAAATCCAAGAATTCTTTTCCTTCAAGTCATGTGATTTCTATTACTGCTGCCAGTGGGGCCATGCTTTTATCGCAACCAATTTTGGCAATTATATTTTTTGTGGTGGCAATACCAACTGGTTTGGGTAGGGTAGTATTGGGGTTTCATTATCCAAAAGATGTTATTTTTTCTTTATTTTTTGGCTTAATCATAGGAATAATATTAAGCGTGTTAATTTAGTTTGACTTTACCTAGGCAGTAGTTTTTTGGTAGAATAACCAAACATGGCCAAGTGGCGGAACTGGCAGACGCGCACGACTCAAAA
>CAYRJC010000052.1:0-2706 GCA_964424635.1 uncultured Candidatus Saccharibacteria bacterium | reverse complement strand
ACCTTCGGGTGTGAGGGTTCGACCCCCTCCTTGGCCACCAATTATATGGACTCAATTTATCCAATAAATAATTCTAATACTCAAAATGATTCGCTAGGTAATATTCAGGTACCAAGCGATAATTTTGTTTCTGAAAATTTTAATTTACAAAGTAAGATTATTCAGTCTGACATTAGTACTGCAGATGATAACATATTTTCACCATTACCAAGTGAGCCATTGCCTGCACAAAACTTAGAAACAGAAACAATTAGTTTGGAGCCTTCAGAAAAAGTTTCTTATACGGATAGTAGTATAGAAGAAATTGAAGTAGCAAAAATTGTCCCTAATCCTTATCAGCCTAGAAAAATATTTAGACAGGAAGCGCTTCAAGAATTAGCAGATTCAATTAAAGAGCACGGGGTGATCCAGCCCGTTGTGGTAACAGAAACTCCTACTGGTTATGAATTAGTAGTAGGGGAGCGGCGCTTTCGAGCATCTCAACTAGCAGGCCTTCAAAAAGTTCCTGCGATTGTCAAAAAGACTTTAGAAGATCAGACTAAATTAGAAGTGGCTTTGATTGAAAACATTCAGCGTCAAGAATTGAATGCAATTGAAGAGGCACAAGCTTATCAGCGCTTAATGCAAAAATTTAATTTGAATCAATCCGAAGTTGCAAAAAAAGTTGGGAAGTCTAGACCAGGAGTAGCTAACACCATGCGTTTGCTTCAGCTCCCAGCTGAGATTCAGAGAGGGATTATTGAAGGGAAAATTTATGAAGGTCATGGTCGCGCAATTTTGACTCTTCCGGATATCGAAAAACAGTTAGCAATGTATAAGCAGATATTGGAGCAAGGTATGAATGTCCGTCAGGTAGAAGCCAAGGTTAGAGAGTTTGTTACTCGTAAAAAGATGGACTCTGCTATGCCTGATCCAAAACTAATGGCTATAGAAACTAAATTACGAGATAAGTTTGGAACACAGGTAAAAGTTTCTAGACAGGGCCGGGGTGGTAAAATAACAATTGAATTTTTTTCTGATGAAGACCTTGATGATATTATGCGTCGGGTAGCAGAAGAAAATAGATCAGCTGATGATCAATATTTCGTAGTTTAAAAATAAAAACCGCTAGCCTTAAAAAGGCAAGGCGGTTTTTATATATGGTGCTATAATTAAGTTAACATTATGGACCTAACAGAAAATACTCTACAGTTCAAAAAGTTAGACTCCGAGGCTAAGCTACCAACCAGGGGTAGTGAGTCATCTGCTGGTTTGGATTTGTATGCTTCTAAACAATTTCTAATTCCTGCCCATGGTTTTATTGGTGTTTCTACTGGAATTGCAGTTGCTATACCAGAAGGTTACTATGGTCGGATTGCTCCACGCTCAGGACTGGCAGCAAAATTTGGTATCGATACTTTGGCTGGCGTTATAGATAGCGATTATCGGGGTGAGTTGATTTGTTTGTTGTCTAATCATGGCGACAAAGATTTTCAAATAAATATTGGTGACCGTATCGCTCAGTTGTTAATTGAGAAGATTATTACACCAACCCCATTATTTATAGAAGGGGAACTGCCTACTACTTCCCGTGGCGAAGGCGGCTTTGGAAGTACTGGTAATAATTAATTTAAAATATGAAAATCAGCAAAAAAAATTATAGTTTAATTATTCGCAATTTTACTTTTGGAGTAGAGGATAGTTTGGTTTCTACTGTAGGATTGTTAGCTGGTATAGCTATTGCCGACTTACCTAGATCAAGCATTGTTGTGACGGGTTTGGTGTTGATCTTTGTAGAAGCTTTTTCTATGGCAGTGGGGAGTTTGCTTTCTGAGCAGTCTGTAGAGGAATATGAGATTCATAAAGAAGTTTCTTTGACTAAGCCGATGGGTGCTGCGGCTGTGATGTTTTTCTCGTATGTGTTAGCAGGGCTTATCCCATTAGCTCCTTATTTCCATTCCGCTTCTACATCAACCGTAGTTATGTCTGTAGTTTTTACACTATTTTCTTTGTTTTTACTCGGGGTATTTAACGCCAAGATGTTCCATGTTAGAGTTTGGCGGGACGGATTGCTTACTTTAATTATGGGCGGTATTGCTATTTTGGTTGGTATTATAGTTGGGCAAATCGCTGGTCACTTTTAGACCAACCCTTTTAAGCAAAATTCAAAAATGTTAAAAATTATTAATTCTTTTTTACTAATTAAAATTACTTTACTAATTTTAGTATTAAGTAGTTTTTTTATTTTCCCATTTTTGGTAAAAGCCCAGCAGGATTCCTCGGTGTTTCCGTCATCAATTTCTACTGAAGAGAAAATTGATAATTATGAAGTTGTAATAGAGGTAAGCGCCGAAAGTATTTATGTTAAAGAGCGCATCGAGTATGACTTCGGGGTTAATCCGCACCATGGAATTTTTCGAAACATTCCATATAAGTATAAAAATGATTTAGGTAGATTCAATCTAAGGATTAATGATATTACTGTCAGTGATGAAAGTGGCTTATCTGCTCCTTTTTCTGTTTCTAGATCAGGCGGTGAAGTAAAATTAAAAATCGGAGATCCTGATAAAATTATCACAGGCAAGCATGTTTATAATATTTCCTATGAGGCTCGCCGCGCGTTTACTTTTTTTGATGATCACGATGAGCTATATTGGAACGCAATTGGTGATCAATGGACTGTTCCAATATTAAAGGGTTCTGTTTTGGTAAACGCTATCGTTCCTA
>CAYRJC010000051.1:0-5937 GCA_964424635.1 uncultured Candidatus Saccharibacteria bacterium | reverse complement strand
TTTAAGGGTACAAAGAAATTTCCTACAGCAATGGCTATTACAGAATTGGTGGATGGAATTGGGGGAGAGATGAATGCGAATACTGGTAAAGAACATACTCAATATTTTATCAAAGCTCATCATAGTCGTTTAGAAATGATTTTTGAGATCCTTACTGATATGATCCAAAATCCATTGCTTGATAAACCAGAAATGATTCGTGAAAAAGGTGTTATTGTTGAAGAAATAAATATGTATAAGGATAGCCCGCGTTCTATTGTCGGGAATTTATTAGAAGAAACTATGTGGCCAAATCAGCCATTAGGTAGAGATATTGCTGGTCAGGTAACTACTGTTACAAAATTTACTCAAGCAATGTTCCGTAGTTATTTGGATCGCTATTATCAGACTGGAAATATGATCATTGGAGTTTCTGGAAAGTATGATCGCAAAAAATTAAACCAGTTAATTACTAAATACTGGAATAAAATTGCTTCTAAAAAATTTGCAGGATTTACTGCTGCAAAAAGTTCGCAAGTATCACCGCGCGTAGCGATTCATTTTAAAGATACTCAACAAGCGCATTTTAATCTTGCATTCAAATCTTTTGGCTACAATGATAAGCGTAATATGACAGCAACTGTTTTATCATCTATTTTAGGTGGTGGGATGAGTTCTCGATTATTTACAGAAATTCGTGAAAAGCGCGGGTTAGCTTATTATGTTAGAGCTGGTCAAAATCCGTATATTGATACAGGCGCGTTTGATGTTTCTAGTGGAGTGCGAGTTTCTCATTTGGAAGAAGCTGTTAAGGTTACTTTGGATGAATTATTAAAAATTGCTAATGGTGAAATCGAAGCCAAAGAATTACAGAAAGCAAAGGAATACCTAAAGGGTAAAACTACTTTATATCTGGAAGACAATCAATCCAGACTGGATTGGTATTTGGAACAAACTGCTTTCAAAAATAATGTTAAGTCTCCTGATGAAGCTTTCAAAGAAATCGATACTATAACTGTTAAGCAAATTCAAAATTTAGCTAAAGAGTTATTTGATTCAAAAAAATTAAGTATTGCAGTAGTTGGTCCTTACAAAAAAACTATGGAAAAGAAGCTTTTAAATATAATTAATAACTGGAAATAATATGAGTAGAGAAGGGTTTTCTACAGCTGGTATGCCGGGTGGTAGCATGGAGTTTTCTGGTAGAGAGAATTGGTCAACGCAAAAACGGGACATTCCAGATGCTCCAAATAATCTTAACCGCCTTGAATCACAGAAACAATTTTCAGAGGCGCGAAAAGATGAATTGATAAAAATTTTTGGTAGTGTGATTATGGCTACTGGTATAAAAAGCGAAAAAATCAGTAATGCTTTAAAGGATGTATTGCTAGCGGCAGAATCTTCTGCTGATGGACTTTCGGTGCTGGAAAATTTGGACAACGAATATTTTTCTATAGAAAGCCTTGCTTCTCAGTCCCTAGATATGGATAACGAAGACGCTATAGTAGATTTACTAAAAGAGTATAAAGATGAAACTGACAATAAAAAAAGGATAAACATTTCTAAATTAATTGAGGAATTAAGATAATCACATGGTTAAATTAAGTGCAAAAACAATCACTAAAGCTAAAGAAAAAGTTTTGGTGGCTAAATCTAGCTCTAAAGCTGTTACCAAAAACCAACCGTTAATTGGTTGTCACGTCTCTATTGCGGGCGGTCTTCAAAAAGCACCAGCTCGCGCCGCAGAATTAGACTGCGAAACTTTTCAGATTTTTAGCCGTAGTCCTCAAGGAGGTAGTCCCGCACCAATCACTCCAGAGCTTGCTACTGAGTTTAAGGATGAAATGCAAAAGTATAATTTGGAAACTTTTGTAATTCACGCTCCTTATATTTTAAATTTTGGTTCAGGTAAGCCTTCAACTTTTCATGGTTCTGTTAATTTGGTTCGTACAGATTTGGAACGGGGAAGTTTATTAGGCGCAAAGTATGTAATGTTTCATCCTGGTAGTTTTAAAGATTTAGGACCAAAGGCAGGTATGAAACAAGCTCAAGATGGTCTAAAAAAAGTTATGGACGGTTATAAAGGTACTACAAAATTATTAATAGAAATTTCTGCCGGGGCAGGAGAGGTAATTGGTGATACTTTCGAAGAGTTAGCCGAGTTAATGACTCCGATAAAAAAGAATAAACTCTTTGGTGGGGTTTGTTTTGATACTCAACACGCTTTTGGAAGTGGTTATGATATTAGTAATAAAGCTGGTGTAGAAAAAGTTTTGAAGCAATTCGATAAAGTTATTGGTTTAGAATACTTAGCAATGTGCCATGTTAATGATTCAAAAGTAGAATTGGGTGCTCATAAAGATCGCCATGAACATATTGATGATGGGCATATCGGTAAACAGGGTTTTCAGTCCCTTTTAGAATTCTTTCTCAAAAAAAAGATGGCTATTCCCTTGATTCTAGAGACTGAGCATGATAAAGTAGATACAGATATTAAATTACTAAAGGCTTTGCGAACCAAAGCCATGAAATAAAAGAAAGGTCTATACTAATGGGATTTAGAGAAATGTTCGGGTTTAATCCTGAAGCTAACAAAGGTAAATATCCAGATTTTAAATTAGGAGAAGTTTCTCCTGAAAATCGTTTGACTGCAAGAAACAACTTTGCTAGTTTAGGTCAAGAAATTATTAAACCAGGAGACGAAGCTGCTAAATATTTTGAACAAATAGAAAGTTAAACAAGATATATGGACGAAAAATTAGAAAAGATTATTAATTTAATCGAACAATCCGCACTTGATCGGACTATCAAAGATATTTTAATTCGGGATTTGCAAAACGAAGGACTCACAGATTTCTTGCGCGAGCAAATTAAAGCATACTGTTTAGAAGGTATTAAGCAGTTAGATAACCAAATGCAGGCAGCAAAAGACGCTTTAGAAGAACCTATTCCTAATCCAGAAAATCCAGCTTAATGGCTGGATTTTTGTTTTATTGACAATTTCTATTAAAAATAATATAATTTTGATTAAGAAATTTTAGGAGGTTTATACTATGCAGGTTTGTTTAAGTGCAATTGCTGCTTTTGTTGTTGGGTTTTTTCTCCCAATGTTTATTTTTTCCAATATTGGTATTGAAAATGTATGGGTAACTACAATAATTAATTTAGTATTAACTTTTGGCTGCTTAGGTCTTATACTTTTCTTAGTTGCCAAGAGTTTAGGTGATACTGTCGGTTCTGGAAGCGCTCAAGTTGGTATATTAGTTATGAGTTTGTTCCTGGCATGGGTGATGTTTCCTATTGGAGTTTTGGTTCATGCAGTTATTTCATGGAGCTATTTATTAACTTCTTTAATAACTCTAGGTGTAGCAATACTTATTCCGGTTCTGTTTATAATTTCTTCTATCGTATTTTCTAAACGTCCGGATAGAGAAAAATACGAAGAACCGTTTGATCTGGAAGAGTAATCCGAACAATAACCATATTTATATGGTTTTTTTATTTTTTATCAGTTATAATTGAATCATGAATTACTCATTAGACTATTCGACAAAAGTTATCTTAAGAGTTGTAGTTATTTTGCTATCCTTAGCTTTTTTATGGTTGATTCGAGATATTGTAATTGTTGTCTTGTTGGCTTTGGTATTGGCTTCTGCAATGGAGCCAATGGTAGAATATTTAACTAAGTTCAAGATTCCAAGATTTGTTAGCGTTCTAGGAGCTTATATTATTGTAATTGGATTTTTTGGTTTGCTGGTAACTTTGCTTTCACCTTTGGTGATTGACCAAGCCAAAGTTTTGTCTCAAAATTTACCATCATATGCTGTAGAGCTTCAGGCTCGTTACCCAAGTTTAACGATATTTTTTGGTGGAACTGATTTAGCAACTATTGCTCAAAAGATAGTTACTAGTAATACAGGTAGTGATCTAATTTATGGTCGCGCTTTAGGATTATTTAATGGGATAGTTGCTCTTGTTACCGTGCTCGTTATTTCTTTTTATTTGGTTGCAGCAGATAGGGGAATGAAAAAATTTGTTGCCGATTTGGTGCCAACACAATACCACGATACTATTACGCGATTGATAGAAAAAATCCAACATAAAATGGGATTGTGGGTAGTAGGTCAGTTGATATTAAGTATTTTTATTTTTGTCCTAACTTATATTGGTTTAACAATTTTAGGTGTTGATTATGCCTTGTTCTTGGCTTTGATCGCTGGTTCCTTAGAAATTGTTCCTTATATTGGACCGTTTGTAGCAGCTATTCCAGCTGTGTTCTTTGCAATGATTCAAAGTCCTCCTTTGGTAATTGGGGTAATTATTTTGTATGTTATCATTCAAAAAACTGAAGGGTACATTTTGGTTCCTAAAGTAATGGAAAAGACTGTTGGTACTTCGCCTTTGGTAGTATTGTTGTCATTGTTGATTGGTTATAAGTTGGCTGGTATTTTGGGAATTTTATTAGCAGTCCCTTTGGCCGGAGCTATCACCGTTATAATTAAAGAGTTTTTTCAAGAGAAAACTATCCAACCCGACGTCTAGAGAGGTGTTTAACAAGCTTGTTGGGTCAGCTATAAATAGTTATAATGAAAGAGCTCAAATAAGAGCTTTTTCTTAATTTAAAGACATGTCAGATACTAATAAAAAAGATAAATTTTATATCACTACCGCTATTGATTATATTAATGGCAAACCTCATATTGGCCATTCTTATGAAAAAGTTGCTGCTGATGTTTTAGCTCGTTTTTATCGTCAGAAACTAGGTAAAGAGAATGTTAGGTTTTTAACAGGAACAGATGAGCATGGAGCAAACATCGCTAAGTATGCCGAAAAGTCTGGATTGCCAATCCAGCAGTTTGCCGATCAAACTGCCCAATTTTTTAAGTCCGCTTGGGATAACTTAAATGTAAATTATGACCGCTTTATTCGCACTACTGACAGCGACCATATTAAAGTTGTGGAAGAGGTGGTTAATAAAATTAATGATCATGGATACTTGTATGAAGCAGATTATGAAGGCTTGTATTGTGTGGGGCACGAAGCCTTTTTAACAGAAAAAGATTTGATTGATGGTGTTTGTCCTGATCATAAAACTAAGCCAGAAGTTATTAAAGAGAAAAACTGGTTTTTCAAAGTTTCGGAATTTACAAAAACAATCAAAGAGAAAATTGAAAGCAACGAATTATTAATTTTCCCAGAGCATTCTCGCAAAGAAGTTCTTTCAATGCTGAATGAAGGCTTTAATGATATTGCTGTAACTCGTCCCAATGTGAAATGGGGAATTCCGGTCCCTTGGGATAAAGAGCAAACCATTTATGTATGGGTAGATGCTCTGATAAATTATTATAGTGGCGCAAAAAGCGAAGATAAAGATTTTTGGCCAGCTGATCTTCATATAGTTGGTCCGGATATTGCTAAGTTTCATTGTATAATTTGGCCAGCACTGTTATTGGCTGCAGGTTTGGAATTGCCAAAGAGTGTAGCGATTCATGGGTTTCTAACTTTAAATAATCAAAAACTCTCTAAGACTACTGGCAATATTATTGATCCTAATGATTGGGTTGCTAAATACGGCTCAGACGCTGTCCGTTATTTTTTGATGAGAGAGGTTCCATTTGATAGTCATGGTGATGTAAGTGAAGCAAAGCTCCGCTCACGCTACGAAGGCGATTTGGCAAATGGTTTAGGGAACTTGGTGAGTCGAGTAACAACACTTGTAGAAAAGTATTTAGATGGAGTGATCCCTCAGGGTACTGCTCCAGCACAAACAAATTTTTCTCCCGACATACAATCATCTTTGCAGAAATTTAAATTTCACGAAGCTTTGGCTTTGATTTGGGAAGATGTTGCTAAAGCTAATAAGATAGTTGATGAAACTAAGTTGTGGGAGTTGGCGAAAACAGATTTAGAAGAATTTGCTCGCGTTTCCAAAGAAGTTTTGATGATTATAGAGAATGT
>CAYRJC010000050.1:0-6269 GCA_964424635.1 uncultured Candidatus Saccharibacteria bacterium | reverse complement strand
AAAATTTTTTAAATAAAAAGAAATTGCCTTTTGAATACGTTTTCTAACCTCAGCTGGACTACCCATTCCGTCAATTCTAGCAAAAGTATAAACAGAAGAAAAATATTCTATAACCTGTTTTATATTAACCCGGTAATACTTAGCTCGATTTCTAAGGCCTTCTAATGTGTCGTCTGAGCGACGAGAAGTATCTGTCCCTAAATAACCCTTACGATAGGCAATTCTTTTTTGAGTTTCTTTAATCGGAATAGTAATGTAAAGCACCAATGGTTTTGATCTGCGAGTTTCAGCTAGCAAAGATGTAACTAAGCGGGCCTCTTGTAGCATTTTTGGATGACCATCAAACAACACCCCTTTACCCTTAGGAAGTTTAGTTATTGTATCGATTAATATTTTTCTACATAACTGAGTAGGTGCTAAGGTTCCTTTGTCATAATTTTTTTTAAGGATATGGTTTACCGATTGCTGCCTCTCTCTAAGCAATGTCAACTCTCGGCCCATATCAAAATCTAGCAAGTTATATTTTTTAGAAAAATATTTTGACTGAGTAGCTTTACCGGCACCAACATCTCCTAGCAAAATTAGATTTAACTGTATTTTAGGATTTTTAGTTGTTGCCTGTTTTTTTAACATTATTAATTTATACCTAAAGAAGCATCAATTCTATCGGTGATCTCTTGGATGCTTCCTACTCCATCGATACTAAATAAATCCCCAATACCTTCCATAAATTTTAAAACCGGCAATGTTTGCTTTTGGTATAGATCCAACCGATATTCGATCTTCTCTGGAGTATCATCGTTTCTAAATTCGTGATGAGCTCTTTCTAATAAACGCTTTACTGACTCTTCCTTCGGTACATCGATTACTACTGCCCCAAACTGAGTAAAGCCATTTTGTTGCAAATAATGAACCAAGTGAAGCCCTTGGGGAACTGTACGAGGTACACCATCAAATAAGATTCGTTTGTGCTTTATTACTTCTGGTAGTTCTGTTTGTAAGACTCTGAATAATTCTTCATCTTCCAAAAGATGACCAGCATCAATTAAACTTTTTACTTTACGACCAAACAGAGTATCTTTTTTAGCTTCTTCTCTAAGAATTGCTCCCATCTCCCAATAAAAAAATCCAATCTTCTCGGCTAGAACTTTTCCTTGAGTTCCTTTTCCAGAACCCTGAGGACCAACCATAAAAATTACGTCGTATTTTGTATATTCCATGTACCTATATTGTACAGATTAATAAGTTTTATGGCAATTTTATGATATAATTGCCTTATAAAATACAATTCAGAAATAAATACAAAAAAGTAAATGGACAATTTATTTATCGAACTAGCTGCAGTTTTGGCAGGAGCAGGACTAATCGCATATCTAATGCGCTTTTTAAAACAACCAAGTACTATTGCTTATATAATTACCGGTTTAATTATTGGACCATTAGGGATTATTCACATTCATCACGGAGATATTTTTAGTGGACTGTCTGATATTGGAATAACTCTCCTACTTTTTATGGTGGGACTAGATTTGGATGTTTCTCAATTAAAAAGAATTGGGAAATCAGCAGTCACTGTAGGAATTGGTCAAATTATTTTTACTGCTATATCAGGCTACGTACTTTTAAATGTTTTAGGTATGAATTCTGTGACAGCTTTATATATAGCAATCGCAATTACTTTTTCTTCTACGATTATAGTGGTCAAATTACTATCAGAAAAAAAAGACCTACAAAGCTTGTACGGGAAACTCGCTATTGGAATCTTTTTAATTCAAGACATTGTAGCAATTTTTATTTTAATTTTTTTATCTTCAATAACTTCTGGATCTGATACTCCTTTTGCTAACTTTACCCCTGGCGGACAAATACTGCTTACGTTAGGAAAAGCATTTATCGCTGGAGTCGTAGTAATCTGGTTAAGCAAATACATTTTCCCTAAATTAATTAAGTCTATAGAAAAATCTGATGAGTTAGTATTATTATTCGCACTAGCGTGGTCATTAGGATTGGCTAGTATTTTTAGCTTACCGATAATTGGCTTCAATGCCGCAATTGGCGGATTTGTAGCAGGTCTTGCCTTAGCAAATTCTGGAGTTCAGCATCAAATGAGCAGTCGAATAAAACCAATCCGAGACTTTTTCATTATTATTTTCTTTATAGTATTAGGTGCGGGATTAGTACTTCCTAATATTGCCAGTGCATTAATTCCAGCAATAATCATAAGTTTATTTGTACTAATAGGTAAACCTATAATCGTAATGATAATTCTTGGATTTATGGGATACAAACCCCGTGTTTCTTTCATGAGTGGGGTCACAGTAGCACAAATTTCAGAATTCAGTTTAATCTTGATTGCAATTGGACTTAAAGCTGATCACATAACTGAAAAAGAAGTAACCATCGTCACACTGGTAGGAATCTTCACTATTGCATTTTCTTCTTACGCGATCTTGTTTGCTGATAAAATTTTCAAATTCTTACATCCAATCTTATCAATATTTGATTTTCATAAATCTCCAAAAGACAAAATCTTAACAGAAAAACCTCCGACTAATCATATTGTTTTAATTGGTGCTCACCGCCTAGGTAGCCATATCCTCGAATCAATACCCGGCAGGAAAAAAGATGTAGTAATTATAGATTTCAACCCAGACATAATTCATCACTACCAAAAGCTAGGATATCTTTCTATATGTGGAGACATTGCCGATCCATACGTCCAAGAAGTTACTAATTTGCATAAAGCTAGATTAATTATATCTACAGTACCAGACCTATCTGACAACTTAGCAATTTTTGAATTTATCAAACGCAATAAAAAACGAATTCAAAGCATTGTCACTGCCCAAGACGAAAGTGATGCCCACCTACTTTATAAACAAGGGGCTGATTATGTACTAGTTCAACATTTTATAGGAGGCCTTCACTTGGCAGATGTAATAGAAGCACACCATACCCCGGGTTCTCTTAAAAAACTCAAAACCAAACATCTTAAAAGCCTAGCTGGACACGATCATCATTAAATTTGCTACAATCAAGATATTATCGCAAAAACTATGATTAAAATATTTGATACTCTGCAAAAAAATATTGTTCCATTAGATATTACAAATAAATCTGTAAATTTTTACAGCTGTGGACCAACGGTATATGGTTATGCTCATATTGGAAATCTACGCAGCTTTATAATGGCTGATATTCTTTTTAGAACACTTAAGTCTAATGGAAATCAAGTAAAGTGGGTAATGAATATTACAGACATTGACGATAAGACAATCAGAGGGTGTCTAGCAGAGTTTGGTAACGAAGCCAGTATACAAACCTTAAAAACATATACTACTAAATTTACTGAAAAATTCATTGCTGATTTACGGGCTGTAGGAGTTAACACTGAACAAATTGATTTTATTGATGTTTCTGATGTCATCCCACAAATTCAAGAATTTGTTTTAAAATTAAAACAAAAAGGTTATGCCTATACTGCTGATGATGGTAGTACATATTTTAGTATAGAAAAGTACCAGCAAGATTTTGGAGATTATGGTAATTTAGTTGGATCGAAATTCTTAGAAGGCAAAAAAGTTAACGCTCGAATCAAAAATGATGAATACGAAAAAGAAGACTTAAGTGATTTTGCTTTATGGAAGGCTTGGGATGAATCTGATGGTCAAATTTTTTGGGATCACCCAGAGCTAGGCAAGGGTCGACCTGGTTGGCACATAGAATGTTCTGCTATCAACAACTTTGCTTTTAAAGGTGAGGTTGTTGATATTCATACAGGTGGAATAGATTTAGTTTTCCCTCATCACACTAATGAAATTGCTCAAAGCCAGCCACTAGGACCGTTCGTAAAACATTGGGTACATTTTGAACATCTACTAGTAGATAGTAAAAAAATGGCGAAAAGTGCAAAAAATGACTATACATTAAATGATATCGAAGGCAAGGGATTCTCTGGTTTAGACCTAAGATACTTATTAATGCAAAGCAATTTCAGACAACAAACTAACTTTACCTGGGAATCCTTAGAAGCAGCTGCTACAGCAAGAATGAAACTCCAAAAAGCTGTTCAAAATACAGAGCCACAATCATTAGAAGAAGAGCCAAACACACACACAACAGAAGAATTCCAAAAATTCTTAAATATAATAAATAACAATCTAAATACAGCAGAAGCACTTGCTTATACTCATCAAAATAAAAATTATTTTTCTAGCTTTGATCAAATTTTAGGACTACAATCATTCTTGGATCCACTGACCCAAGAACATGAAGAAATATCTATACCGTCAGAAGTTCAAAAGCTATTAGAAGAGCGTGCAACAGCTCGAGAAACCAAAGATTTTACTAAATCTGACGAGCTAAGACAGCAGATTTTGGACCTAGGCTTTACAGTGAAAGACACTGCAGAAGGGCAAATTATCAGCAAATAATACAAGTTGAGAGCTAAGTTTATTTTCTGCTACAATGCTTATACTAAGCAATTATGGCCCAAGATATAAACCGGCTCCCGCCACAAAATTTAGAAGCAGAAACAGCCCTTTTAGGGTGTTTAATGTTAGACAAAGATGCGATTGTTAATGTTGCTGATACAATAATCAGTGATGACTTTTATGATATTAGACACCGCTTAGTCTACGAGGCTGTACTTAATCTATTTGAAAAAAGCACTTCTATTGATGTATTAACAGTTGCTAATCTTTTAGAAGAAAGAAAAGAACTAGAACGCGTAGGTGGTTCTAGCTATTTAGCTGGATTAGTTAATTCTGTTCCCTCTTCTGCTCACGCAGCTTATTATGCAACAATCGTAAAGAAGAAAGGGACTTTACGTCGCCTGATCAGCTCTGCTTCCGAAATTACAAACATGGCCTTCACAGAGGAAGGTGAAATAGAAGATATCCTTGATGTAGCAGAACAAAAACTTTTCAACATTTCACAAAGCAACCTTAAGCAAAATTTCGTTCCAATTAGTTCTGTATTACATGATACATTCGAACGTATTGATGAACTTCATCGTTCTAGCGGTAAACTCCGCGGGCTACCTACTGGCTTTATAGAAGTAGATAAAAAACTTAGCGGTTTGCAAAAGTCTGACTTAATAATTCTAGCGGCTAGACCATCAATGGGTAAAACTTCTATGGCCCTAGATATTATGCGCTATGTTGCTGTCCACACCAAGACCCCAGTAGGGATTTTCTCTTTAGAAATGAGTAAGGATCAATTAGTTGATCGTCTTTTAGCTGCCCAGAGTAACGTAGATTTTTGGAAAATTAGAACTGGTCAGTTAAGTGAAGCAGACTTTGAAGCTCTGGGGGATGCGATGGGGGCTCTTAGCGAAGCACCAATTTTTATTGACGATGCTGCAGGCGGTAATATTATGGAAATCCGTACAAAAGCTCGTCGTCTTCAAAGCGAACATAAACTTGGCTTGATTGTTGTGGATTATTTACAGTTAATGGCAGGAAGATCTCAAGAAAATCGAGTACAAGAAGTTTCTGAAATCTCGCGCTCTTTAAAGATTCTAGCTCGCGAATTAAATGTTCCAGTAATAGCTTTGTCACAGCTGTCTCGTGGTTTAGAAAACCGTCCTGACAAAGTTCCTCAATTAGCCGATCTTCGTGAATCAGGATCAATCGAACAAGACGCTGATGTAGTTATGTTTATTTATCGTGAAGATATGTATAGAGGAAAAGATTCTTCTCGCCCAAACATCGCCGAACTCCATATCAAAAAGCACCGTAACGGACCAACTGGTCAAGTAGACTTATTCTTTGATGCAGAACGAACCTCTTTCCGCAATCTAGATAAAAGCTTTGATACTAGCCCAGAAACAATAATGCAAACATTAAGTGGAATTGACGAAGAAATTTAATGCTAAAACTACCACCCTCTTTAACCAGATTAATAAATGAATTTTCCAAACTACCAGGAATTGGACCAAAGAGCGCTCAACGCTTAGCCTTTTATTTATTAAAAAAAGATAATGTAGAAATTATGACATTATCCGAAAGCGTAAAAGATATCCGCAAGGATATTAATTTTTGTGATGAATGCCACAATATGGCAGAACAAAATCCTTGTAGTGTGTGCAGTGATTCAACCCGCAACCACCAGCTCATTTGTGTAGTAGAAGAACCTCTTGATGCGCTTGCTTTAGACAAAACAGGTTCATTTAAAGGTGTTTTTCATGTCTTAGGAGGAGTATTAAGTCCAATAGACGGAATTGGAGTTGAACAGCTTAAAATCGCTTCCCTACTTGATCGCATCAC
>CAYRJC010000049.1:0-6307 GCA_964424635.1 uncultured Candidatus Saccharibacteria bacterium | reverse complement strand
CTGGAGCCGGCTGTCGGACTCGAACCGACCACCTACGGTTTACAAAACCGTTGCTCTACCGGATGAGCTAAGCCGGCTTGATGGGCTTTAATTAACTTTCAAAGTTTAACATAAACAGGTAGGTTTGTCTAGATATTGACCCTGACCCCTAAATAATGTATGTTTAAGTTGCTATTAATAGTATTTATATATTTTAGGAGGATTTATCCTCCACCATGCGCGAATCCGTACTCTACCAGCGCCTAACCAGGGAAAGTCGGGCAACCGCACACACTTATTTCACAAACGCACTTGTTGCGTTTTTCTATTTTATAATCAACATATTGCCAAAACTGCAAAAATAGGCTAAAATTCTATTTGTATTCTACAAACTAAATATGGCTAAATATGGGCGGTTCGTATAGCGGCAATTACATCTGACTGTAAATCAGATGCCTTCGGGCTTCACAGGTTCGAGTCCTGTACCGCCCACCATAAAAAACACCAAGCTTTGGTGTTTTTTATTTATTACAAATATAATTTTGATCCCATGATTCAAATAAGTTATAATAAAATACATTTTATTGGAGGAAATTATGATAAAATATTTTACTATTGAAGAATTAATTCAATTTATAGACGAACCTAATCGTAAGGGCTGCCAAGCATTATTGAATTTCAATGAAAAGTTGTTCACTGAAAGCTTTGGGTCTACTCATAACCATCAGGCATGGAAAGGTGGATACCTGGATCACATTACTGACGGCATGAATTTAATCGTGCTTATATATAATGCTTTACTTCAAACTAATCGAAAATTACCTTTTTCACTTTCTGATGCGCTTCTGGTATTTTTTCTTCATGATATAGAAAAGCCATGGAAGTATAAAAACAACAGTAGAGGTGAAAGAGAAATCATCCCAGAACTTAGAAGCAAAAAAGCCCAACATGAATTTCGTATTGCAAAAATACAAAAATACGGTATAAAGCTAACTGATGATCAGCTCAATGCATTGACTTATGTAGAAGGAGAGGGTGATAAATATTCTGCCGATATTAGGACCATGAATGAACTTTGTGCATTATGCCACGCCGTAGATAATTTTGGTGCTAGGTTATTCTTTAACTATCCCCTTTCAGAGAACGATCCCTGGAAAGGTGCAAAAAGATGCAATCCTAAACTGTAAAAAAATTATTACGTACGACCAAGTAAACTTGGTCTTTTTTTAAAAAAAGCTTGTTCTTATATGAACAAGCTTAGCTAAAAACTAATTAAACTTTTTAACCATTTTATAAAATCCCATTTCTGTCGCCACTTCTTTTGGACGACCAGAGCCGACACCCAAACTAACTTGATAGTTTTTATCAATCAAAAAGTTTTGCCCGATACATCCTGATCTTTCTGAAGTTAGATAAATACCAAGCTTAGTAATCTGAGTAGAAATCAAAGCATTAACACCGCTCTTATACAATAATTTGGTATAATCCTCCATAACCTCTAAGGCTTCTTCATGATCAGTAGCAGAACCTAACTCATCGTTAATAACCAGAACCCTATGCCGCTGTTCAACGGGTATCTTTTCGATTTGCTCCATAATTGCCATGTCTTTTTTGAACTTGGCTTTAAAAGTGCTTTCGTCAGAAACCCTATCTAAAAAGCTTAATAAGATATGGCTATACAAAGAGAATTGGGCATTATGAGCGAATACTGGCAAACCACATTGTGCTAATATCTGAGCATCCAATCCGCTTAGCATAATAGTAGATTTACCCGAACCATTCTTTCCGTTCATATTACTAATTATCTTTGCATCAATAACAAGTTCACTGAAAGGAGACAAAGCTTTGTCTTCAGTCGGGGTTATTCGGGAAGGATACAAATTATCAAACCTAACACCCTGATTACCTTCAACGATTTTAGGGAAACAAAATCTTAGATTTATGGATTTTACCGCATGAGCAAGGTCATAGTATACATGAAGATCATGAAATGATTCCAAAATCTTCTTTTGCCAATCTCGAAGGTTTTCAATCCGTTTTTGATACTTTCCTAAAATCTTTTCATAATCCAACACCGTAAAAACCCTGTCGCAATGATGAGAAGGTATTTTTAAGGTTTCAGAATGTTTTAAAAACCATTGATTAGTTTGCGCATCCAAATTTTTAAGCTTACGTAAACTTAACAAGCTATTTATTTTCTTGTTTAACTTTAAAGAAGAACCAATATTTCTTGCTTCACCGTAATTCATAGGAGACAATACTTCGTTCTCTGCCAAAGATGCTGACCCAAACTCCCAATCTATCAAAGTAATATTTAATCCTGTTTCGTTAAATTGATAAGCTACTGTGATCTCGCAATCCTCCAAAAAATAAAGATGGCTTTTCAATTCATTTGAATAATTATTTTTACCACCAACTAACTCTTTCATAAAAGACCAAACGTCATCAATTATTAATTGAGGAGTTTTTTTAATTTGAGCTGCTTTTTTACCGTGCTCATATAAATATTCATTTATCTTTCTCGGTATAAATCCTAAATAAACTTTGCGCAACAACTTACCTGTCGCAGTTTCGGAAGGATTAAGATCCGGATCTATACACGAATGATAATACCAAGTGCCATAGCATCCCAAATCAGATTTAAATCTGATTCCATTCTTTGCAGAACCAACTCTAAATTTAAGAAGACCACTAACACTTACAATTCTTCTTAATTCGGCTAAGATGCTATTCTTGATTTCCATTTCTTCCATATATTTTACCTGTCCTTCCCTATCCAAGTGATTAGAAAGCTTAGAAAGTCTAGAAGGAAGACCATACAAAGATTGATCGATAGCCCGAAATTTTTCATAAACATCCCAGAAATAAGTCTCCTTATTATCCAAGTAATAAGCATAACTCAAGAATGCTTTTCCATTATTTGGGACAGTTGAATAAGCAGATCCACCTTCAATGCAAATCTTTTCTCGATTTCTAAAGAATGGATAATCCATTAAAGACTGATTACCTAATAACCATTGAATAATTTCTTGCCTAGCCAAAACCTCGGCAGGATTGGCTTCTGCCAATTCGAGCAGATTGTGATTTGTTAAACTAAGTCTTTTCTGTAGCTCACCAATTCGAGCATCTTCCACATTACCAAAATGAACTGGTTGTTTCTTCTCAAATAATCTAAAATTATTCTTCATATTTCCTCCAAAAATTAAATTGTATAACTCAGTAATATAAAATAATTACGCTTATCTGTCAATAATAAAACACCGATACAAATCGGTGTTTTATTATGGAGCCGTTGTGCGGGATTGAACCGCAGACCTTCTCCTTACCATGGAGATGCTCTACCAACTGAGCTACAACGGCCGAAAAAAGTATACTAAAATAGTTTACTCTTTTTTATGAATATTCTCAAGAGGAACAGCAGTCTTTGCTTTAGATTCCAACTCAAAATAAAAGTCTTTATATTTATGATTATTAGGGTCTAACTCCAAAGCTTTTTTCATTGATTTTTCTGCTAAATCATATTTTTTCAATCCCTGTTGAGACAAAGCCAAATTATAAAACCGGCTTGGATTAGTTGGGTCTAACTGTAAAGCTTTTTGGTAAGCTTGTTCTGCTTTTTTATAATCGTGCATAAATAAAGCAGCTAACCCTAATCTAACGTGATAAGTAGTTTCGGTTGGAGAATGAGTAATTAAATATTCATAAACATTTACTGCATCCCCCATCTTTTTCTCTTCCAAATAATACTGGCCCAATAAATCATAATAAGAATCATCTTTAGGATTCCGCTTAATCAAATTAATATAATATTTCTCATCTTTTACTAATGGTTGATTAGTATCTGCTTTTACGTTTTTGAATATGCGTTGAAAATTATAACTAATTTTTGGAGACTGCTTTAAACCCTTTGCTTCCAATAAAAATTGTCCGACCTTGTGTGTAATTAATTTAGAAAGCACTTTTGACTTGGAATATGCTTTTACAGGCAAACCTTTTGCTCCCAGTAATGACCCAGCACTTGGTGCGGCATGATCCTTATTGAATTCATCTTTTTTACGGTTAAAGGTTGTAGCTTCTGGTAGACGCCTCAAAACCATCAAAATAACCCCCAAGATTGAAACAATAAATGTGATGTTCATTATCGTATTATAAGGCACGAAATAATTTCAATTTAATTACTTATATTATAGCATCATCCAAAAAAGACTTCGCTTACTTAAATGTATTTGCGAAGTCTTTTATAAATGAGATTTAATTTCCGAGCATAAAGCGAGTGAAGCGACGAACTTGAATATTTTCACCCATTTTTCCAGTAGCTTCTGCTAAGAGTTCTCCAATAGTTTTATCTCCATCTTTTACAAAAGGCTGATTTAGTAAGCAAGCTTCTTCGTAATATTTAGCAATCTTACCTTCTAACATTTTTTCTATTACATCATCAGGCTTACCTGCAAACTGCTCTTTATAAATTTCTTTTTCCTTTTCAATTACCTCTGGAGGGACTTCTTCTGTAGAAATATATAGTGGATTACTAGCAGCAATATGCAAAGCAATCTCTTTGACGAGATTTTTAAAATCATCTGTACGAGCTACGAAATCTGTTTCGCAGTTTACTTCTACCAATACTCCAATACGTCCACCACCATGAATATAGCTCTCAACAACTCCTTCATTGGCTACTCGGTCAGCTTTTTTAGCTTGTTTTGCCAAACCTTTTTTACGAAGGATTTCTACAGCTTTATCATTATCACCACCAGCTTCTTCTAAAGCTTCTTTAACATCCATAATACCAGCACCAGTCTGTTCTCTAAGTTGTTTAATTATATTATTGTCTATTGTCATTTTTGTTATAAATTAATTGTTAAGCCTGGGCTGTAATTACAGTTTCAGCTTGCTTGTTGGTTTTGATTGATGTAGAGATAAATTCAGTAATCAAAGAAACAGCACTACTTGCATCGTCATTAGCTGGAATTGGATAAGTTACCAAACTTGGATCAGTATTAGTATCAGTAATAGCAATGACAGGTACTTTCATTTTACGCGCTTCTGTTAAAGCAATATGATCATGATGAACATCAGTGATAAACACTGCTTGAGGAATACGCTTCATGTTTTTTATACCTTCAAAAAGCTTAGTAAGTTTTTCGATTTCTCGTTCGATTAATAAACGTTCTTTCTTGGTGTACTTCTGATCAAAATCAGGAGAATCTTTACGGCTTTGTAGCTTTTCTAATTTACGAACTGTTTTTTGAATAGTTCTAAAATTAGTGAAAGTTCCACCTAACCAACGTAAGTTAACGTAAGGCATGCCACAACTTTCAGCTTGCTGCTTAACAATTTCTCTAGACTGTCGCTTAGTACCAATAAATAATACAACACCACCTGACTTAGCAATATCAGCAACAAAAGTAGTTGCCTTTTGCAAATTAGCGCGAGTTTTTTCTAGATCAATGATATGAATATTATTGCGGGAAGCAAAAATATACGGTTTCATTTTGGGATTCCAACGAGATGTCTTATGACCAAAATGAGCCCCGCTTTTAAGCAGGTCTAACAAACTTATATCTTTCATTTTCTTTATCCTTAAACTTCTACTTTGATGGTCTACTTTCAGCCAGGAGGCCCGAAGAGACAGGACAATTACAAAGTATGTTTGATTAATTACCAAAAAAGTATAACACCCCTTGACGAAATATGCAAGGGGCAGTATAATAATTGAAGTTCTAAATTAATCAATAACACGTATTAAGCGTGTCAAATATATGAAAACAGCTATCCATCCTCAATACAACACTGACGTCAAAGTAACCTGCTCTTGTGGAAACACTTTCACTACCGGGTCCACAATACAAACTATTGATACAGAAATATGTAGCAATTGCCACCCATTTTATACTGGTAAACAAAAGATTCTTGATACAACAGGAAACGTTGACCGATTCAAGAAGCGAGTCGCAGCTGGTACTAAAGCTGCTACAGAAAAGAAAGAAAAGAAACCCCGCAAAGTTCGCGGTAGCGCAAAAGAATAAAATAAAGACCACCAGAGATATGGTGGTCTTTTAGTAAAAATTCATGTTATGCTATTAATATTACTCATGTTCTTTTCTTATAGATTCCGATACACCCAATAAATCTGCTGCGAGCAAAATAAAAGCAGAAAGAAGACTACTAATAATTCCTCCGTAGCATAAAAAGTCAACAATCCAATCATCAGATCTAGTCTCAGATATTTGATAAAAACCAAATGCTATCAAACTCATTATTACAAATCCCAACATTGGATGTGATATCGATAAAAAACGATATATACCTTATAATAATTACATCCTAT
>CAYRJC010000048.1:0-6443 GCA_964424635.1 uncultured Candidatus Saccharibacteria bacterium | reverse complement strand
TCTAAGTTTTTAATCGCAGCACATAAAAAATACGCTGACCGTTTTGAATATTTGTATGAAAACTCTACTCAAGAATAAAATTTTGCAAAAACATTTAATTTGGAAACTTTTCGTTTACGGATTATTGTATTTACTAACTGGAGCTATTATTGGCTCTGTATTTTTTTTGCACTCAGATGTTACTATAAATATTCCGTATTTAAGAACGGTTATTATTATTTTTGCGAGCGTGCTTTTGACTAAATACTTTGTTTACATGTTTCTAAGTCCGTGGAATGATGTTGTAAATTATTTTAAATATCACGCAAAAAAAGTTGAATATAATCCGCTAGTTTCTGTGATGATTCCAGCGTGGAATGAAGAAGTCGGTATTTTGACAACTATTCGGTCCTTGCTAGAGAGTACTTATACAAATATGGAGATCATCGTCATAAATGATGGTTCTACTGATAACTCTGATGGAATAATCAAAGATTTTATAGCGACTTATAAAAAATCAGAAATTTATAAAAGCAAAAAGATAAAATTAATTTATTCTTATAAAGAAAACGAAGGTAAGGGTGAGGCTCTTAACAAAGCCATTAAAATTTCTAAGGGCGATATTGTCGTTTCGATTGATGCAGATTGTATTGTTACAGACACTGCAATAGAAAATTTTGTTCGTTATTTTGCTGACCCAACTATTATGGCTGCTGTTGGTAATGTAAAAATTGGTAATACAAAAACTGTGCTTGGGGTTGTTCAGTCTCTTGAGTTTGTATTTTCTTTTTATTTTAAAAAGGCTGATTCTCTAATGAATACGATTTATATTATTGGGGGAGCAGCTGGCGCGTTTCGTCGTAATATCTTTGATGTGATTGGAAATTATAACCCCAAAAATATTACTGAAGATATCGACTTGTCTGTTCGAATTCAAAATGCAGGAATGAAGATTGTTTATGCTTCTGACAGTATAATTTATACTGAGGGAGCAGCAGATATTAGAAACTTGATGAAGCAGAGACTACGTTGGAAGCGGGGGAGGTTTCAAACTTTTGCAGAGTTTAAAAGTATGTTTTTTAGTTTAGATAAAAAACATAATAAAATTTTATCGTGGTTAATTTTGCCATTGGCTATGTTTGGAGAGGTCCAATTGTCTTTTGAATTGTACTTCTTGGCCTTTCTTTATATTTATTCATTTTTAATTAATGATTTTTCTAGTTTCGTTTCTGGTATTATCGTAGTTAGTTCGATGTTTTTTGTGCAAATCTTTTTTGATGACCCTAAATCTAGGAAGTTTTCATTTTACATTTTGTCTCCAATCGGGTGGATGCTTTTTTATCTGGCAACTTTTGTGGAGTATAGTGCTTTAATGCGTTCGATATGGGCTGGTCTTAGAAAGGAAGAAGTAAAATGGCAACGGTGGCAAAGAAGCGGAATTCATGATAGTATAAAATTCTAGAAACTAATAATTTACTTAGATTTATGCAAAAAATAAAGGAAAATAAAAAATTACTGTTGTTTGTGGGGGTTTCTATTTTAGCCGCTTTTAGTTATGCTGGTCTTTATAAAGAAAACCCGTTAGTTGCTCTAGCAGGGAGTGGTTGTAATGTTATTTTACAGTCTACAGTTTCTGATATAGGTAATAATAATTTGTCTTATGATATGACAGTTAGTAATACCGGGTCCCAAGTTTGTAATAGTACAACTTTAACTGTTTATTATACTCCTGGAGAGGTTAATCAAATTGGTACTCCAAAAGCTAGTATTTCCAATTATTATTGGAAGCTAGGTAATTTAAATCCAGGTCAATCAACTGATATAAATATAAAAACTACTTATTCAGGAGACGAGTTAAATACGGAAGCATGTGCCACCGCTAATAATGGTTCGGATTCTTGTGTGCAAAACACAACTGTTGTAGCTAATCCAAACCCTCCAGTAGAAAATCCTCCAATAAGTTCACCACCTACTTCTCACCCTTTTACTCCAAAAGGTGAATTTGGGATGTGGGTTTGGACATCTCCAGCTCAAATGACAGATTCTTATAGAACTCAACTGATCAATACTGCTTCTACTTATGGCTTTAATGTATTATACGTAACCATTGATGATTATTTAGATATATATAATTTACCAGCTAGTAGTTCCAGAACTACAAAGTTAAATAATTATAATGATTCTGTAGGAAAATTATTAGATGCAGCTAAGGCTGCTGGTATTAGCGTTGATGCAGAGGCTGGTTGGAAAGATTGGGCTGATCCATCAAAGCGTAATTATTCTTATACATTGATTGATTACGTGGCTAATTATAATTCTACTCATGCAAATGATTTTAGAAAAATGCAGTTTGATGTAGAGCCATACTTGCTTTCAACATATGAAAACAACAAATCTTCAGTATTAACTACTTATGTAAATTATATTGGTGATATTGTTAGTCGAGCTAAGAATTTGAACCTTCCTGTTGCGTTAGTTATTCCTCATTTTTATGATTCTGCTCAGGCATGGACTCCTTCAGTAACTTATAATGGAAAAACAGATTATACTTTTAATCATTTACTTTCTATTTTAGATACAACACCTAATGGAAATATAATTATTATGTCTTATCGAAATGCAGCGGCAGGTACTGATGGGGCTATTCAACTTTCTCAGCAAGAAATTAAAGATGCTACAACCGGTATTCATAATACAAAAATTATAGTTGCTCAGGAAACTGGAAATGTTGATCCAGCATATGTAACTTTCTATAGAAAGACAAAGACTTATATGTGGGGACAACTAACTAAGATTGATAGCCAGTTTAAGAATAGTAGTGGTTATAATGGAATTTCTATTCATTATTATGAACCTTTTGTCGCTTTGAAGTAATAAAATAGAAGAAAAAACCCAAGTAATATACTTGGGTTTTTATATTTTTTGGCTTATTTATAATGACTTTTAAATTGACAAATAGTTGATAAGTGCTATAATTTAGGATAAATTAAAAGCAGAAATAAGCTTTGTATATTTATATATTTTAAGGTTTAATTATTAACTAACTAGTTATATGACAATATCTCTAAAGCGTTTTGTGGGTTATATGGCAGTAGTCGCTCTTGTTGTTCAAGTATTTGGATTCACAGTTGCGTATGCTGACGAAGCTCCAGTAATAGTAGAGGATTCTCTGGTTATCATTCCAGATGAAGATCCAGTGCCTTCTGATTTGAGTGTTGAAGGTTTATGTTCTCAGAATTCATCTGATTTCCATACTTGGAAAGTTACCAATAATACAGAATCACCTATAGATTTTTCTTGGGCGATTGACAGTACCACTCAGGATGGTTCTGGTACTGTGGCTGGTGGTGGTAGTTTGATTTTTGACACTGTAACCGAAGGTAATAATGTAATTTTTATTTACATTGAATCAAAGCAGGTTGCTCAGTCAAATCCAAATAATACTCAATGCGGAAGTGTTCCTCCAGAGTGCGGTACGGAGTTAGTTAAGAATGGTTCTTTTGAGACTCCAATAATTACAAAAGAGCAAGGTTGGGATGCTTTTCCATCTGGTGCAAATAATATTGGTTGGAAAGCAAAGTGGCTTAATAATGAACCTATGAGCGGAAAGCCGGTAGTGGCTAATCTGGAATTTCAAAATGCAAAAACCGCACAAAGTGGCGATCAATTTACAGAGCTTGATTCTGATTGGGATGGGGAACCATCTGCACCTTTAGATGATGCTTCTGTTAAAATTTATCAATATCTTCCAACAGTTGTCGGAAAGAAATATACAATTGTTTATTATACATCCCCATTACCAGGGACTGATAGCTCTCAGAATAAAGTTCAGTTTAGCTGGGGTGGTGACGTGATCAATACTTCCAGTGAAGATGGGACTGCTAATTCTGATAATGTTTGGACTAAGCATAGCTACACTTTAACTGCTACTAGCAGCTCAACTCTTTTGCAGTTTGCAGATGCTGGCCAGTCTAATACTTTCGGAAGTCTTTTAGATAGTGTTAGTGTAAAGCAAGATTGTTCAGAACCTGAACCTTGTACTAAAGTAACTAATTCTTTTGTGAGTGGTACCTCTACTCAATTTAATGGTTTAACAAGTGAAGAGCCTTCTAACTTGAGCGATGAATCCGAATACACAGGTGGAACCGCTCCAGCAGTTCCTGCTGAAGCTTTAGGTTTCATTGGGGCATGGAATGGAGTTTTATCTGATCCTGGGATTGTAGGAAGCGGCGCGGTTTGGGTCAATAACAGTGCTTTACAACCAAGCAGTCCAGATACTGGAAATGGTTTGGGCACAGAAGATTCATGGCGTTTATTTAGCTATAGTTTTTCGATCCCATCAGGAGCAGATAATATTACTGCGTCACAACTTCACTTTACAGGTGATAATACTGTAGTAGCGTTTCTTAATAATGTTCAGCTGGCTACTTCTGTAAACTTTGGAACAATTACTAATGTTGATTTACCAACTTTAACTGCTGGTTCTAGCTATAAACTAGAGTTTGCAGTTAAGAATACTGGCTTATCAAATGAAGATAATCCTAGCGAGGGTGATTATAATCCAACTGGTCTTATTTACCATTTAGATTTGTCCTATGATGACTGTGGTGATGGCGGCGGTGATGGAGATCGTGGTTTTAAAATTAGTGGAAATGTTTACAATGATAACAATTCCCAAGATGGTAACTATAACCCTGAGCAAGAGGATGGTTTGGCAGGTTGGACTGTGTATTTGGATTTAGATAATAGTAATACTTTTAATGGTGAAGAACCTTCAAAAACTACAGATAGTAACGGTGCTTATCAGTTTAATGGTTTAGACGCTGGTTGTTACACAGTAAGAGAAGTTTTACAGCTAAACTGGAATCAAACAGAACCTGCGGATGAAGAATATACGGTAGGGATTGGTGGTGTGTCTTGTGATGATGAAGAAGAAATTACAGATGATAAAGTAAATGATTTGCTAGGTTTCTTATTTAAAACAGCTCATGCAGAGTTTGGTGGAAATTTCCCAGGTGATGCTACTATCGCACTAAACTTTGGAAATGTCTTCATAGGCGGCGGCTCTGGTGGTGGCGGAGGCGGTGGAGGCTCAAATGGCGGCGGTGGAAGTGGCTCTGGCGGCTCTGGTGGTGGTTCTCCAACCCCTCCTCCTACCGTAGGTCGTGTATTAGGAGATTCAACTAATACTCCTAGCACTCCTGTAGCTACTGGTACTGTTTTGGGAGCAACTACAGAATTGCCTCGTACAGGAACTCCTACATATGTGATGCTTGTGATGTTATCAATTTTGGGAATAATTTTTATCCCAAAAGCAACCGCGTTATTGGAAGAATAAATATTCACAATCACTCATAGTTAAATCGAAATGATATAATAAAACTACCTTGGTAAATCTTAGGTAGTTTTTTATTTATATATGACTAAGAAAATTATAAAATTAATAATAACTTTAATTTTGCTAGCAATTTTAGGATTTTTGTTATTAAACTTTGGCTATTTTAGAAAGCAAGCTAGTTATTTTTTGAATAAAAATTTCGTTGTTTCTGTGCCGACTCAAACTGATGATCATCTTAATAATAACCTGGTCAAAACAGATCCAGATCAATTGAGTATACCGTCTCTGAGAATATCTGCTCCTATTCAATATCCTACGCAAGCTAATGAAGCCGCTTATCAAGAAGCCTTGGTAAATGGAGTGGTTCATTTTCCAGGAACTGCTGGCGTGGGAGAGTTGGGTAATGTGTATATATTTGGGCATTCATCAGATTTTGCTTTTAATAAAGGAAGCTATAAAACTGTATTTGCTTTGCTACCTAAAATTGAGATTGATTCTGATATATTTGTCTCCGATAGTAATGGTAAACAATATCAATATAAGGTTTTTGAAAAATTTGTCGTTGAGAAAACTGACCTTTCGGTATTGTCCCAAGAAACTAATGATAGAAGCATTTTAACTATACAAACTTCTTATCCAGTAGGAACAGCTTTAAAAAGGTATATTGTGAAAGCGGAGTTGGTAACGAGATAGAATGGCAAATTTCCGCTTAAGTAAAAGCTTATTTGTTATTTAAAGGGATTTGAGAGAAAAGTTTTCCCCACTAAGCCTTGACGAATATTAAAAAACCCTTGTAAAACATAGGGTTTTTAGTTACTATTAATTTATAAATAAGAGCTTTGAGATTTACTTGATATTTAACTTAAATCTAAAACAAAGCAATTTAATTAAATAATTATCTTTTAGATTGAATTTTAATTCAAAAGAAAAAGATAAAAGGAATATAAGAAATGACTAAGTCAGAAATTTTACAACATCTTGCCGAAAAGACTGGTAAGACTAAGAAAGAAGTAGTTGAATTCATGGATGCCATGGTTGCATTGGCTTATAAAGAAACTAAGTCTAGTGGAGAATTTTCTATCCCTGGATTGGGTAAATTAAAAAAGAAGCACCGTGATGCACGTAT
>CAYRJC010000047.1:0-6531 GCA_964424635.1 uncultured Candidatus Saccharibacteria bacterium | reverse complement strand
AACTAACGCTTCGCCCACTGTGGCGCGCGTCGAGCTCCACGCAAACCTGGCTTTTTACGTTCTTTCTTACGATCATCGCGAGTCAAGAAACCATTTCTTTTCAAAATATTTTGCAAGTCACTATTAAGTTTAGCCAACGCTTGAGCAACCCCATGACGAACTGCTTCCACCTGAGACATACGCCCCCCACCGGCTACATGAGAGGTAAAGTAGTATTCATCTAATAGACCACTTAAAGCCAATGGTCTAAGCGCAACATCTTGCTGAGCTTTTTCAGAAAAATAAGTACTCAAAGCTTTTTTATTAACTGTATTATCACCACTACCAGCAAACATACGGACATTAGCAATCGCAGTCTTACGACGACCAGTTGCAAAGATATATCTACCTGCAGCTGGCTTATTGTGGTCACTAGTTTTTATAGCTTTTGCCAAATCAGAAACCTCCACTGTTGCTTCTGAAGCAGGGATAACTGTAGTATTTTTTTCTTTATCTTCCTCAGCTGTTGATGCTACTGCTTTTTTAGCAACAGTTTTCTTAGCTACGACTTTTTTGGTTGGAGTTTTTTTAGTTACCATATTATTTAATCTCTTTATCAATCTTATAAGTATGCTTATCGCCTTTTACAAGCTTTAGGCGGGAAACTAACTTTTTACGAAACTTAATATCATCGATCATAGAAAATACTGCGCGCTGCAAAACCTTTTCTGGACTACGAACAATTTCATCTTTCAAAGTTTTAGTCTTTAAACCGCCCAAATAACCAGAGTGGTGGTAATACTTCTTCTGTTCAACCTTACGTCCAGTTAATTTGAGTTTATCTACATTTACAGCCACAACAAAATCACCCATATCCATATGAGGAGTAAAGTTTCGCTTGTGTTTTCCACGTAAAATATTAGCAATTGTAGTTGCCACACGACCCATTGATTAACCACTTGCGTCAACTTGGTGCCAGCTGCGGGTTACTTCGCTAACTTTTGGGAGGGTAATTTTTTGATTCTTCAACATATATTTAAGTTATTCTACAAATTCCACTACGGCTTTTGACAAACCAGCCTTTGGATTATTTAGCTTGGTTAAACGCAAGTATCCGCCATTGCGATTAGCATAACGAGGACCATACACTTCTAATGCTTTTGCTGTTGCATTCTTCGAAATCTTAGATAGTAATATCCGACGATTATGCAAACTTGGCTCTTTAGCGCGAGTGATTAATTTTTCTAAATAAGGCTTAACTGCCCTGGCATATGAGTAACTAGTTTCGATTTTCTCATACAGAATCGCTGAAGAAGCCAACGCTCGCAAAAGCTTGCGACGATGATCCATGCCTTTTCCAAATTTTTTCTTTTTCTGGTGTCTCATATAATTAAAAGTTAGTATTACTTATTCGTTATTACGGCCAAGCATTTCTAGAATTTCGGTAATAGTCTTTTCGCCTAAACCGGAAATATTATTAATATCATCATTAGTCATTGCAGTCAAAGATTCCATGGTAGTAATTCCAGATTTTTGCAATGCATTTTTAGCACGATTTGATAAAGTCGTATCATCAATTGGAGTACCAGTTTCTACTGAATCAGTAAGTTCTGAAGGAACTGCTTCGACTGGAGCTTCCAACTCTGCAGCCTCTTCAAAGGCAGACTGAGCCATCATTTCTAAGCGCTGAGCGCCTTCGTTGTTAAACAACATAGAAAAGTGATCAACCAAGATGTGAGATGCAATATCAATTGCTTCTCCTCCAGTAATTGTTCCATCAGTTTCCATTCTAACTACTAATTTATCAAAGTTAGTCATTCCTCCCACACGAACGTTTGATACATCAAAATATACAGAACGAACTGGGGTATAAATTGCATCAATGGCTAACATTCCTGCTTCTAAAGAAGAAGAGCTTTGACGAACTTCAACTGGCTCATAACCACGACCCTGTTCAACGATTAACTCCATATCTAGATCAGAGTTTTTGTTATCCAAAGTACAGATGTACATATCCTTGTTAACTACTTCTACTTGGTCAGTTTCTTCGATCATGTCAGCAGTAATTACCCCTTCGCCTTTTGCTTTAAGAGATAATCTTACTGGCTCTGTAGAAAAGCTACGCAAACGAAGCTGCTTCAAATTCAAAATGATTTGAATTACATCTTCTTTAATGTTTGGTACAGAAGAAAACTCATGGTCAACATATTTAATTTTGACCGCAGTAACGGCTGCACCTGGCATAGAGGAAAGCAGAACACGACGTAACGTGTTGCCAATAGTAACACCATAGCCAGGATATAATGGCTCTAATGTGACTTCATAAGAATTACCCTCAAGATGGGTAATCTTAGCCTGATTAGGTAATGGTATTGGTTGCATAAATGCCCCTTGCTCACAAAGCTCGTAATGCTCAAACGTCCAATAGTCTTGTAGTTGCGATCTTTGTGATGATTAATTAAAAACTTAGTTAATAAAATACTTAATAATATTTAGATACGGCTATAGTGTTCAACGATCAACTGAGTATCAATCAAGTTGCCGATTTGTTCTGGAGTCGGAGAAGACAATACTTTTCCAGAATAGTCTGCCGGTTTTAGCTCTACCCAATCTTGAGATTTGAAATTTTTCAAAACTTCTTTATGAGCTTGCATGTATTTAGCGGTCTTCTTGTTTTCGCGCACAGAAATCACATCTCCAGGCTTAGTAGCATAAGAAGGAATATCTACTTTCTTACCGTTAACTTGGAAAAAACCATGATTAACTAACTGACGAGCTTGCGCGCGGGTTACAGCAAAGCCTAATCGGAAAACAATATTATCTAATCGTAATTCAAGAAGTTGCAATAAACTGTCACCAGTTGTTCCTGCGCCTTTTTGAGCCTTTTCGAAATATCGCAAGAATTGTCTTTCGGTAACACCATAGTTGATCTTGGCTTTTTGCTTCTCACGCAACTGAGTTCCGTATTCAGAAATACGTACTCGGTTTTGACCATGCTGTCCAGGTGGAAAACCACGCTTTTGCAAAATCTTGGCATCTTTGTCGGTAAAGGCAAAGCCTAATCGACGAGCTCTTTTTACTTTTGGTCCTGTATATCTCATATTAAACCCTTCTTACTTTCTTAGGGCGAACGCCTCCATGCGGGGTCGGTGTGCGATCTTTAATAGTTAAAACTGTTAAGCCAGCTCCTAGCAAAGCGCGAATCGCTTGCTCACGGCCGCTGCCAATTCCTTTGATAAAAATATCTACTTCTTGTAAACCACGATCCTTCACTCGAGATAGAACATCTTCCATAGTTTTACCACCAGCATAAGGAGTAGATTTCTTAGAGCCTTTAAATCCAGCTTTACCAGCACTACCCCAAGCGATTACATTTCCAGTTAAATCAGTTACAGAAATAATGGTGTTGTTATAAGTAGAATTAATAAAGATTTTACCTTTCGGAACCTTAATCTTATTCTTCTTTTTCTTACCACCTTTAATCTTGCTAGCAATATCTGTAGTAGCGGCAGAGCTAGCTGCAATTTCAGCACTAACCTGTTCAGCTGCACTTTGACCAGATGTGGTTTCTTCAGTTGTAATTGTGTCGTTAATATCTGACATATGTTTATAAAATTTCCGAAAGATTAGGTCTTATCTGATGACTTCTTACGCCCACTACCAGCTGTGCGGCGTACATTACCGTGACGAGTTCGAGAGTTGGTCTTGGTACGTTGACCACGAACCGGCAAACTCTTTTTGTGACGACTACCACGATAAGAGCCAATTTCTTTGAGGCGCTTAATGTTAAGCAAAACTTGTTGCTTTAAGTTACCTTCGGTTTTAAAATTCTTATCAATAAAATCACGAAGCTTAGCCAAATCATCTTCACTTAAATCTTTTGTGCGAATATCTGGATCAACTTTAGTTTCTGCCAAGGCTTTCTTAGCAAGGGTTGGTCCAACTCCATAAATATACTGAAGAGATGCTTCTATTCTTTTTTCTGTTGGAATGTTTACTCCGGCAATACGTGCCATACTTCTTTAAAAATTAATAACAATAAAAACGCCCGAGGACTAATCGAAACGATTAACCTTGGCGTTGTTTGTGCTTAGGAACTTCACAGATCACAAAGACCCGACCAAATCTTTTGACGACCTTGCATTTCTTACAAATAGGTTTTGCGCTTGCGCGTACTTTCATAAATATTTATCCTTGAACTATTTAAAATAGTCAATTTAGGGAGCCTTGAGGTTCCCACAGTCTTAATCTTAAATCAAAATTAGACTGGTTCTTATAATATTAATTATTTAGCTGAGATTTACTTTAATCGTCTGGTTATACGACCCTTAGTTAAATCATATGGAGTGACTTCTATAAGCACCTTATCACCAGGTAAAACCCTAATGCGGTGCAATCTCATCTTTCCTGATAAATGACCTAAAATCACTTGTCCAGCTTCCAATTGAACACGAAAAACAGTATTAGGTAAACTTTCGATAACTTTACCTTCTAGTTCAATTGTTTGGTTTTGTTCAGGGCTTCCCAAATTCTTGTTTTCTTGTATTTTCCTTGCGGAATTTCACTAAATTACGAATTTCTCTAATTCTAACACAGTAACAAGAATTGTCAACAATTTTCTAATAAAATCATGTAATTTCGCTATATATTGACATAATTCATATTTTATGATATAACATAGGAAAATAAATTACAAAAAAATTGGAGGAAAAATAATGCTAGATTCAAAAAACCAGGAAATAAATAAATTTATTGGTGAAGCTGAGAAAGACATACAATTCGAACTTTACAAATCAGTGGTAAATCTAACAGAAGAACAGATAAAAACTGGAAAAGGGTTAGTCTCGGAAGCAATTAAGCTTATCCGAGAAGCTTATGAGACAGGCGATCAAAGAAATGTTTCATTGGCTGATATAATAATCGTCGAATGCTTTGGAGAGAGAAAAGATCTTTTGGACATTCTCCAAATCGCAAATCTTCCGGCGTTTTATGATCCCAGCGACAGAAGTTTTCGATACCATATATTTAATTATCTTCAAAAACATGTCTCGTTTGATGACCATAGGTATTTAATGGAAATAAATATGAAACTCGGTAAAATCCGATAAGAAGACTTTGTTGATGATGAAGATGGGATCCACATCAAGGGCAAAGAATACAACAAAATGGACGATGAAGAATTTCATCCGGTGCTTATTGCTACTGGAATATATTCAAATACATAAGCTCAATAATTGAGCAAACCGCCAACTACGGAGTTGGCGGTATTTTTTTTACTAAATTTTTATTCAACGACTTCTATATGAACCTTTTTGGCAATTCGCGGAAATGATTTTTGCCAACTTGGCGCTAAGCTTATATTTACCCGTTCAATATTTGGATTGGTTAGCAACAAATCACTGGCTTGTTCTTTAGATTTTCCTGCCAACTGATTTGTTAAATCATTCTCATCAATTGTTGGCTTGGCTTGGCTTTCATAATGAATAGATAATTGCATAATCCCAGTGGTCAAATCCAGACCTTTGATTTTATAAATCACAGAGTCTTTATCTTGCTCTTGCAAAGTTTTATCACTACCCAAAGTCTGAGTTAACCTTCCTCTTACCATTTGCTTTAAATCATTTTCGTTAAAAGCTAATCCGGTAATTTTTATTGTGGCAGTTACTTCAAAAGTAGTTGATTCGGTTCCTTCTGGTTTGTCAGATGTAAAACCCACCACCTCAACATTATAAGCACCTTCCACTAGCTTACGTCCATCAGAAAGATTTTTATTTATATCTTCAATTGCTTTCTTTATTAATTCTTTTTGAGCTTGATCTTGATCTTCTTTACTAACCACAGAAATAAACCTAGAAGAACCGCCGATAACTTGAGTTATAGTCTTTGCATATAATCTCTGAGGCTGACTACCGAAAGATTGATTATTAATTTCGATGCGAGTTCCAGCCGGGAGATTGAAATCCTCTCCCCCATCGCCGGCAATTATATCAGCAGTAGTAGCATTGCTGTCCTTACTAGGGCTCTCTAATGAATTGATCCCGTTTTGATCAGATACAAAATAATAAGATTTAGAACCAACGGTGAGTACCGTGGTGCTGGTTCGCAAATTCATAGCGCTACCAGTTAAGTTATAAATAGCTACGCGACCTTGCGCCTTGCTTCCGACTTCCTTCTTTCCGTTTACAGTAAAGCTAGATGAAACTTGTTTAGATTCATCTACTTTAGTGGCCGGCAAAGTGAGACTCGCGCTATTAACTGAGTCTTTATTGGAATCAATTACTAACTCCAAATCTCTAGCAACAGTCTGAGACCTGGCATAAATTGTTACATTAGCGCTCGGCAAAACAATTATCACTAGTGCCACCACCGCAATCAAAGCTAAAGCCACAAAGATAGTTAACAACCTCTTATACGACCTGCGCTCGGGAGGCTTATTGCTCTTACTACTAGGAGGCATAAACACATTATCTGCCTTGGATTTAACAGGCGAAGAATTTACCAAAGGCTTTGGTACAAATACTTTTGTTGAGGCTAATTCTGGAGCAGATGAAA
>CAYRJC010000046.1:5129-6613 GCA_964424635.1 uncultured Candidatus Saccharibacteria bacterium | reverse complement strand
TCGATCAACACAATTTGCTCTGGAAAACTAGTTACCAAAGGAAAAGCAACTGGTTATGGTGGATATGCTGTTCAAGCATGCACAATTAATGGCAAAGACGTAACTGTTGTTTATGGCCACTTAAGACAATCAAGTATTACCACAGCAAACGGATCAATATTAGAAACTGGAGAAACCATAGGACTTTTGGGTACAGGATACTCCACCGAGACCGACAACGAACGCAAACACTTACATTTAAGTATTCATATAGGATCAGAAACTAATATTAAAGGTTATGTTCAGAATAAAAGCGAGCTTAGTAGCTGGATGGATTCTAAAGTTGTATTAGGATTATAAATAACTTAGAAAACAATTATTAAGGTCCTAAAATACTATTACAAAAAGACCTATAAAGGTCTTTTTGTCTATATTTTGAATTTTATTGATATTGGTTCCACAAGCTATCAAATAAAGATCTAATTGTTTGTGATAACCTAATACTATTCCACACCATAACCACATTTTCGCTCCTACTCGAGATCATCAATACTTTTTCTTTGGAAAAAACTATTGTATAAGGGAGTTGTATATTAGCTGGCAAGAATCTAGATTCACGATTTTCTGATTTATCCTTGCTCACCACTTCTCGACCATACGAAGTATTAGGAATTAATTGGAAACTTTTTACATTCAGCATTTTCTTGCGGCCGATAATAGTCTTTATAACATATTTTTCTTGGACATAATCCAAAAATGATTCCCCAGAAGTAATAATTCTAAATTCTTTATCTTTAGTCTGTAGCAATCCTTCCCATGCAAGCTTAAAGCCTTGAGGTCCATGCAAAATCTCTACCGCAGTGGTTTTACCGCGGCCTGCTTCTTGCTCTAATTCTGGTAAACTTTCAAAGACTTCACTTACCCTCTCTTTAGCTAATTCTACTAACTGACGAGGTGCAACTGCTTGATAATACTTTCGTTTTCCCAAACTAGATTCTATTAAAGCTCCAGCATTAATTAATTCTTCCAATGTGTAATAAAGGCTGGTTCTAGGCACCTTGCTAAGCCTCGCGATATCCTGCATGGTTCCCCCACCAAGCTTAAGAGTAGCCAAATACATTTGAGCAGCTTTATCTGAAAACCCTAATAATTGAATTTTTTGAATCAAATCACTATTCATGGCTTAAATAAAAGTTAAATAATTAAATAAAACTGACGAAAAAGTAGTCATTTTATAATGTAAATATTTCACTTTTAATTTATCATATAAATGGTTCTTTGAGAAACTAAAGGTAACGCCTTTAAAACTAGGAGGAAAAGATGATTACAATTTTTGAATTATGCATAATCACCCATATCATTGGAGACTATTTACTACAAACAGAAAGCGAAACCAATCAAAAAGCTCAATTAAGTTTTTTCAACTGGCCTTTGCTATTTCACGTTGTGAAATATACGCTGTGTTTTGTTCTACCAATTATTTATTTCCAAATTTCTCCTTTATG
>CAYRJC010000046.1:0-5119 GCA_964424635.1 uncultured Candidatus Saccharibacteria bacterium | reverse complement strand
ATTTGGAACTCATTATATTTTGGACCGTAGAGCATTTGTATTGTGGTGGAGAAAAAATATCATGAGAAATTCTGAAGAATCAATCAGAAATACATTTTGGCTTACAATTATGGTTGACCAAATCTTCCATATCCTAGTAATCGCCGTAATATGTATGTTTCAATAGCGCTTTAAATATAAAGCGCTTTTTTATTGATATATTTAGTCGTTATGATATTATTAGTTAAAAGAAATAATTAAATTTCCCAAAAAGTTTATGGCAAAAGGCAATAACTCACACAAAAAAGAGGTGAAGAAGCCAAAAAAGAATGCAAAAAAGAAGTAGTCTAAAGCTACTTCTTTTAATACTAGCATTGGCCTAAGATCAATAATAAATTATTTTTATACTAATTTGATACCATGAAAATTAAATCTACTCAATTAATAACCAAAGTCACTAATGGTGATGATATTCCTCATGATGATTACCGTCATATTGCTTTTATTGGGCGATCTAATGTTGGTAAATCTAGTATCATCAATGCTTTAACTTCTAAAAAAGATTTGGCTAAGTCTAGCTCTTCTCCTGGTTTTACAAAATCTATAAATTTTTATCTAATTAATAAAGATTTTTTTCTAGTAGACTTGCCTGGTTATGGATACGCGCAAGGTTCGGTCCAAGAACGTAAACGTATATTGCAGTTAATTCAGTGGTATATCACCTACCCAGACCTGACAGACGAACAATTAATAGTAATGATAGTTGATGCAAAAGTCGGACTGACAAAAGATGATGAGCAAATGTTAATTCTACTGAAAGATCTAAAAAAACATGTAGTGATATTAGCTAATAAGATTGATAAGCTTAAAAAAAATGCAGTTACTAAACAAATTACAGAAATAATTAAGCAAACAGAACCCTATCATGTAATACCAACATCTAGCGTAGATAAAGTTGGGCTCCCTGCTTTAACTAAAGAGATTTTTGATCATGCCTAGTAAAATATACGATGTAATTGTAGTTGGAGGAGGACCTAGTGGAATGATGGCTGCTGGAAGAGCTGCGGAACTAGGAGCAAAAGTTCTATTACTCGAGAAAAACGATAAGCTGGGCAAAAAACTACTTATTACAGGCGGCGGCAGATGCAATATAACCAATGCCGAATTCGATATCCGAAAACTAGTTAGCAAATACGGGCCAAAAGGCAAAGCCCTTTTTGGTTCTTTTACTCGCTTTGGAGTAGAAGATACATTGGAATTTTTTAATTCTCGGGGATTACCAACAAAAATAGAGCTAGAAAAACGTGCCTTCCCTCAAAGCAATAAAGCTAAAGATGTATGGTCTTTACTGATAGAGTATTTAAAGCAAAATAAAGTGGAAATTGTTTCGGGTGAGGCAGTTAAAAAAATTCTGAATGAAGAGAATCTAATCAAAGGGGTTGTAACAAAAAATAAAACCTACACAGCTAAAAACTATATTATTACCACAGGAGGAAAATCTAGACCAGAAACAGGATCAACTGGCGAAGGTTTTGAATGGATGCGTAAACTTGGTCATTCCGTAGAAGAATCTGATCCAGCTTTGGTGCCAGTGCGAATACAAGAAGACTGGGTAAAAAAGCTTTCTGGGTTGAGTTTTACGGATATTAAACTAACTATATTTCAAGATAATAAAAAACAAGAATCTAGGCTAGGCAAAATGCTATTCACTCATTTTGGAATTAGTGGTCCCCTAGTTCTCAATATGAGTAAAAATATTGCCGAATTATATAAATATGCACCAGTAAAATTAGAGTTAGATCTATACCCTGCTTTAGACTTAACAGCACTAGATAAAAAATTACTAGATCATTTAAGCGGCGGGCTTAATAAAAAGATAAAAAACATTCTTGGCGGCATAGTACCCCCAAGAATGATCCCAGCGATCTTACAACTAACAAATATTGATCCAAATATAGAAGGAAATAGTTTAGCAAAAACTCAACGCCGCCAAATCACAGCCTTGATAAAAGCTCTACCTATGTCGGTTGCAGGATTTTTAGGTGTTGAAAAGGCCATAGTAACTTCTGGAGGAGTAAGTCTTAAAGAAATTGACTTCAAAACTATGCAGTCTAAACTGTATTCTAATTTATTTTTGGCAGGAGATATTTTAAATTTCGACCGACCCTCTGGCGGATTTAGCCTACAGATCTGCTGGACTACCGGATTTTTAGCCGGTGAAAATAGCACCAAACTATAGACTAAATATTTTGAATTAAATAACCCTAGAATATATGTTTCTTCACTAGTCCTCGTCACTTCATGACTGCGGAATCGTTCATAAACATATATTCTAGGGTTTTCATTTTATCATTTTGAACATAAGCTATAAGTAATTCTGTATTTGCAATCCTATAATGAAAAGGTGCATTAAAGCCTATTTATTAAACCCAATTTCTTAGCTCGAGTCCACTTCTTAACTTCTGCTTCTCGCTTGAGAGCCTTAGACAGGGAGGAGAATTTTTCATAATAAATAATTTTTCCTCCGCCCCGAGAGCGAACATACTTAGAACCAAGCCCACTATTATGATCACTTTCTCTTGCTAATAAATCCTTTGTATAACCACAGTAAAAAGTTTTATCTTTGCACTCTAAAATATAAAAATAAAACATGCTTATAAAATTAGATGTTTAAATTTTTTAAAGGTAGTTCAAAAAACTTAATCTTACAGAGAACCAAGATCAACCGTATGATCTATACGGATTTGCGAAACAAAATCCGGAACATGACTAACCATTACCATAGCACCATCATAATCATTAAGGGCTTTAGCGATTATAGGCAAATGACGGAAGTTAATATGGTTCGTAGGTTCATCCAAAACTAACAATCCTGGCTGCTGCAGCATCAAACGACAAAAAGCTAACAAGCCCTTTTGACCTTCGGACAGAGACCCAATTTTATTTCCCAATAATTTTCCATCTAGCAAGAACCCTGCAGCAGATGATCTTAAAACATGCTCATCAAACAGCTTCATTACTGCCTTTAGAGCATCAAAGCCTGTTTGTTCAAAATCAAAGTTACTAAAATCTTGTTTATAATAACCAATCTTTGCTTCTTGAGAAATTTTAAAACCTTCGCCCTGACCACTCGCGATCTTTTCTAGCAAAGTACTTTTACCAATACCATTAGGTCCTTCAAATAAAAAGTGAGTATTCTTGCGAATAACCAGCTCCACAGACTTAACAATCTGCTCGCCTTCCTTATATGCACTTATAGAATCAAATTCTATAATTTTTCCATCAAAAAATGAGTCGAATTGCTGGGATGGAATTTTGAAATCACGAATAGTCTTGTCTTCTTGGCGAACATCAACCATATTCTCTTCAGCTTCTTCTACCGCCTCACGCATACGCTTAGCAACTGCACGAAGTTTACCGCCTTTGTGAGCAAATACTTCTGCCTGAGAACGTTTTTCTTTAATTTGCATTTGCGCCCGAGCATTTTGAGAATTTTCTCGCTCAATACGCTTTTTGATTTCTTCTACTACATCATAATAATTACCGGAGTATTGTTCTATCTTCTTAGTAAACACATCTAGATACAAAACACCGTCAGAAAAAGCATTTAAAAAATCGGCATCATGAGAAATTACCAAGCAAGTTTTTTCATACATCATTAAGAAACCTGTTAAATGCTCGATCCCCTGCTTGTCCAAATTATTAGTAGGTTCGTCTAACAATAAAATATCTGGCTCCTGAATCAAAGCATGCGCTAGCAGCAAACGCGCTTGCTGTCCGCCAGAAAACTGTTTAATTTTCTTTTCACTATATAATGCCTGATCCAATTCTAAATGAACAACTTCTAAAACATTTTTGATATGTTTATCTAGGGCATATTCTTTTTCCGAAAAAGCTTTTGCAAAATAATCATGGACTGTTAATTCCATAAAATCCTGAGGCATAACCTGTCGAGCAATTGCAACTGTAACATCCTTGGGAGATCTAAAAATCTCTCCATCTTTTGGCTTTAGCTCACCAGTAATTAATTTGAATAATGTACTTTTTCCTGCACCGTTTTGGCCCATTAGAGTTATTCGACTGCCAGTACGTAACGAAAAACTAGCTTCATTCAAAAGCTGTTTATGAGGGCCGTGTTCAAAAGTAACATCAGAAAATCGAAGGATAACATTGTCTACCATTTGGATAGTTTAACATAAATAGGACAAAATGAAAATATATAGTATAATTAAATCAGTAAAATTCTTCCCTGAAAGGGGGTGATAAATTTGAAATTCTTACATATCATTGCTTTCATTTTATTGGTAGTTGGTGGACTCAACTGGGGTTTAGTTGGTGCTTTTGACTTTAACCTAGTTAATACTATTTTCGGTAGTATGTCTTCTATTGAAACTATTATTTACATATTAGTTGGTTTGTCAGCGATTTATATCGCTATTACCCATGCTAAAGACTGTGGAACTTGTTCTTCTAAAAACTCTTCTAGCGCTACTATGTAATTTACATAAACTAAACAACGCCACTTTATATTATTTCTTTACAGAAATACTATAAGGTGGTTTTTGTTTTTTAATTTTTTAGATATACTATGAATATTATGAAAATTTTAGCAATCGAAACCAGCTGTGATGAAACAGCAGCAAGCGTTCTTTCTGGCGACATTAAAAGTTCACAACCAAAATTCAAATTTTTATCTTCAATAGTCAACTCCCAAATGAAGATTCACGTAAAAACTGGAGGAGTAGTTCCAGAAGTCGCAGCACGTTCTCATATGACTAATATTTTACCTGTGATAAAAGCAGCTTTATCAGACAGTAAAACAAAACTAACTGATTTAGACTACCTAGCAGTGACTAGCGGCCCAGGACTTGCTGCATCTTTAATCGTAGGTACTGAATTTGTTAAAGGATTATCCTTATCTACAGGAATTCCTTTGTTGCCAACTAATCACATGGAAGGCCACTTGTACTCTGCTTTTGCAGAAAAACCAGAGAAAACAAAATTTCCAGTGTTATCAATGATAGTTTCCGGCGGTCATACCATGCTGGTATTAATGCTAGACTATAAAAATTACAAAGTCATTGGCTCAACTGTGGATGATGCGGCAGGAGAAGCATTTGATAAAGTAGCTAGATTATTA
>CAYRJC010000045.1:1255-6840 GCA_964424635.1 uncultured Candidatus Saccharibacteria bacterium | reverse complement strand
ATAACCAATATATACAAAGTCGCATAAGATACATTGTGCGACACGGGATATATCAAAAAGACTTATATCCCCTTGGTATTTTTGTTCAATATCCTAATCTGTTTTGAATTACCTACTTTGTATACATCTCCGAACTAATTAGATTAGTTTTATAAATTAAAATTATGTTTTATCTGTCTCTATGTCGGTTTTGATTTAGTCATATTAATTAGTTTAAATATCATATATAGACGATCGTTAGTATTAAAAAGTAGGTATATTAAATCATATAATATATCTCTATTTTTATACATTCAGGTATTGATTACCCTACTACATTTATAATATTATTGGTATAATAATTTGATTAATAAGGAGGAATCATTATGGCAATTAATGCAGGATACTTTGGAGATGAGTTCAGCTTTGAACAGCGTTATTTTGATGATATTGAGAAACTAGTCGAAGAGGTTAATCGTTTAAAGAGCTTAAAGCTAAAAATTGTTCTAACGTCTGGATCATTTGATTTGGTTCATATTGGTCATGCTAGATACTTGCAAAAGGCTAAACAATTAGGAGATGTTTTGATTGTAGGAGTAGAAACAGACGAAAAAGTTCGTAGTCGTAAAGAAGGAACCATTCGTCCAGTTGTTCCACTTTCAGAGAGAACAGAAATGTTGGCTCACTTGCGCTATGTCGATATAATTACCATCAAAGGTTATAAGGAACCGAGATGGAATTTAATCAAACGAATTTGCCCAGATGTTTTACAAGCTGTAGAAGGGACATATACCCTAGATGAACTTAAAGAACTTGAAAAGTATTGTAGTAAAGTAGTGGTGCAGCCAAGACAAGCAGAAACTTCTACTAGTGCAAAGACTCGCTTGTTGATTATTGAGGGAATTAAAAATATTGTCGAGCATCTCTCTCATAATTTACCAGAATGGGTCACACAATATTTTGCTGGGAAAGTTGAGGAAATGAATAAGGACTTTCGAAAAGAGCTTCCATCATTTTTGGAGATGAGTTCTGAAGAGTTTCAAAAGAAGGAGAAATTATGAAAGTGATATTGGTGTATATACCCGTTCCCCATCGAGGTTATAAGGAATTCTTGAAACGACATGGTGATGCAGACAAAATTTTTCTTTTTGGTGAAGAATTGATTTCTGAATTTTCTTATTTGAGAAAAAATTTACCAGCACTATCACCTATTGAAATTCAGAAATCGTTAATCGCTATGAACTGGATTAGTGATAATCAATCTCTAGAAATTGCTAATATCGATCTTTTACAAGATTTAAATGAATCGAAAGTTTCAATTTTAATTCCTCAGGAAGATATTAGTATTTCTATTGTTGAAAAATATCTTAATCAGTGCAATGTCGAACATGATAACTACTTTTTACGCTGGGATAAAAACCAAGTTTTAGCGCAAAAAGACGTTACTCCTGAATGCGAGATTTCTGCAGAAGCTTTTGACTCTGAGGTAATGCTATTTTTGGAAGTTCAAAAAAAATATAGTAGTGATTTCTGGAGACAAGTTTCAGCTGCGGTCGTGATAAATGAAAGAATATTTCATTATGCTTATAACACTCAAGTGCCAGATCAGGAATATCCTTATTTCTATAGCGACCCAAGAATTAATTTCAGTCGCGGTGTGGCTATTGAATTGAGCACTGCAGAGCATGCCGAATCCAGATTAATAGCTTTATGTGCAAAAGACGGAGTCTCGGTAGATGGGGCAAGTATTTATGTTACCACCTTCCCCTGTCCTGTTTGCGCTAAGGCAATTGCTACTGCCGGATTTGCTAAATGTTATTTTCGAGAAGGCTACAGTATGCTTGATGCAGAAAATATCTTAAAAGCAGCTAATATTAAGTTGGTTAAAGTAAAATAAAAATCCCTACACTAAATTTAGTGTAGGGTTTATTTATTGTGGATTTGTTCCTAGTTTGACTCGAATTTTTTCCCAGTCTTTGTTTGGTCCAATATCAGGCACTATTATATGCGCGTGTAAATGGTTGACGCTTCCACCGTTATACATGGGATTACCAAAACGAATAAAGATTGCTCCTGATTTGATTTGATAATCTTTTTCTATCCTCTGTAAGATATTTAATAGTTGTGTTCCAGCGTCATCTGGTAATTCATTCAGTGATTCTGCGTGAACTCTTGAGATGCACACAAAGTGTAGCTTTGTATTATCGTAAGGCCAATTATTTAGTATTGTAAGCCAACGCTGAGTTCCATATTGATAAAGGGTGGATTCTATCAATTGCTTGGACCAGTTTTCGGTGCAAAAAGGACATTTTCCTGACTCTTCGATTTCTTTTAAAACTTCCATTTGTTCTTCGCTTCTGGCTCTGTCTGTTAATACAAATGTTTTTTTTGAATTTTCCATTTATACTCCTCCTATATTGCTGTTGCTATTCCGGTTATGGCAGGGTGTGGATTGTATTCATCGAGAATAAAATGCTCGGTTCTGATTTTGAATATATCCATCGGCGCGTCTTCGACTAACTGCAAAGTTGGCAATGGTCTTGGTTCTTTACTTATCATCCAAGTTAACGCTTGCTCCGGAGATATTTTTCCTTTTTTGAATTCTTCTACATTATTTGAGTCTTTCAAAATATAGTAATGAGCATCAACTAAATCAATTACCAACTCCCCTACTTTATGATTCGTAACATGTGCCATTGCTATTAATAATGCAGCATACTGAATCATATTGTTTGGAACGCCGGTAATTATATCTGCTTTATGCTGAGTCATGTGTAGATTAAGTCGGTCTTTGAAGATTCGAAAATACATATCGCCATGACAAGGAGTTACAACTGTTCTTTGTCTTTGGTTTTTAAGTCTGGTTAGATAAGGTAGATACCAATTAGACATTCTGTGACTGCGATCATATGGTCTTTCTTTGATCTGCTGAACAATTGCGGCTACTTGATTAAACGGACCTTCAGGGGTTGGTAAATCATGAAAGATTGCTCCGTATGATCCATCTCCTAAGTCTCCTGCCGCTAGTCCTCTTTTGGCACATTTTTCTTCTGTAACCCAAGGTCCCCAAAATCTATCACTTACTCCGAATTCTCGAAGCTGGTCTAAAGTTCTCGCGCCATTTATAAAAGCAAGTAGTTCGCCTATAGAGCTTTTATAAATATTTTCAAAGCTTCTTTCGCTGATAAGTGGCACTCCATCATATGGTATATCAAACCTCATTTTTGGTGGGGAAAAATACATCTTTGATTTTTCATCGTGAGCCGAATCGCTCATGTAACCATTATTGGCAATAAACCTCAATAAGTCTCTGTATTGGGTATTTGGAACCCGATTTTTATTATAATTAATCATAATTTCCTCCTGAAATATGTAAACTTTACGTATTAATATACTATAAATAGCCTTCTTTTGACAAGGCTATAATTCTTGTGTTGTATATTGAATAGTTTTTATAGAATTTTTTAAGGCTTCAGCAAAATGCTTTAAATCTTGTTTGGTGATATCAGTACTCAAGCTTAGTCGGATTGTGGACTTCGCATCTTCGGGTTTAATTCCCATGGCTAATAATACATGTGACGGGTCTTCTGAACCAGTTGTACAAGCGCTGCCGGTTGCAACACTAAAACCAGCACTATCTAAATAATACATCAATGCTTCACCTTCAATTTTAGAAACAGAAAAATTAATTGTTCCGGGAAGTTTTAATAATCCAAAGTTATCTCCCTTATCTTTATCAAATTTGTTATTTTTTGGACCATTGATTTTTATAATTTTTAGTTTTTCTAATTCTGTTTCTATATATTTCTGAAGCTCAAATAACTTTTTAGTATTTATTCCCCGTTCTTTTTGATTGAGAATTAATGCTTTAGCAAACCCTACTATTGCTGGTGTGTTTTCTGTACCGCTGCGAAGTCCTCGTTCTTGCCCGCCTCCATAGATTATTGGTTCGATATCAACCCCTGTTCTTACAAATAAAATTCCAGAACCCTTTGGCCCCCCAAGTTTGCTTCCATTTAAAGTCAGTAAATCTATTTTTAATTTATAAATATCCAACGTTAATACCCCACCAGCCTGACAGCTGTCCGTATGAAAATAAATTGGCTTTAGGTTTTTATTGTTTCTATCTCTATTTATTCCGGCTAATATTCTACTAGCTTCTGCTATTGGTTGAATCGTCCCAACTTCATTGTTAGCATACATAACTGATATTAAGGCAGTGTCTTTTTTAACCAATTTTTTTAAATCATTAGGATTTATTAATCCATTTGAATCAACTTTTAGATAATCTATTTTCCAGCCCCATCGCTTAAGTGCGTTAATGCATTCTAAAACAGCTTCATGCTCAATACTAGAGACTATCATGTGTCCGGGTTTGTTGTTTTTAGTTTGGTAGGATTTTGCTACCCCTAAGATTGCCAAGTTTATACTTTCAGTACCACCGCTAGTAAAAATTATTTCTTTTGAACCTGTTGTTGGATTTAAATTTATAGCTTGAGCAATTTCACTTCTCGCTTTATTAATTGCTTGTCTAGATTGGTGTCCATAATGATGTAAGCTAGATGGGTTTCCAAATTCCCCTTCTAAAAATGGTTTCATGGACTTTAAGACTTCTGACTTTAGTTTCGTTGAAGCAGCGTTATCAAGATATATAAATTTTTTTGCAAGTTTTTTCATTACTTTTAAAGTTTAGTATAAAATTTGCCTAACACTTTTTTTAAATTAGGTTAATTAGTAAATCTTAGGTTTATTACCTTGACACTATAACAAAAATGTGTGCTAATGTAAAGTTGGTATTTATTAAACCATACTTTTTTAATATTGATTCTATAAAAATTCGTTCTATGTTTATTTTGTAATTTATTTATAAAGATTTGTTTGAATTTGTTTACTTTGAATGAAAAATAAGAAAAATAAAAAGACGATTCAAAAAATCGTCTTTGCTTTGAATTTTACTCATTGTTTTTGTAGAGTAAAAATGTTTGCACGCCACTAGCTGCTAGTTCTCTCTTGTGTATTTGAGTGCTTAGCAATTCCGGCAGCTGTTTTTTTATTGTGGATTTATAAAAATGATTTATCAGTGCCCCGCTGCATAAAAGCAACGGAGCCAAAACATATCCGTTGCTGAAAAGTAAAATGGTTAATGGTATTGATATGAGATTAATTATGATTGAATACATTGAAGAGTTGTAAATACTTCTCAAAATATTTTTATTGAATAAGGTGTTGTGTTTAAATTCCGCGTCATCTGATAATTTCAACATTAGGAATCCTAGTCCGTAAACTAAGTTAATTAATGATAAAAAAATTTTTAAAATACTTACCATTACATTTAGTATTCCAGCGAAATTAATCGGATTAATTGCCAGAAGAGCAGTAATAACTCCTACTATAATAAAATATACAGCCATTAAATGACTATCTATTCTGTTTCTTTGAACTAGTTTGGGGTTATCTTCCTATATTAATTTTAATTCTCTTTTTTGATTTTCAAAGAGACCGATTTCTTCAATCCATTGTTCGTTTTCTTCCATATTTCCCTCCAATTAAATAATTATAATAACTTAAAATTATAAGGTATTTTTTAGATTTTGTCAATTACCTAC
>CAYRJC010000045.1:0-1245 GCA_964424635.1 uncultured Candidatus Saccharibacteria bacterium | reverse complement strand
TACTAGATTTTTTGAAACCAGCTGCTTGGGCCTCATTTTCTGTGCTAAAACACATCTCAGGTGTGGTTCTATCATAAAATGAACCGCCTGGTATATGATATGTCTTATTGGTCCCAGATATATTCCCTTTTATACTGGTACAGTTGGCTGAGTCTAGATTATTAGGATTAATTGTTTCTGTAGTGGTTTGGTCATTATTCTTGGTATTAGTGTTTTTATCAATACTTTGGTTTTTGTCACTTTCCGTGGTATAATTAATACTACTAGATGAACTGATATTGGATTTCCAGTAAGTTTTGGCAGTATACATTCCCATGCCAAAACTCCCAGCTTGAATTAGAATAATTACTAGCCAAAGTTTTATTTTTTCAAAATTTACTTCAATAATTTGATTAAACATAATATGAGGATAATTAATGTCAACTAATTTTTAGCTTATGACACACAAGTATGCTTTTGTTTTAGGGCGGGTTTACACGCTTTCTTTGGCTGAGCTATTTTTTTATTTCCAAAACCATGATTGGAGTTTGAAGGTTTTGGATTTATCTCACGAAGTTTTGGTTGTAGAAACAGATCAACAATTGGATTTTCGTAAGATTCAGAAAGAGCTTGGTGGGGTTGTAAAGATTCTCAAAATAATAGATGAGGTCAAAAAGAAAGATACTGATTATATAAACTTTGCTCTTCAAAATTATTTTAAACCAAGCAAGTTAAAAAAAGATTTTTTAAGCTCAGCCAAGGGCAAAATTCAATTTGGGGTTAGTGTTTACCTTCTAGATGCATCAGTAAAAGCTTTTCAAGAACCAAAGCGTTTAGGGATGTTTATTAAGCGTGGTATGCAAGAAGCTGGTTCTAGTATTAGACTCGTTCTTCCTCAGTTTAATGGCTTGGCTCTGGCTTCTGTGGTGGTTACCCATAATCATTTGATAGAAAAAGGTGCTGAAATTTGTGTGTTAGCTGGTCCTACAAAATTGTATGTTGCTAAAACTTTAGTTGTGCAAGATTTTGAGGATTATGGCCGGCGTGATTACCAACGTCCAGTACGAGATGAAAAGCAAGGAATGATTCCACCAAAAGTTGCTCAGATAATGATTAATTTAGCTGGTCAAAAAACCAACTCTACTCTACTCGATCCCATGTGCGGCATAGGAACAATTGTTCAGGAAGGAGTTTTGCAAGGTTATCGAGTTTTGGGAACTGATATTAATTCGATTGCGATTGCTGGCAGTGAAAAGAATCTAGAAT
>CAYRJC010000044.1:0-7054 GCA_964424635.1 uncultured Candidatus Saccharibacteria bacterium | reverse complement strand
CAAAGGACTACCAAACCGTTTATATGCACTCTCACCTGCGTGCCGAACATCCCATTCAATATTCACTCCCGTAGCTTCAACTACTATTTGCATGCCGAGACAACTTCAGGACCAATTCCATCTCCTGGAATTACCGTAACTTTATATTTCATAATTTCCTCCAAATTAAAGTATTAGAACACAAAATTATAGTATTTTTATTAGTAAATGTAAATATTTCTAGTTTTAGCGGATAAATATATAAAAATAAATAAAGCCATTTCTATTGACTTTTCATTGATTTTATGATATAATTTTTAGTAAAATTTTCATTTGGAGGAATGATAAAAATGCGTAAAAAATTAAGCAAATCGCAAAAAATTAAATGTGATCTTTTGATTGTCGGTGCTGGTGTAACCGGCGCGGCAATTGCGTTTATGACAGCCATGTTTTCTAACATTTTACACATCATCGTAATTGAGCAATATAAGGATGCGGGTATGGTTAATTCCAATCCAAATAATAATTCTCAAACATCACACGAAGGTGATACTGAGACAAATTACATTTTAAAGAAAGCTTTGAAAGTAAAATTTGCCGCAACTCTTCTCAGAAAATATGTGGTAAAAAAAGCCACAGAGGGGTTATATAAAGTCACCAATCGAATGGTGCTAGGAGTTGGAGCCAAAGAAGTAAAAGAACTTGAGGACCGCTTTGCAGAATTTTCGGAGCATTACCCTCACCTAAAATTAATTAGAGGCGAAGAAATTGGAAACTTAGAACCAAAGGTAATGGAAGCCCGTGATCCTAAAGAAGCAGTCGCGGCTTTAACCACAGACCAAGGCTTTGCAATTAATTATCAAATACTTGCTCGTGAATTACTTAATGATGCAAAAACTGTAGAAGGAAAAAAAGTTGAGGTAATGTTCGAGACAAAATTAGAAACGATAAAAAAAGTTGAGAATAATTATGTCATCGAAGTATTACAAGGCGAAAGTGAAACCAAAATGACTATTGAGGCGGAAGTGGTAGAGTTCGCTGCTGGCCCCTATAGTCTTAGGTTTGCTCAGCTGCTAGGATACGCTTTAAACTTAGCCATTATGAATGTAGCCGCTAGTTTTTACCACGCTGGCACGTTCTTATTAGGTAAAGTTTACCGTAATCAAATACCCAATATACCCTTTGCCGCCCTACACGGCGATAAGAGCGTTGTTGATGGCTCGAGCCAATTTGGACCAACAACAAAGTTTGTCCCACTAATGGAAAGGCATCACTACGATACATTTGGTGATTACATGAAGACCCCCCTATTATCCACCATCAAAGGCTACTTTAGTTTTTGGAGAACTCTCAGAAAAAATCATTTACTATTATATGGAATTAAGAATTATATTTTTGATATTCCATTGATCGGTAAATATTTATTCTGGAGAGAAGTTCGTAAAATCATCCCTTCGCTTAAATGGAGTGACTTACGGCTTCTTAAAAACCACGGTGGAATTAGACCGCAAATCATTGATATGGATGCAGAAAATCCATTGGTTATGGGAGATTCGAATATTGTTGGCGATAAAATCATCTTCAACACAACTCCCTCCCCTGGCGCATCCGTGTGTTTGAAAAATTCTTATCGTGATCTTAATAAAATCATCGAATTCTTTGGAGGAAAATATTATTTTGACAAAGAAGCCTTCAAAGAATGGTTCGAGGTTACAGACGAAGAAATTGAAGCAGCTTTTACAGATTAATTAAACACCCGCTTGCACTTAAAACACGCGAGCGGGATTTTTTATTGCCAAACTATATTTCTAAGTTATCTCAAATAATACTCATAGCTAGAACCATCCAAAAAATCATAGCTAAATCATTTTTTAAATATGGGATATCTATCAATCCATGTACAACCATAGCTACTGTAAACAAAAGCAAACTCAACGCTATAGGATTTTTTCGAAGCATAAATCCTTGCCAAGTATTTCTAAAAAATATTATTAAGAAACCGATCAAACCCATTAACCCAAGATCAACCCAAAAGTTTAAGAATATATTATGAGGAAAATTATAATGATCTAGATTAGGATCAGTATTATATTTGTACCAATTATTATCAAAACCAGAAATCCCTTTTCCTAACACTGGATTATCTTTAATCATTTTCATCCCTGTATCCCACAAACTAAGTCTAGCCAAAGAAGACTTTTCTCCATGAAATGGTAATAATACTCGCCATCGTAAATTTGGTATAGAAAACACAACCCCAGTGATGATTATCACAACCCCCAAAAAAGATAGTAATACTTTTTTATTACTTGACAACAAAGCATACAACCCAGCCGCCGCCAGAATAGCAAACCAGCCGCCGCGTGACAAAGATAAAAATAAACCTATTAATCCAATACTCCATAAAAAAATATAAATTAAATTTATCTTTAAATTACCTGCTCTATTCCACAACCCAATAAGCTTATTCATCACATCAGGAATCAGCCATGCTAAAAGAGGAGTGACGAATAATGCAAAAGCATTCGGATGAGCAAAAACAGCAATAGCGCGCTTTGGCTCGTCAGGGTTCCCCCACCATCCGGAAGGTAGTGTCCACAAAGTAACATATTGCAAAATAGCTAGCAATCCAGCGGCGAACAAAAATACATATACAGCAAATTTAAATTGATTGATAAAGTTTTTATTTCTTTTACTGTAAAAATTTATTAAGAAAAATATAATAAGTGGTTGCAAATAAAGTACTACCCACTGCCCTATCTTTTGTGTGCTGATTCCGAATACTAATAAAGAAATCAAACTAGCAAGCCCGATTATACCAACAGCTACTAAAATTACTAAAGGTATATTTTTTATTTCAATTATAAATTCTCTCGATAGCTTTCGATAAAACACTTCTAATAACCCTACAAAAATTACCACAAAACTAGCCAACATTAAAAAATTTACAGGTAAGCCAGCAATGGAAAAGCGCCACACATATAGTGGCGCTGCAAAAATTAAACTTATAAAAAGCCAGTTCATCTTCTTAATTAGTCAAATAATCTTTAAACTCATCTCTATACATATCAATCATAGCTACAAAAATAGCCATAATAATTGGACCTATTAAAAATCCCAATATACCAAAAAATTGGATGCCGCCAATAACGGCTAATAACACCAAAACTGGATGTAGTTTAGTGGATCTCCCTACAAGCTTGGGACCCAAGAAATTATCAAGCAACCCAACTGCAACAGCTCCCCAAATAGCCAAACCAATTGCCTGAGATGTATTACCGATTATAACCAAATATATAACGGCTGGGATTAAAGAAAGCGAAGTTCCAACTGTTGGAACCAAAGCCACTACAACTGTAAACGCTCCCCACAGCAAAGGTTCTGGTATTCCAAAAATATAAAAACCAATAGTTGCAACTACTCCCTGACTTAGTGCAACCAAAAATGAACCCTTTACTACCCCATTAACAGCAGTAACAATTTTATCTATCAAAATATTCTCTTGTTTAGAAGCCATTGGCGAGATATCCATCATAGCTGATCGAATTTTATGCCCATCTTTTAGCAAATAATAAACTATGAAGATGAACATAAAGAAAGCAACAATAAAACCAGCCACATTAGAAAGTACAAAAGTTAAAGAAGTGAAAGCACGGCTAGATAACTGTCCAACCCAACTCGAAATATCTTGATTGAATTTAGTTATAAAATCTTGAAGCTGTACAGGTAAACCAGCGGTCAATTGATTTTGATCAAAGACATAATACCCAGATCGATATTTATTAAACAACTGAACTATCTCATTAAAAATGAGCTGACCAAACAACCACAAAGGCAAAGCAACGGCAGCCAGAATAATTAAAATTGTTAACAAGCTTGCTAAAGATGAATTTTTTAGCTTGCCCAAAAGTAATTTATATACTGGATGAAATAGTACAGCAACTATAACAGCAAACGCTAAAATATTAACAAAAGGTTTTAAAATCCACACCACCAAAATAAAGATTATAAATAAGGCAACCAAAAAACTTATTATAGGGATCCGGCTATTAAGCTTCATCTTATATTCAAATTAATTACCTTTATATTATAGCAAATATAGCCATATTCCCAATATTATCTTGACCAACAGATCTTAAGTATGCTAGTTTATAATGTTACTCAAAAATCTTAGGAGGAATTTAGTTATGAAAAGAGTTGGAGATTTTTTATTAGTTACTGGATTACTGTTAATAATGATTGCGTTGTATTTTTTGAGCGCACCCTTAGTTATCGCCTCGATCGGATTTGTTGTTTTTTCTGTCCTACTTTATATAGTTTCTGGATTTACAGAAAAAGCACCGAGTATTTACCACAATGATACACAACAATCACATACACAACAATCGCTAAGTAATAGAAACAAATCAAAAGAAGGTTATATTTCAACCTCAGAAATAAATAAAGATGTTCCATGGGATGCTGGTCTTAAAATACCCTACACTCAATATCTTGCAGAGAGAACAAGGTTGATAAATGATCTAAGAAGCATGTCTAATCAATACACACCTCAAATAATGGCATTCGGCAAAACCCTAACCCCCAAAGAAATGTCTGAAGAAATTTTACAACAGACAACATTAGGTAAAAATTTTGTTGAAATGATGGTAAAAGAAGAGTATTGCTTAGAAGATGTTTTAAACAGATCCAGTTCAGGTGTCCGTGTGTAGCTATTCGCTAAATTACATTTCTATAAAAATTTGAAATGGGTAGATAAATGAGCTGTAAATATACAGCTCTTTTTTATATTTAAACCTCTAAATCCTTGACAAAACAGCCTAAAGTGACTAGAATATTGGTACGTATTCCTGCCGGAAAAGCCGGCATTTTTTAATGAATTAATTTTTTGCGTAATTCTTTCAATATAACGCACCTCACCAAAATGAAAAGAGACAATATAAGAAACGTTGCTATTATCGCTCACGTTGACCACGGAAAAACAACTCTAGTAGATGCGATGCTTAAACAAACTCAAACCGTCAAAGATGGCGGCGAAGTTTTGATTATGGACTCTGGCGACATCGAACGTGAACGCGGAATTACCATTACTGCAAAAAACGCTTCACTTTTTTATAAAGATATAAAAATCAATATTGTAGATACGCCAGGCCATGCTGACTTTGGCGGCGAAGTAGAAAGAACCCTCAGAATGGCTGACGGTGTTCTGTTGTTAGTTGACGCAAAAGAAGGTCCAATGCCTCAAACCAAATTCGTATTGAAGAAAGCTCTAGAGCTTGGTCACCGTGCTATTGTTGTAATTAATAAAATTGACAAACCAGAGGCGCAAATTGACGACGTTGTTAACAAGACTTTTGATTTGTTTGTGTCATTAGGCGCAACCGAAGAACAACTCGACTTCCCTATCCTTTACGCTAGCGGAATTAAAGGAATTGCCGGATTAGACGCTAATGAAACTTTAGAAAAAATCAAAACTGACGCACCTGCCGACATCACTCCTGTATTTAATGCGATCATCGAAAATATTGAAGCTCCTACTATTTCTGACGAACCTTTTGCAATGCTAGTATTAGCACTCAGATATGATAACTACAAAGGTAAAATCGGAATCGGTAAAATTTCTTCAGGAAATGTAAAGAAAGGTCAAAACCTAACTTTAATTTCTCGTGACGGCAAAAAAACTACAGGCAAAGCATCTAGTCTTCTTATGTATGAAGGACTATTACCTGCGGAAGTAGAAAATGCAACAGCTGGAGACATTGTCGCAATCGGCGGTTTTGACAATGTACAAATTGGCGACACAATTGCTGACAGCACTGATCCAAAGCAAATCCCTCCTGTAGAAATCGAACAGCCTACAATCAAAATGACTTTTGGCGTAAACACTTCTCCATTTGCAGGCCGCGAAGGAAACCTCCTTACCTCCCGTCAAATTCGTGATCGATTATTTAGAGAATTAGAAACCAATGTAGCTCTTCGCGTAGAAGAATCAACCGGTGACAGCTTTTTAGTTTCCGGTCGAGGAGAACTTCATTTAGCGGTATTAATAGAAACAATGCGCCGAGAAGGATTTGAAATGCAAGTCTCCCAGCCGCAAGTTATTTTCATTACTGGCGAAGATGGAATCAAAAAAGAACCATACGAAATTTTATCAATTGATGTTCCAAGCGAACACCAAGGTGCGGTGATTGGAGAAATCGGCAAACGCGGCGGTGAAATGCAAGTTCTAGAAACAACTATCAGCGGCGATATTCATGCTGAATATATTATTCCAACCCGAGGATTGATTGGTTTAAAAAACTTACTACTTACTAGAACAAAAGGTACGGTTATTATCAATAATTTGTTTGATAGCTATCGTCCAGCTCACGACATCGACACTTCTACTAATCAACACGGCTCACTGATTGCCTCCGAATCTGGAAGCAGCTCCGCTTATGGACTTAATAATGCTCAAGAACGCGGCGTGCTATTTATCGGCCCTGCAGTAGAAGTTTATATGGGTATGGTTATTGGGAAAAATGCTTTAGAATCTGATATTGAGGTTAATGTTTGTAAAGGTAAAAAGCTAACCAACACTCGAGCATCGGGAACCGATGAAGGAATTATCCTTGTTCCACCAAAAGAAGTAAACCTAGACTTTGCCTTAGAATATATTGGAAGCGATGAACTTGTAGAAGTAACCCCACAAAGCATTCGCATTCGCAAACGCCTTTTAGATCCAAACGAACGCAAACGCGAAAAACGATCTAACTAAATTATAAAAACCAGCTGCAAGCTGGTTTTTTTGTTAAATAAAATTAAAATCGGAAAAATGAAGTTGCTCTTTCTAATATAGTTCCTGTACTTGCTCCTTTGACGCAAGTCCCGCGCACTTCAAGATTTTTATCACGAGTCTTTTTAACAGACTCATTATCTACTTTCCTTGCACCAGAGGCGGCTTCACGAGAAGCCTTACGGACCGCATTCGCAACAGACAATGCAGTCTTGTAATCATTTTGTGCTTTTTGGATAGCAGCTCTACGCTCATCATTATTATCAATTTTCTTTGCTGCAGAAAGAGCAGTTTTACGATTTT
>CAYRJC010000043.1:1729-7133 GCA_964424635.1 uncultured Candidatus Saccharibacteria bacterium | reverse complement strand
TGCAAGAATCCACCCTTAGGATAAATTTCTAGCTCACTATCAGGAATCAACTGAATCTTTCCTGCAAGATTACGCTGAGCAAACACCAAAGCAGAAACTAATCTTAATTGATTATTTTCTACAATATAAACTGCTGGACCATTATAACCTCTTAATACTGAACCTTCTGAGGGGGTTAACTGTGGACCATCTTGGTAAATTGCTAAATCAGAAGATGATGCAGATACCGCATTATTCAGAGAAAGTCCACGCTGACGTAGTACAAATTCTGAAGCAGGATATTTTTTATTATTCAAAAACACGTAAACTTTTCCATCAGCTATAACTACCGTATTATCCGCTAATCCGAGCAAACCACCATCAGGGTAACTTTCTAGTTCATTAAATGAAAGCAAAACAGGGTTAGATAAATTTAAATTACGAGCCCTGGCAATAAAATCGTTAATCTGGAATCTACTACCATTCTGAATCATGTACTTCTGATTATTTGGACCACTGATTATTGTTCCTGAGGGATATCGAAACCACATATTCATGTACTTCCAAAAATTATAATTCCCATTAAAAACATGAGGAGTAAATCTATATAAAGCCGCAGTAGCGGAATTCTCTATGGTAATGGTTTGCTGAGCTTGTACACCGCTATAACCACCGAGAGTATTACCTAAAATAATTGTATCTCCAACTTTTGAAATTGCTCCATTGTAATATGGACCACGACCACCAGGAGTGATAAATGATTTCATTAAAGATTTTGATGCTCCTAAATAACGATTATTTTCTGAGTCAACATTTCCAAATAACTGATAATAAAATCCTTTATAAAGAGCACCGCAACCACCTGAATCCGGACATCCAAAACCCATAGCATAATCTAATGCAGTCTGAACCTGTTCTGGAGTTGAAGTTTGACGACCAGTAGTAAGACTCTGTTCTTTTTGCAAGGTCACGATTAATACTTGTGGATTAATTCCGCTAGCCTGACTAGCATCCCATATTAATTCGGCAGCACTACGAAGTCTATCCAAATTCGGATGTGGATCCTCTAATGTAGCTTTTAAACTGGAACTGGTAGGTTCCTTTAGCTTTGCCAAAAAATCACTGGAAGTATTAGCTAAAATACTCTTTTTGCTTTCTAAAAATTTTTGCACACCATCACTACTTCCCAATGCTGTTTTATCAGAAAACACTGTGTCTTCAATTAAACGGTTAGGATTAAAAGCAGGTAATATTGACTCTTGAGCTTGAGCAAAATTAAAAAAATTACTGAATACTAAACTAGTAACAACAAAGGTAAATACAGAAATTAAAAGTGTGGTTTTTATTTTATACATATAAGTAATATTAATCTATATATTAGTTAAACTCAACTCTTATTACTAATACATGCCGGATATTATTTTTTTTGGCATAGACAGAATTAAAATTATAAAACATAGCTTTCTCCAGTAGGAAGTTTTGTTATATCAACGTCGGGAATATAAATTAGAGGGAAAATACTCAAACCACGTTCTTTGTAAAAATTAAAATTTATCGGATGAAGAACACTTCCCACCACCCAATATACCGTTGGGTTTTTAGCAGTTCTTATCAATGAACCTTCTGGTGGAGTCAAAAAACCACCCACTACCCAAGAATCAACCTCAGCAGAAGAAAGAGTAAATACATTTCTGAAATCAAATTTATATAATTGAAAAATTTGATAAGTAACTGGCAGACGTAGACCTTTACTCATGTAATACACGGTGCCGTTATTAGGACTTTTAATTAGCGTACCGTCTTGAGGTTCGGCAAAAGATCCTTCAGAAAAACGTTCAATCTCTACAAAGAAAACCTGTTTTGGGACTACCCCAACAAATCTTTGACTTCTAACAAAAGGAGATATAATTTGTCTTTTTCCGCCATTTATTAAATACCAATCCCCGCTGCCATTCACCTGAACCACATCTCCATCTACAAATGAAGGAATGTCATCTTGCAAACTCTTAGCAACATTAATACGACCACTACCTAGTAAACCCTTACAAGACTTACCGCCGCACTGAGCTAAATTAGAACTATCTATATTATCAGCCGTAGAGATAATTCGATCTCGAATTTGACGATTAGATGCCAATGGAAATAGAGACTTTAACAAAGCCGCTTGCGCGCTAACATAAGGCACTGCCAACGAAGTCCCAGAAGCATACGCATAAGAATCCGGAGCCGCTACTCCTGTAACAGGATCATGATTTATTGTAGAAATAATTCTTTTACCTGGAGCAGCTACATCGACACAAGCTTTTCCATAGTTAGCAAAATCGGGCTTAAGATCATTAGTGTCGGTAGCGGTTACCCCGATTACCATATTTTTTCCATTGTCATTACAGATTGGGAACACTGACTCAAGATCCAAATTCCCACCAGTGATAGCTACATCATTTCCAGCTGCTGCAACAATAACGATATTTTTCTCAAAGGCATAAGAAATCGCATTAGCCAAAGTAGTATCATGCGCAAAACCTACACCACCCAAAGATAAATTAATAATATTAGCCCCATGATCCGCTGCCCAAACAATACCCTCTGAAATCTGACTAGCCGAACCACTACCACCAGAATTTAAAGCCTTGATAGCCATTAAAGTCACTCCCCAATTGGCACCGCTAATTCCTATACCATTATTTGTCACCCCACCAATAACCCCTGAAACTAATGTTCCGTGACCATTATCATCAGAATTAGCAAACTGCGAGATATTAGATGAGGTTAAAACATTGTAACCACCAACAAATCGAGTATCAATAATATCTTCATGGGTTTTATCAATTCCTGTATCAATCACTGCGACAACTATTTTGGTGTCGCCTTTAGTTTTATCCCATCCTTCTATAAAACGAGCTTTTGCCAAAGCCCATTGTTTATCTATATTAGATGGGTTTTGAGTAAAACCAGGGTCATTAGGTAAAACACTAACAGTTAGTGCATCTGTTTGAACAGCTTGATTATAATCAACATAAAAAGCATTACCAGTAGCAATTAATTTATTGCGAACTTCTTGAATTGGTAAAGAAGATTGAAATGTAAAAATATTTTGAAAATTTGAATCTTTTGAAAATTCAAATTGCTGACTTACATCTGTAGCAAATTTTTGCAAAATTGAAGAATCAGAAGACTTCAACTTTGCTATATAAGAAAAAGCGATATTAAAATTACTAGTAGCTGTAGGTTTTTCTTGGACCGCTAAAGCTTTATTAGAACCTACAAATTGATAACTAAACAAAAAACTAGTAACTAATAAAATTACCGCCAATAGCGGGGCTATATTTTTTAGATTGATTTTTAATTTCTTGTTCATTCTCAATTATTTAAACGGTATATCTAAAGAAAAAGTTTCATTAAACTCTAGGAGACAAAATAACATTTTCTTTGAAAGTCGAGATTTATCGACTTTAAATCAAATACAAAGTTAGTTATTAATTCATCTCTATCATAGATAATAAAATGACTTATTTTTTATAATTGCCGGCAAGGGATCGAGCTTTGATTTTAAATAAATCTATTAGTGATTCAATATAAGCTTTAAGAGGAACATGACCACCACCATGCTCGGTCCACGATACACCAATTTCTTTAATCTTATAACCTCTTGCTAAAGCAATTGTCAAAACTTCCATATCAAAACCCCAACGTAAAACCTTTACTAAAGGAAAAATTTCCTTAGCTGCGGTAAGAGTAAAAGCTTTAAAACCCAGTTGAGTATCCTTTATTCCTGGAACAGCTAAAAATTGAATTAACATATTACTCATTCTAGATAATAAAATTCTATAAAAGGGTTGATGGACCTTAACTAAATCTGGGTTAGTATAACGAGAACCAATCACTACATCATAACCTTGATCAAAAAACGGCAAAAACTTTTCAATCTCAGAAATCGGAGTCGCATTATCTGCGTCCATGAACATGACAATATCACCGCTAGCGTGTTCTAAAATACCCCTTCTAACAGCATTACCCTTGCCACCTTCAACCAAATTAACAGCAATTGCTTTTTGAACTGCAGTTTTTTCTAAATTTTGAACTACTTCAAAAGTCTTATCTTGAGAATTATTTACTACTACCACGATCTCATAATCATAAGATTGTTTTTCGAGATAATCATCAATATTTTTAAGGGTTTCAGTAATGCGTTTTTCTTCATTCCAGGCTGGAATGATTACAGAGAGTTTTTTCATTTTATATAAATTAGTTTCTTTTATTATAACATTTTTACTATAAAAAACCGAATTTTAGACTGCTAGAAATATGAGTTACATTAAATGATGAACTTGGGGTTTTATAATATTTAAATTAATCAAAGCATCTCAAAATAAAAACCAATTAATGTGAAAACTTTTATAAACAATAAAAAAAACGGTTTCGAAAATTAATTCGAAACCGTATGTAAATAAATACTGCTTTATCAAGGCTTTCTGGGTCTTGTCGTAATACCTGTGCTAGTATTGTTTCCGTTACCAGTAGCTCCTGTTCTAATTGTAGGAATATTTATAGTCTTTGTAGGCGTTTGCAAGACGGGATTGTCTGGCGAACCCTTGATCCAATATCCGAAGGCAAAACCTACGCCTGCACCCACAATGAATGAAAGCCAATTCCAGCCGCCGCCTTTCTTAGCAAACCAATAGACAGCGAGTGAACCTCTTTCCTCTTCGCAGGCACCTTGGAAGATGATTAGACCATTGATTTTTTCTTGACCAATTTTACTAATTATCTCGCTTTGTTGCTCGGTGGTGAACTGCTTAATCGCTTCAGAAACTTTAAAAGATTTCTTGACGTTACCGCTTATATTAACAAGCGGAGTCGGATCAAGACTTCCGGGTTTGCAGACCTCTACTCTATTTTCAACTGTTGTCGTAACCGTCTTTTCAATTTTCGTCGTGCAACCATCGCTGGTTGTAACGATTACTGTTCTCGTTTTACCATCAGTAGAAATATCTTCACTTGTATCAGAAACCGTGTCTCCCGGTATGCAAGCCCCTGGTCTGGTATCACACTTAAAGGTGAAGTCGCCGCCCAGTTGGCGAGTCCAGTTACCACAATTGATAATCACTATGATCTTCAAAGTCGCTTTTATACGACGGACGTAAATCTGCTTTCCATTTACAATCGGATTAACCGTTCCAATTAGGATTTTGCCAGTCGAGGACTTGGTGGCTACAATGATTGGTCTATCCAACGCAATATCTTCCTCGTCTTCTGCTGGAGCAGTTTGTAAACCGCCCGGAACTTCCGGAGAAGCCCCAATATGCAAATCCACAGAACTAACGAATACTTTTTTTGCCGAAAAAATTTCTTTATCCGATCTATAATATTCATCAGTTCCAACCGCATACCCGCTTACCGTTCTAGATTTGCGAGTTTGCGCTTC
>CAYRJC010000043.1:0-1629 GCA_964424635.1 uncultured Candidatus Saccharibacteria bacterium | reverse complement strand
ATTGCCAGACATGTTTACGCTCGTTTCCGACCTGACTGTAGAAAAATACCAGGGGAACCGAGCAAAAACGCGTCTAACAATTAAATATATCTCTAATTTGTTATCAAATCAATAGGTTTTCTTTATTAACTTGAAGATATATATTAGCACAAATTTGCCATTTTGTCAAGATTTAAATAAAAACACCTTAAATAAAGAAAATGCTTACTTTCTTTGAGTTATTTAAATATAAATCACCAAATGTACTTTTTCACTAGTCCTCGCTGCGCTGTGGAATCGTTCAAAAGTACATTTGGTGATTAAAATTTTAGAAATTAAAAAATATTCATTTTCGAAAGTCTCAGCAATGAAATGAGAACTAGTGAGAAAATGAATATTTTTTAGTAATAGACTTAACTGCGCTCAGTTTGAGTAAGTTTGGCAAACAAAACTAAACGACGAGCAGTTGTACCTACCGGCCAACAAGTGGATAGAGCCACAATAGAATCTGAACTGCTCACAAATTGAGCTTGATCATTGGCAGCAAATTCGCCGCGTCGCTCAACAACATAATTATATTTTACAGACTTTCCATTTACTTGAGTTGCGGTAATAGAAAAAGAAGTACCATCTTTGACGTTTCCTAGTCCAGCAAAAATTTGTTTATAAGGACTCTTATCCCAAAGATAACCACTAGAGTGTCCAGAAATATAACTCGTCCCCACTTCTCCTAACATTGCTGTACCTGGATAATGAACAACACCTTTTTTAAGATCAGCTTCAAAATCTTTCGTATCTTTAGTCCATATCAATGGAACAGAAATTTTATTAGCTGGGATTTCTAGTAGTGCGGACTTACTTTGATCTATAGACTCTTCTGAACGCAGATTAGTATTTGTATTATTAGTTGACTGCTGATTATTATTAGCAGGAATATTAGCAGGTGTAGTTGTAGAAATCTGAGTTGGACTAACAACTACTTGCCCATTTGACCCTAACTGCTGCAAAGTAGAAGGGTCAATGTAGTAAGGTGAGTCAGGATTTACATATTGAGCGTACTTTGTAACACCTCTTGTTATAGCTGCGGCAGTAATACGATTACTAATCAATTCTGGATTAATATATTTTTCTACTAATTGTTTTTGTTTATCAGTAAAAGGTTTTCCTGTCCACGGATTAATTCCATCTAGTACCGCCTGACCATCGCCAATATTACCTCTAGTAGAATAAACTTTTGGATTTAAATTAAGTAAATATTTTTCAAAATTCGTTAAACCATTACCTGATACATCTGAATCCATATCAATAATACTATCGTCATTTACATCCACAAAGAATTGACTCAACCAAAGCTTATAATCTCCGGCCGAATCTTTTTTGAGCTGTTCGTACTCCTTATTAGTTTTGTTTTCAGTAATACTTTCGATCTTTAAGTTATCTGAACTGAATAAACTACTAAAGCTGAAGTCGTTGAAATAAAAGAAATATAATCCGATTCCGATTATAAAAATTGCTACATAAGGTAAAAAGTTTTTTACTACCTTCCAAATATCTATTCCGGTTTTAGCTGGTTCTGCTGTTCCGGCCTTTACTGGCTCTCCTTTTGCAGGAGCCTCTTCTACTGATCCTGGATTAATTGATTTAAGTGGT
>CAYRJC010000042.1:0-7240 GCA_964424635.1 uncultured Candidatus Saccharibacteria bacterium | reverse complement strand
CTGGGATTGGAGTTGGGATTAGATTTTTATCTAATCCCTTTGGTGATCCAATCAGCTTGAATTTTATATTATTTGGAATCCCTGCGTCTGGAATTTTTATTTTCATTTGGCTACTCGGAATGATGTTTACCACCAAATTTTTGGATGGACTGGATGGACTAGTTGCTGGAATTGGATTGATTGCTAGTTTGACTTTATTCGCTTTGTCGCTTACTGCGCGAGTTAATCAGCCTATCACTGCAACTTTGGCAATTATTTTGGTGGGAGCTTTGGCAGGGTATTTAATTTACGCCTTTAATCCAGCCTCTATATTTTTAGGAGAAGGGGGGAGTACGATAATCGGATTTTATTTAGGAGTAATTTCTGTAATTTTAGGTGGGAAGATTGCCACAGCTTTGTTGGTTATGGGTATTCCAATTTTAGATGTGGCTTGGGTGATTGCCCAGCGAGTTTGGTATAGGAAAAGTCCCTTTATAGGAGACCGACTACATCTTCATTTTAAATTATTAGATTTGGGATTTACTCAAAAACAAACAGCCTTGGTTTTATATGGAATTTCTGCGGTGTTCGGTTTTACAGCAGTGTTTTTGCAAAGCATGGGGAAGTTGGTTGCCTTAATAATTTTATTCGCCCTCATGGCCGGATTAATACTAGGTGTAATTTTTGCTTACAGACGTAAACAGCGCATTCAAAGTCTTGCCTAGAATAATTAGAATTTGACCCTGCTTTTATTTTTTGGTAAAATATTTTTTGTAAGCGAAAATTTTAGAGGGGGACTTTACTTGTGCAGGCAAAACAACAACAAGAACCAGACGGTGAAATAGCGGATTTTTATTACAGACTCAGGAATTTAATCAAATCAGGACAAAAAGAATCTGCAGAAAGATTTTTTGATAACAATAAACTGATTGGAGTATGGGAACCCTTACTCCACTTTACAATGACCCGGCGTAACTGCGAAGTTACAAAAGCTGTGTTGAAAAGGGTAATTAGTTATTGTAGGTTTACTTTAGAGGAAGTTAGGGTGAAGGTATCTAAGCTTCTTCAGGATATCACATACGAGTTTAGCACTCGTGTGATTGTATATGTAAACTCAAATGAGTTTGAACTTGAATTTAATAGACTTAATAAAGTCGCCGAAACTGTCCATTCTTTATTGAAAAACCGAACAGGGAAAGGGGTTGTCAATTTAAAACACGAACATTTTAACAATTGACAAATTACCACATATTCGCTAAGATTATGTGGTATTAATTTTAACTATATTTATGTCATTAGCAGTTATTGCCACCGGCGGAAAGCAGTATTTAGTTGCCAAAGGTGAGAAAATTCAAATTGAAAAATTAGAAGGCGAAACCGGTGATAAAGTAATTTTTGATCAGGTATTGGTCAACATCTCTGATTCAGGTTATGAACTTGGAAAACCAATTTTAGCAGGTAAAACTGTTGAAGCCACTATTGTAAAGCAAGGCCGTAGCCCAAAGATTCATGTTTTAAAGTATAAGCCGAAAAGTAAGTACCGCCGTAAAATCGGTCACCGACAAGCTTTTACCGAAGTTGAGATTACAAAAATCTAATTTAAAATAAATATTATAAAATCCCTGATATATTTTTTCACTAGTCCTCGATTGCTTTGCAATCTGCGGAATCGTTCAAAAATATATCAGGGATTTTTATTAATTTGTATTGTAATAATTTTTAAAAACCACTATTTCTGATTAGTGGTTTTTAAAATAAATTGAAACTTAGATTTTCGTTTTCTTATTTTTTAGAAGATTATGATTTGGTTTCTCGGTTGTAAGCCCATTCGTTAGCTTTGTAATAGCTTTCAAAAGTACCGGCATCTATCCAGTCACCAGTCATTATTTCTACATTCAATTGATCCTTTTTTAAATACCAATTATTAAGATCAGTGATTTCGAGCTCTCCTCGAGGTGAGGGTTTTAAACTTTTCGCTGCTTCTACGACTTGATTATCATAAATATATATTCCCGTAACAGCATAATTTGAAATGAATTCTGTTGGTTTTTCGACAATCAATTCGGCTTTTTGTTGATCATCAAATTTGACCACTCCGAATCGTTCTGGGTCAGGAACCTCTTTAGCAAAAACAGTTGCCCCGCTTTTGAAATTTTTAATTGCTGTAGCAATATCTGCTTCAAAAATATTATCTCCCAAAATAAGAGTGACATCATCCTTGTCATCAAGGAAGTTTTCGCCGATTATAAATGCTTGAGCTAATCCATCAGGTTTGTCTTGAATTTCGTAAGTAAAGCGAACGCCTTCCCCAAAATCTTTACCGCTTCCCAAAACTTTCATATAGTCACCGCAGTGATCCGGAGCAACTATGATTAGGACTTCTTTTATACCCGCATCTAGTAATTTTTGCAGCGGGTAATAAATCATCGGTTTATTATAAATAGGAAGTAGTTGTTTAGAGGTAACTTTGGTTAGTGGTCTTAGGCGAGTACCTTCGCCGCCGGAAAGTATAATTCCTTTCATTTATGTATTCGTTAAATAATCTTTAAGTGCATCTTCCCATGAACGAAGGCGGGGAAGTTTATTGTTTATTAATAATTCGTATTTTGGCCTTTTGGCTGGTCGCGGAAATTCTTTTCCTAAAACAGGTTCAATTTTAACATCCATACCAGTGATTTCGTAAATTTTTTTAGCCCAACCTAGTCTTGATGCTTGGCCCTCATTGGTTAAATGATAAATACCTACTGGTTTTTCAGAGTTTATTAATTCCACCACAGCTTCAGCTAAATCCTTGGTCCAAGTAGGTTTGCCGATCTCATCTGTAACTCCTTTTACCTTACCAGATTTTCCCAACAATATCATCTGTTCGATAAAGCTTTTTTTGGCACTATCTGTTTGTGGTTTTCCATAAAGCCATTCTGTCCTGACAATGTAATAGTCTTCACATTTATCTCTAATTATATTTTCACCTTTTAGTTTGGTGTCCCCGTATTTATTTACTGGATCCGGTAAGCTTGATTCTGTGTATCCATCTTTTTCATCGCCTTTAAACACCATTCCTGTACTGAAGTGAATTAACTTCGAACCAATTTCGTTACATGCTTTAGATAGTGTTTTTAAAACTTCGCTATTAAGACTTAGGGCAATATTATAATTACTTTCTGCTCCGTCTACATCTGTGTATGCAGCACAATTAATTACTATTTTCGGATTATTTTTTTTAAAGAATTCATAAACTTCTAGTTCATTGGTAATATCTAGTTCGGTTCTGCTAACCGCCATGCATTCATCCTTGGGTAGTAATTTTTTAAATTCAGAACCTAGAGTGCCTTGAGCTCCGATAATTAAGTACTTAATCATGGTTAAAATTTATCAGAAAATAATTCTGATAAGTTAGGATTAGATTGATCTTTTGTAGATAATTGAGGGGTGTCTGTTTGCCAGTCAATTTTTATTTTTGGATCATTCCAGGCTAAGTTCTTCTCTCTTCCTGGTGACCAGCTTTCGGTTGTTAGATAGGTGTAATCAGCCTCATTGCTTAGTACCAAAAAAGCATTACCGCAGTTGGCCGGAATAAATACACTTTTCCAGTTTTCTTCACCGATAATTACCGAAATATATTGACCAAACGTAGGAGAGTCTGGTCTTGTATCAACCACTATTTGTTGAACTTGTCCGGAAGTGCAAGTAATAAGTTTGTGCCATGGAGCAATATGAATTCCGCGCAAAGTATGTTTTTTTGAATGGGAATGATTAGCTTGTTCTGGCTCAAAAGAAAATCCCAATTTATTTTCTAAGTTATCCTTTCGAAATGTTTCTCTAAAAAATCCCCGATCGTCTTTATATACTTCACTTTCAATTATAAAAACTCCTGGAAGTTTTGTTTCGATTATGTGGTCTGAGTTTTGTGTCATTTACTTTATTAATGCTTCGCCTTTAGTTTTATAAAATTGCTCACTTTCTATTGCTAGTGGTTGCCACCATTGTTGGTTATTTTTATACCATTCTATAGTTTGAGTTAGTCTCTCTTCGAATGAATAACTTGGCTCCCATCCAAGTTCTTGATTAATTTTTGACCAGTCAACATCATATTTAACATCGTGACCAGGACGGTCTGTGACTAGCTCAATTCTATCATCAGATAGATCCATTATTTTTAAAATTAACTCAGCCACTTCAATATTACTGATTCCATTTTGTAGTCCTCCAATGCAGTAAGTTTCTCCAATTTTACCTTTTTGTAAAATCAATTCGATAGCACGGCAATGGTCTTCAACATGAAGCCAATCTCTGATTTGATTGCCAGGGGTGTACAAGCGAATATTTTCTCCATTCATTAGTCTTATAATTGAACGCGGGATAAATTTTTCCGGGTAATGGTAAGGACCAAAATTATTACTGCAGTTGCTAATAGTTATCGGTAAATTATAAGTATGATAATAGCTTCTGACTAAATGGTCGCTAGCCGCTTTGCTGGCAGAATATGGACTACTTGGTTTGTAGGGGCTATTTTCATTAAATTTCCATTTTTCTTCAAGAGGTATATCTCCAAAAACTTCATCAGTAGAAATATGATGGAAGCGGGGGATTTTTAATTGACGAGCTGTTTCTAATAAAACATGGGTACCAAGACTGTTGCTCTTAGTAAAAATATATGGATCATGGATACTGCGATCGACATGACTCTCTGCGGCAAAATGAATCACACAATCAACACCAGTCATGGCTTGTTTTACAATATTTTCATCCACGATGTCTCCTTCTATAAAGGTGATAGAATCTTTAATTGATTCTAATGTAGAAAGGTTTCCTGCATAGGTTAGTTTGTCTAATATTGTAATTTGATCTTCTGGGTGATTTTTGTGCCAATAAATAGCAAAATTTCCTCCAATAAACCCTGCTCCGCCTGTAATAAGTAATTTCATATAATTATTTTATCAAATTATAAGCTCCCCAGCGAGCTAAGCCTAAACCTAAAGAATTTGCTATTATATAGGTATGCCTAAAGTCGCTTTGGTCCAGCTTGTATATGATGGAATGAAGTTTATACCTCAGTCTTTTGACTCTATGGTTAATCAAACTTATTCAGATACAGAAGTTATTGCTATTATTTGTGGTAATAAAGATGGAGGGAAAGAGTATATTCAGAAAAATTATCCGCAAGTTACAATAATAGACCCTGGAGAGAATTTGCGATTCGTCCGTGGACATAATTTATTATTTAGTACTATAAAAGCAGATTTTTTTCAACTCGTTAATCAAGATTTAATTTTAGAGTTAAATTATGTTGAACAGATGTTGAAAGTTTTTTCTGAAGACTCAAAGGTAGCGGCGGCTAATGGTAAAATTTTTCAGTATGATTTTGAAAATAATCAGAAATTATCTAGACTAGATACTACAGGTGTGACTGTTCAAAAAAGCGGTAGAGCTCGGAGTCGGGGGCAACACGAGATTGATTCCGGTCAGTACGATAATAAACTAGATTTGATTTCTGTGGATGGTTCGGCTTGCATGTATAGATCTGAAGCTTTGGAAGATGTTAAGTATCAAAGACCGAATGGTATAGTAGAGTATTTTGATTTAGATTTTGAGATGTATTGGGAGGATGTAGATTTGGGGTGGCGTATGGTAAACGCCGGTTGGAAGTGTAAATTTGTACCTGAGGCAATTGGTTATCATGGGCGCACTGCTGCAGCAAGTCCAACTGGTTATAAAAAAGTGTGGGCTTTTATTAAACATCACAGAAAAATCCCAACTTGGATCCTGGAATTTAATTATAAAAATCATATTTTTTTATTTGTCAAAAATAGTCCGAAATGGTACTTAAGATTTTTTATCAGAGAATTTTTTTATAATTGCTTTGTGGTTTTTTGGGAAACAAAAACTTACAAAATATTACCGTTAATGTATAGGCAGTTTCCTTCGATTTGGAAAAAACGCAAGTTTATTCAACAGCACCGTAAAATTTCGGTTGCAGAATTAGAAAGGCTTTTAGAATAATGGACTTATCTATTGTTACAGTTTCTTATAATGACCGTGAAGTGCTCGATGTTACTCTCGAAGCGGTTTTTAATTCTGTCACTAATTATTCTTATGAAATGATTGTGGTTAATAATAATTCTCCTGATAGATCTTTTGATATGGTTCGGGAGAAATATTTTAGCAAGCCAGAATTTGCCGAAAAGATGAAGCTCATCGAAAACGAAGCGAATCTTGGATTTGGAAAAGGTAATAATATAGGAATGCGGTCTGCAAAGGGTGATTATATTTTATTGCTTAATTCTGATACTAAGCTGGCTCCTGATAATTTGGAAGAAATGATTAGTTTTATGAAGTCGAGGCCTGATATTGGAATTGCTACATGCAAGTTAATAAAACCTAATGGTGAAATTGATAAAGCTTCGCGCAGAAGTGAGCCTAATCCAAAAACTGCTTTTTATCGTTTGTCTGGATTGCAATTTTTATTTCCTAAAAAGTTTGGTGCGTATAATGTTCTCAATAGCGATATTGATCAAGATAGCGAAATTGAAGCATGTGTCGGAGCTTATATGATGATTAGTAGAGCTGCGTATGAGGCAACAGGTGGATTTGATGAGCGATTTTATCATTACGGTGAAGACTTAGATTTATGTCATATGGTCCGGAAGGCAGGATATAAAATTTGGTGGCATCCAAAAACTACTTGTATCCATTACCGAGGCCAGTCTTCAAAAAAAGAACCTAAGAAAAATTTATATGCTTTTCATGAAGCTATGTGGATTTATTACGATAAATGGTATAGAAAAGACTTCAATATTTTTATGGATATTTTTGTCTATGTAGGAGTATGGACTCGTTATTATTTAAAGGTTTTAAGAAATATGATGCGTCCTAAAAATAAACAATTTGTTAGTAACTAATTACTAAAGGTTGACTAAATTATAAATTTTAGATATAATGTGGTTTAATTTAGTTGATTATCATAAAACCTATAAATATGAGTGACGACAATAAAAAATTTCCTAACAGTTCAGAGGGTATTGCGGGATTGTTAAATATCACCCCTCATGGCAAATCAGCTCCCAAAAAAGAAGAAATAGGAGTTGCTGAAGAAGATACTAGTCAAACAGAATCAGGAACTTTGGGGGAGAGTATGTTTGCAGAAAACACTATAGCTGCACCAAGTAATTTACCTGTTGCAGATTTACCTATGGAAACAGGACAAGCTACTGGCAGTACTGTTCCGGTGGACTCTAAGCTTGATTCAATATTAAAAACTGAA
>CAYRJC010000041.1:0-7707 GCA_964424635.1 uncultured Candidatus Saccharibacteria bacterium | reverse complement strand
AGATTTTGCATCAAGTTCATCATTTGCTAATTTTACTAACTCATCAATAAGAACAAATTCTCTATCTGCAGCATTCTGAGCCGCTTCTGTTATAAGTGCTTGCTTACTTTGATCTAAAGTTGTTAAGATATTACCCGCATACTCAAATATCTTGTCCATGGCTTCTTGGAAATCAAAACTAGCAAGATTAAATACAACAATATCCTCTAGCTCTTTTTTTATCAAACTAAAGACTTCTTCGGTAGTAGTGTGAGTAGCTTTATTAACTTCATTAAGATCTTTATCATCTTGTTCGTCTAATAAATCTATATTTTCAGTTTCACTTTTAGCTTCATCCTCCACAATTTGATTTAATCCTGCTAAATACTTTCTGCGGCGGTTATAAATATTTTTACGTTGGTGGTTTAATACATCGTCAAACTCCAAAACACTTTTACGAGTATCAAAGTTAATACCTTCGATTTTCTTTTGAGCTGACTCGATCGATCTAGAAACCATTTTTGCCTCGATTGGTTGGTCATCTGGTATTTTTAGAGTTTCCATTAGACTTTGCATGCGACCACCTCCAAAAAGACGCATTAAATCATCTTCCATAGAAACATAAAACTGACTAGAACCAGGATCACCTTGTCTTCCTGCACGACCTCTAAGCTGGTTATCTATACGGCGCGACTCATGTCGCTCCGTTCCAATTACAGCCAATCCACCAGCTTCTCTTACTTTTTCAGCTTCTTCTTTATCTACTGGATTACCTCCAAGTAAAATATCTACTCCGCGACCAGCGATGTTAGTTGCTAAAGTTACTGCTCCTAATCGCCCAGCTTGAGCAATAATCTGAGCTTCACGTTCGTGATTTTTGGCATTCAAAACTTCAAAAGGAACACCTTCTTTTTTTAGATGTTCAGCAAGTAATTCATTTTTAGCAATACTGACTGTACCGATCAAAACAGGCTGACCCTTTTTATTCCGTTCTTTAACGTCTTTAGCAATAGCTGCGAATTTACCTGCTTCATTTTTAAACACCAAATCAGACATATCCTCTCGGATCATTTGTTGGTTGGTAGGAATCTGAATAACTGCCAGTTGGTAAATTTTGAAAAATTCTTCTTCTTCAGTTTTAGCTGTACCAGTCATACCAGACAACTTATCATATAAGCGGAACAAGTTTTGGAAAGTAATGGTCGCGAGTGTTTTGCTTTCTTGCTGAATCTTCACATTCTCTTTAGCTTCTATGGCTTGATGAAGACCTTGGGAGTAACGACGACCAAACATCAAACGGCCTGTAAACTCATCAACAATAACAATTTCTCCATCACGAATAACATAATCACGGTCCCGCTTGAATAAGGTTTTAGCACGCAAAGCTTGCTCTATATGATGCAAAGTTGTTACACCCTGGCTAGTATCATAAATATTAGGAATTTTTAAAATTTGCTCGATCTTATTAATACCATCATCAGAAAGGCTGGCTGCCTTATGTTTTTCATCAACACTATAATCAGTATCTTCCTGAAGCCTATCAACGATCTTGGCGAATTGATAATACTTATCTGTTGGTTCAGTATCTGGTTGAGAAATAATTAAAGGAGTTCTGGCTTCATCAATTAAAATACTATCTACTTCATCGACAATTGCAAAAAACAAGCTTCGCTGACGAAGTTGATTGCTAGATTGAACCATATTGTCACGTAAGTAGTCGAATCCGTATTCGTTGTTAGTTCCGTAGGTAATATCTGCTTCATAGGCCTGGCGTCGAGTAATAGGACGCATGTGCTTAACATCCAAAACTAAACCTTGTGTTTCTTCTTCTAAGCGATCAATTTCTTCTTGCTCAGGTTGATAAGTAGTATCATACAAAAACGAAGCTTCGTGCTGAATACTTGCAGTAGATAAACCAAGTTGATGAAAAACTTTTCCCATCAAGCTAGCTTGCCAGCGAGCCAGATAATCATTAACAGTAACGATATGAGTTCCGCGTCCAGCTAAAGCATATAAAGCTAATGGTAAAGTCGCGGTTAAAGTTTTTCCTTCTCCGGTTTTCATTTCTGCAATTGTACCTTCGGATAGAGCAATACCACCTACCAACTGAACATCATAATGAAATTGACCAATTGCTCTTTTGGCAGCCTCGCGAGTTAAAGCAAACACGCGAGGACGGATTTCTACTAATTTTTTTAGTACAACTTGAGTATCAGAAATGTTTTTTAGAGAATCTTTAAAATCAGCAATTTCTTGCTTGATTTGTTCGTCGGATAACTGTTCTATTTCTGAAGCAAAATCCTTAATTTTGGTTAATTCGCCACTATATTTAGTAAGTGGGTCAGAAGAAGCGAATGAAAAAAGTTTTGAAAATATAGACATAGTATAAATAAATAGCCTATTTATTATATAGAAAAACTTGGCTTTCGCCAAGCTTTTAAATATAGTAATTTATTCCCCTCTTTTGAACCATTGTCCAATTTTTCTTCGCAAAGATAAGTTCTTATCTTTATCTTTAGAAAGTTGTTGTTTTATCTTAGGGATCACAAGGTCAATTCCTTCGTAAAAATCATTTGCCCTGGCCTCTGCATAATAGTTACGAGGACTAATTTGAATATCTACTCGAAAAAACTGACCGCTTTGGTGATGAGTATCTTCAGCTAATTCAAGATGAATTATATCTTCTTCCTTTAAGAACTTCTCTAGTACAGAAAGTTTTGCTTCAATAGTGTCTCTAATTGCACCCGTAAGAGTCGTATTAGTAGCTTTGATATTAATATTCATATTATGGTTCCTTTCTGTATTAATTATAGCATTCCCAACTGCTGGCTTGTGAATCCTATTAATTCTGGCTCAATTCCCAAAATTACACCTGTTTTTTGAGCCACTTCATCTTTAACTAATTTATACAAAGCTAAAACCTCACTACTTGATGCATCTCCAGTAAAGTTTAGAATGATTGCTGGCTGCTCAGTATTAATTTTTGCCCCTCCTACAGTTTTATTTTTAAGTTCACATAATTCGATCAAAAGAGCTGCGGGGGTTTTGTAACCCTGAGGAACCTTTAATCTATCAGACATTGAATTTAATTTATTTTCAATGTATGGGAAGTTTGAAATAATATTTTGTTTAAAGTTTTCAAACTCTGAATCACTCAGTAATGGTCCTCTAAAAAAAGATCCGCTATTCCCTTTAGATGATACGTCAGGGAAAGGAAACTTTTTATTTCTAATTTTGATAATAGCATTTCTAATTTCCAAAATTGCTGGCGGTTTTAATTCGTGACCAGGAAACTCCTTGGTCAGATCACCATAAGTCAAATTAGGCTGTGGAATTTTGGACAATTTAAAAGTAGTTGATAAAATTACGTATTTATTTTTATGCGTTGAATTAAATATACTAGATCGGTAATCAAAGTTTAATTCGTTTGCAAATAAATTTTTTACTTGCTTATTTTCAATATCGTAAACTTCTACGCTATCCACAACCTGACTAGCTTCTTGTCCATACGCCCCAACATTTTGCACAGAAATCGCACCAGTAAAACCAGGAATATGAGAAAGGTTTTCAATCCCCCACCAATTTTCTTCCACTGCAAACCGAACCACGTCATCCCAAACCTCTCCACTAGCAACTTTTAACTTTAACTCAGTTGTATTTTCTTCAATCAAATCCATACCAACGGATTCAATTCTAATAGCTACGCCATCAAAACCAGCATCACTAATTAATAAGTTACTACCGCCTCCAAAAATCAAATATGGCAATTGTTTTTCTCTTGCAAACTGAATCGCATTCATTACTTCATCATTATCTTGCGCAAAAATTAAATATCGACTTGGACCGCCGATATAAAAAGTAGTATAAGGTGCTAAATTTACGTTTTCAGAAATTTGCATAATTATACTTTAATTAAATCATGAGCCAAAGTGTTAAAATTACCGACAGCCATGATAATTACTACATCATTAGGTTTTAGCTCGTCCTTAAGTATATCTAAAGCATTACTTTTGTCTGATACCAACCTGACATCATTATGAGTTTTAGAAATTTCACTTACTACGTCTTGACCAGAAATTGATTGATCAGTCTTCTTTTCTCTAGCTGGGTAAATTTCTGCTAACAAAACTTTATTGGCTTGTGAAAAACTCGTTCCCAAATCTTGTAAAACAGCTTCAGTCCTACTGAATGTGTGAGGCTCAAACACAGCCCAAATTCTAGACTCAGGAAATCTAAGTCGAGCTGTAGCTAGTGTCTCTTTGATAGCAGTTGGGTGATGAGCATAATCATCAAAAATTGTTGCATTGTTGATTTGTCCAATATATTCAAAACGGCGCTTTATCCCTCGATAATTAGCCAAGCCATTCTGTAATTGAGAGTGAGTGAAACCGAGCGTTCTTAATAAGCTGATTACTGCCAAAGCATTGTAAACATTCATTCGACCAAAAGCATTAACAGAATAGTTTTCTGATTGCTGGGTACCACCTTGAGATGAATTATTTTTTACCACAGTGAACTCTGTCTTATCAGAAAAAGTTTTAATATCAGTAGCAATATAATCAGCTGAGTTATCTAAGGCATAGCTAATTTGACCGAGATTACTACCGTGAACAACTTTCGACAGCTCAATTGAGTCTGCATTATAAACAATTAATCCATCGCTAGGCATTTTATCAATTAGCTCTGTAAATTCAGCTTGGATCTCCTCTATAGAAGAAAATATGTCAGGATGATCTAGTTCTAAGTTTGTCAAAATTAAAACATCCGGATCGTACTGTTGGAATTTTGGAGTAGGGTCATCGTATAGAGCTTTATACTCATCGCCTTCAAAAGTAAAATAATGACCATCTCCAAAATAAAAATTACGATTAAGCTCCTGAAGTACTGCTCCAGTCATAAAAGAACTATCATCAATATCCCTTAGCGTTTGACCAAGCATGGCGGTAGTAGTTGATTTACCATGTGTACCCGTTACTACAATTCTAAGTTGCTCTTGAGCGAATTGACGAAGCAATTGACTCAAAGAATAAATTTCTATTTCTTGCTCTCTTAAGTAAGCTATTTCGGGATTAGACATATCTTCCCCACTTGATGCTACAAATATATCTGACTGGCTATCTTTTATCTGTTGAGCAGAATAGCCTACGAAGTATGGAATATCTAAGTCGTCTAATACTGATTTAGCAGGGTCATATAAGGCTTTACTATCACTACCTGTTACTACATAACCAATCTGTTTAGCTATACCAGCAGCAGCAGACATTGCAATTCCGCCAATACCAATGAAATAAATTTTCGATTGAAGTGTTAGGTTCATATTATTTGGAATTATTTTTAAGCAATAAATCTTCTAAAATTTTGGTCTTAGTTTTCTCTACTTCTTTTACCTGATCTTGCTTGTTTTTTAATAACTGCCACATTTTTGGCAAATATTCTTCTGCTGCTTGCCTACCTGAGTTATAATAATCCTTTGTATTATCAACATGAGTAAATCTTAAAAATAAATTGCGCTTCCAAAACGGTATTGATAATTCAGGAACTATTAATAAATCACATTCGTAGTTATTATTGATTGGTTGATTTTGTTGAGCAGCAATAGCAATATCCAAAGATCTGCCGATAACAGTAAATAAATTTGGATCCTTTAATTTATGACCAGATTGTCCCAGATAAAAGTTATTTTGCCAAAACTCTGACAACCGAAAATGATCTAAGAATTTTTGCCAATACCTATCTACAAATTGAGGCCATATTATAGTTTTAATTTTATTGACCGCACGGCGAGTATAAATTTGCCACGCACTAAATATATGTCTTGTCGCGCGAAGATCTATACCGATTACTAAATCCATCCCCGCCTGACGAGAAACATTACCAGGTACGATATTAATTATCCCACCATCAACTAATACTTTATTACCCCATGGCTGAGGTTCAAAAACAACTGGTAAAGTACAAGAAGCACATATTGCCTTTGCCAAATCTCCAACCTGCAAAACCACTTCCTTTCCTTCTATAATATCGGTAGCGACAAATCCTAAGCGAGGATTAACATCTTCAAAGTTATAATTCTTTGTATAAGTTCTTAGTAATTCCTCTACTTTTCCTAAATGGTACAAGCCACCCTTACCTCGACTTCGTTGAATCAAACTTAAAATAACTTCCTTGTTAAGCTTAATAGCTATATCTTTAAGTTTAGGTAAGGTTCCTGATGCATAACTTGCTGCCACAATAGTTGCACCAGATAAAGCTGCAATATGATCAATTGGAAAGCCATTTTCTTCAAGCACTTCCAAAAAGCCAATATAAAATACTGAACGAGAAGAAGCCCCGCTGAAAGCTAAACCAACTTTAATTTTTGAATTTTCATAATTCATCTTCTTAAATTAAACTTTATGCTGAGAACCTATTTTATTTTTATCTAATAATTTCATTATCAAAGATAAAATATTTTTTGTTGCATTCTTTGGAAATAACTTTCGCATGTTATCAGCGTAAAGTTTCTGTCTATCTGATTCAAATAGTATTTTTCTTATAGCCTTTATAATAAGCTCGGCATCCAAATCTTTTTGATCCAAAACCAATGATGATTGAGTTCTAAATAAAAGCTCTGCATTTAACTCTTGATGAGTATTAGGCATTGGGACAATTATACTTGGTTTTGAAAACTCTGCCAACTCTGTAAGGGTATTTATTCCGGCCCGAGCTAAAATAATATCTGCCGTTTGATATAAAGCCGCCATATTATTAGAAAGCTCAATAGCATAATAATTATCTTGATTTCTTTCAGTTTTCTTCCCTGGTCCAGTTATATGAATTATTTGAACTACTTTAGTCAGTTCGGGTAAAGCTGAATAAATTATTTGATTTAATGGCGAGGCTCCTTTGGCTCCACCCATTACTAATAAAACTGGTAAATCAGATTTTAATTTAATTTCTTTAGGTAGGCTAATATCTTTATTAATACTAAGATCTTCATATAAACTTGGGTTACCTGTCCAATAAACCTTAGTTCCTTGTATATACTTAGGACCAAGTCCGGTTCCTTGAGAAAAATCCCGTATAGAAAACTCAAAGGTAGTAGTAATCAAATTAGCAATCGGACTACAAAGCTTATTAGATAAAGTTACCATCACATCCTGCTGGTGAATTACCCTGGGAATTCTCATTACCCATGCAGCATACATAGCCGGCAACTGAACAAAGCCACCTGCCCCTATTACTAAACGAGGGTGGAATTTTCTAAGATAATAAACTGATTGAAAAAAACCGATTATTAATAAAAATGGGGTTAATAAATTTTTAATCGTCCAATAACGTCTTAATTTTCCAGTATAAATTTTTTTAAATTCAATATTATCTTTTTTTGAAATAGCCTCGCCATAACTATTTTTCACATCAAAAATTACTGGAGTGATTCGTGTGTCCTGCTTCTGCCACAGTCTAATAATAGAAAGTAAAGGCGTAATTGGACCACCCGTAGAACCGCCTGCCAAAATAATATTTTTTTTATTTGTTGGGTATGACATATTACTTTTTATTTATTCCATTTCAGGAACAAAGTCTACTGATTTATCTTGATGATACAGTTGTAAAGTTTGCTCTGCAGCGCGCTGCCAAGAAAACAACTCAGCTCTTTGCACACCTTTTAGTTGCATAGATTGATAAAATGGTTGGTCACTAACTACTAAATTAATTTTATCAGCGATATCTTCAGGGCTCAAACCG
>CAYRJC010000040.1:0-7828 GCA_964424635.1 uncultured Candidatus Saccharibacteria bacterium | reverse complement strand
TCAGTATTCCAGTATCCAAAACATCTCCCGCAGAAGAAATACCTTCGTTATACATAATATCAAATTCTGCAACTTTGAATGGCGGCGCAACTTTATTCTTTACAACTTTAGCCTTAGTTCGGTTTCCAATAATTTTGTCACCATTTTTAATTTGCGCGCTTCTACGAATCTCTACCCGAACAGATGCATAAAACTTTAATGCGTTTCCGCCAGTAGTTGTTTCTGGATTACCAAACATTACTCCAATCTTCATACGGATCTGGTTGATGAAAATTACTGTTGTATTTGTTTTAGAAATAATTCCAGTAAGTTTTCGTAGTGCCTGCGACATCAATCGAGCTTGAAGACCCATATGAGAAGCTCCCATTTCACCTTCAATTTCTGCCCGAGGAGTCAACGCAGCAACAGAGTCAATGACAATCAAATCTAATGCATTACTTCGAACTAAAGTTTCAGCAATATCTAGTGCCTGCTCCCCACTGTCTGGCTGAGCAACTAATAATTCTTCTAATTGTACGCCAATTCGTTTTGCATAATCTGGATCTAAAGCATGTTCCGCATCAATAAAAGCTGCTTGACCTCCCTTTTTTTGAACTTCTGCAATCATATGAAGAGTCAAAGTAGTTTTACCAGAACTTTCTGGACCATAAATTTCTACAATTCTTCCTTTAGGAATTCCACCCACTCCCAATGCAAGATCCAAACTTATACTTCCTGTTGGAATAGATTCCACATTTAATTTTTGGTTTTCAGCAATCTTCATAATACTGCCTTCCCCAAACTTTTCCCTGATTTGATCAATCGCGCTATCTATAGCTCCGGCCCTACCAGAAGTATCGATAGTCTTTTTTGCTTTTGCTGCTTTTGCCATATTTTAAAATTAATTATTAAGTTTATTAGAATTCACAGAAGGCTTTGCTTCAGTTTTTATAAAATCACCATCATCTCGATCAAAAGGAATCGTTAGAGTCTGTCCAGACTTTCCCAGCACACCAAGATTATTCCCATTAAACGTAGCAATTGTATTACCCGCATCACTAGTAGTTAATTCAATATTTTCTTGGGCAATAATTTTTTTAGTTGCCCCACTAGGAACTGTTTCTTCATCCAAGTTTTGACCATCGCGCTTTACAGAAATAGTTGCAGCTTTATTAAATTTCAATTCTAATACTAATTCCGAAACTAAATTTGATGGTAGAGAAGTTGACTCTCCAGCTACCTTAGGGGAATCATCTACACGGAGAGAAACTAAGTCTGATTTTTTCTTACCAAATCTATTTGTGGCAACAAACCGAAAATCTTTCTGACCTGGTGCTACTCCCAAAGTTGCTTCAAAACTTCCATCACTTTGCACCAATACATTCTGCTCATTTACTGTAACTGTTATACCAGGTTCGGTTTTTCCTTTTACAACAACAGAACTGCCTTGCAATACGGTATCTGCTTTTGGTTCTAATATAGTAAGAGCTGGAGTATGATTTACAGAAAGAACTTGAAACAAAACATAAATAAATGCCCCTAAACCAAGAACAGCACCAGATGCAATAGTCAGAAATGCTGGAGTAATAGAAACCTTGCTTAATAAAGCTCGCCACCCCTTTTGCGGAGTAATTCTGTCACGAAATGTTTGTAAAGTGAGGTTTTTTTCTTTTTTAAACTGTTCAGTTATATCCTCACAAGAAATTCGGTAAAATTCTGATAATTTCTTTAAAAAACCTAGTACATAAACATCTGGCGGCAGTAATTGATATTTTCCCTCTTCCAAAGAAGCAATAAACTTTTCGAAAATACCAGTTTTTTGAGCCACTAGCTCTAATGGTAACCCTAAATGCTGGCGAACTGAATAAAGATATTCACCTAGGGTTTCTTGAGCTATTTTTTTTGTTTCAAATCCTTCTGACATATCTATTATATTACCATACAGATAAAGGTCAATTAAACTTTTACTAAAAATCCCTCAAAATTAACTGAATAAAAAATAAAAAGCAGAGAATAATTCTCTGCTTACCAAAGCTGGATAATAAAAAATTAAGCTTCTTTAACTTCTGGATACATTTCCAGCCATTTTTCTTTGAAAAACCATTTCGGAACAAAGCTTTTCTCTAATTGACCTTCTTTTTCTAAAGTTCGATACTCCCACACCACGTCCTGTTCACTTCCTCTAGCACTTTTTTCCAAATATGGATTTTTTATATTTGGAGAATAAGCATAAGGTGAACAAAATCCACCAGAAACTTCTAAATATAAACTGTTCAATTGTAAAGCAGCCATTACAATATTAACAACCTCCTCAAACCCTTTTAAAGACAAGATTTGAAAGCAGTCAATATCCATAGACAAATTTTTACCTTCCCCATAAAATGGATGTTTTACATATTTCCAAGTTACATGCCAACCACTATGTGGACTTGATGATGATTTTGCTTCCTCTGGACAATGAAGATAATTAACCACTTCACTATTAATATAACTATCAGTATCGCCATTAATTAAACCATACCTAGTTGCTCCACTATAAAACGGATGATATGAAGGAGTAATATGAAGATTTGAATCACTTAACCGACCCTCAAAGGGCTTATCAACACAATTCCAAATTTTAAAATTGTGACCACTCTTAACCGTGAACCTTACTGGAATAGAATTAAATGCCAAGCTAGTCGACTCACCCACACCTACATCTATAAACACATTAAACAACATGAGCATATGAACGGCTATTTGTTTAAAGACAGCTTCGTAATCAGTAAAATGTAAGTCAATAAACTGAACTTTGTCGCTATCCCTTAGTATCATATTAATTTCTTCCTGAGGACGTTCTAATATCTCCTGTGGAATTTTTGTGAAATCAACTAGTTCATCAGATTTTTGCATGTCTCGGTTTGTTCGATTAACATATTTTTCTAAATCTTGATCAACAAAAAAACTTGTTTCATATTGATAAGATAGGCAATGCCATAATGCTAACTGAGATAAAGCTAACCTTTTAGATAAATCATCAGTATTAAAAAGAATTCTTTTCAATTCATGGTTATGATTCATTACTAAAATCCCAACTTCATTTTCTCCTTCTTGGATCAAAAACATTTCTTTATTAACCTTCTGTACTATAAAATCATTCATATTATTTCCTCCTAGATTCTTATTTTGCATATTATAATATAAAAGTTGTATAAAGTCAATTAATCTAAATTAAATATCTATTTAGCAATATTAATATATAGAAGGTTTTAATAACAAAAATAATAACAAAATACCAACAACTATGTTTTCAAATGTCTCAGCAGTAAAACGAGGACTATTGAGATAATATAGTTGTTGGTATTTCTGTGGTTATGTATTTTACCTATAAATCTTGGTCATCAGAGCCGTACTCAGCACGCTCTGCGTCAGATACACCATAAACCTCACGAGGCTTTGCACCATCTGCCGGCCCAACAATTCCAGCATCTTCTAAAATATCTAATAAACGTGCTGCGCGGGCATAACCAATGCGCAAACGACGCTGCAAAAGAGAAGCGGAAGCTTTGCCTGCGCGAGTCACTTCTTCTTTTGCTTCTTCAAATAAATCATCCTCGCCGCTATCACCACCTCCACTATTAGACATGCCAGGAATATTCAAACCCCGCTTTGGCTTTTCAATTATTTCTTCGTTATAAATAACTGCGCCGGTTTGCTGTTTAAAGAAATCAACAACTTTATGAACTTCTTTTTCAATTACAAGAGTACCTTGAATACGTCTTGGTTTGGTAGTTTCAGCAGAAGAGAATAACATATCTCCTCGACCAAGAAGCTTTTCAGCACCACTACTATCAATAATAGTACGGCTATCAATCTGACTCGGAACCTTAAACGCAACACGAGAAGTAATATTAGCTTTAATCAACCCAGTAATAACCTCTGTGCTTGGTCGCTGAGTTGCTAACACCAAGTGAATACCGACCGCACGAGCCATTTGAGCCAATCGCACAATCGCTGCTTCTACATCTTGCTTGGCAACCGCAATAAGATCAGCTAATTCATCAACAACAATAACGATATACGGTAATTTGAGTTCGCTTTTTTCATTATACTCGGTGATATTACGCTTTCCCGCTTCAGCAACTAACTTATAACGTCGTTCCATTTCTGCTACAGCCCACTTGAGAGCGTTAATTGCTTTATCGGTGTCAACGATTGGTGAAGTAAGTAAATGAGGTATCCCGTTATACGGAGTAAGCTCAACGCGCTTTGGATCAACCATAATAAACTTTACATCTTGAGGAGTATTGCGATAAAGCAAAGATAAAATCATACTGTTAACCGCTACACTTTTACCGGTATTAGTAGCACCAGCAACCAACAAGTGAGGCATCTTTGCCAAATCAGTAATTTGCGGACGACCCGCTACATCACGCCCCAAAGCCATCACTAACCTACCAGGGTTATTTACAAAATCAGAGGTCTGCATAACTTCTCGCAAAGTTACCAATGCAGTGGATTTGTTTGGCACTTCAATACCAACCAAAGCCTTACCAGGAATCGGCAATTCCATACGTAAGGATTGAGGTGCCGCTAAAGCTAAAGCTAGATTGCTTTGTAGTGAAGCAATTTGATTTAACTTTACCCCTGGTGCTGGAGAAAAAGTGTACTGAGTCACAGTTGGCCCAACATTTACCTCTCCCATTTCTACATCAATTCCAAAATCTGCGAGAGTCTTTTGAATTAATGCCACGTTAGATTCAATATCACCAGAGTCAACTTTACTTTTATTTTCTTCTAACAAATCAAATGGCGGTAGTTTCCAATCGCGACGATCTTCCAAAATTATAGACTCCATAGCACCAGCAACAAGATCAGCTTTGCTTGGTGGTGTACCAGTGGTTAAATTAATAACTGGATCAGGAACTTCTTTGAGTGTTATTGGTTTCTTTTCTTCGTCAGGTTCGTTCTCTATAAACTCTTCCTCATCATTATCATTCATTGCGTTGATTTTTAGTTCAGTAACTTTGTTTTCTAATTCTTTTTCTTTTTTCTTCTGCCAAAGCTTAAGAGGAGTAAAATTGAAGGCAACCAAAATTCCAATAATTAGAATTCCTAAAATTATTAGACCGCCTGCCCAAAAACCTAAATAACCTACAAGAGGACCAGCAAATAAAGCCCCCAGATAACCACCAGCCTTACCACTATTTGCTAACGAGAAAGCTGTTTGAGAGCTATCTATATATAGAGCATGAATTAAACCAGCTGTTCCGCCAGCCATTAAAAACACTCCTAGGTAAGTTCTAGCGAACGGGTGAGAATCCACATCATCCTCATCATTTTCGTCTATAACATCTTCGTTAGGATCTTTTTTTGGTTTAGAGTTAAATAGAATCCAAGCAATAAGCAATAACAAAATTGGGACTAAATAAACCATCACCCCAAACAATATAGCGAGAATTTTAAAAATAAACTCTCCCAAAACCCCTGCTGTACCAATAAGACTAAGAGCCACCACCCCCGCCAGCACAATAAATACAATAATTGAAATACTGCGCTTAGTTTCGTGGGCAAGATTTAATTTTGGAGCTTTTAATTTTGAAGGAGTTTCTTCATCTTGTCTTTTTGTATATTTACGTTTAGTACGAGCCATGTTTTAGTTTCAATAAGTTTATAAATCACTTTAAATTATACCATTTCTGGTTTAATTCTAATAACTCATAGGTTGACAAAATAGATAAAAAGTGTTACTTTAAAAAGTAAATTTCAAATTTTAGGAGGAAATATAATGAAAACTTTAGTTAAAGAAAAGTTTGAGAAAAACTATCAAAACGAAAAAAATTATTTTAAGTTTGATAACTTTGAAGGTAACTCCCATATAGAAAAAGCACTAGAAACTATGTGGGCAGAAGAAGCAAAAGAACAAACACTTAATCTTGGTAAGTATTTAAAATTAAAAAATAACTCTAAATTATATGAGAATATTATTAAAATACCACCTATCATAGTATTTGTTGTAATGTTTATTTACCCACTGGTTGATCTTCTTAATATGTTGAAAGAAAAAGAAGAATTCACAATACAAAATGTATTAGCAGCTATATTCGTTGCAATCATAGTAGGGGCTATCTTTTCTCTTTCTGCCTTACTAATTATTTGTATAATCATGAGCTTGTTCATAATAATAAGTTACTGGAAATATAAAATTTTTGGTAAAAATAATTTATATATAGAAGAACAGAAAAGAAAATTTCTTAGTGATAAATCTTTTTTCTATCAAGAAGTTATTAAGTATTTCCAATACGAATATGAAAAAAATAGTCGACTATTAATAGATACTGAAAGGAAAGTAAAAATTCAAGTAACCGAAAAGCGCTATGATATTCAAGTAAAGGTAAATCGCAGCAAAGCTGACCTAGAAAGAAAAGAATCGCCTTTAAGTGAAACAATGAAGCAAAAATTAACTGAATCAATTCCTTTACTAGAAAACAGATTAAAGGAATTTACTCCAGAAGAACAAGAAATAATCAATGCCAGGGATTCTGCCCAAAGAAAACTCGCTTCTATTCAAGAATTAATTTCTGAGTATAGTATCAAAAAAGATTCGTATTCTGCCAATAAAGATCTTTTTGACAGAACAAGAGAGTTGATTGAGCTAGCTAATCCAGATGACTATATTTCTATGAATGGATCACATAATCCAATTCTAATGGAAATTAGACAAGAATTCGAAGAAATAAATGGAAGATTAGAAATTGTTCTACAACAAAAAAATGAAATTCAAAACCATCTCTTACTTGAAGAGGGTATCAACATCGAAACCACTCCTCTTCTGACAACAAGAATGGAAACTACGCCATTAAAAACCAAACAACTTGTTAGCACAAAGATGTAAGGTTTTACAAAAACAACCCGACAAATAATTGTCGGGCTTTTTATTTATATTAAAAAGATTAAAATAGAAATAATGAGTTAGAATATTATTTTAAAGTTAGTATTAAAAAAATCCGCACATTAATTAATGTGCGGATTTTCATTATAAACCTTTAACTTTTACTTTCTTGGTTTTAGCTTTAGCTGCTTTCGGGACAATGACTGTCAATATTCCATCCTTAAGATCAGCTTCTATATGCTCGCTATCAATATCAACTGGAACAATAACACTTCTAGAGAAACCTCCCCAATAGCATTCTTGGTAAAAATAATCATCATCAGAAATTTTTTCTTCCCGAGATCTACTACCTTGAATAGTTACCATATCATTAGCAACTGTGATATCAATATCATCCGGACGAACACCTGCAATTGTAGACTTGATGATTACATTATCTTTAGTCTGATACATATCAATATTTAACGCGCCTTCATAATCCGTCATCCAATCCTCATCTTGCTTAGAAATAGGAGTGGAGACCGCAGCTGGCTTAACAGGTGGTGCTTGAGGTACTTCTTCTTCATAATCTTCCTCAACATCCTCTTCATCAGAGTAATCTTCGCTTTCGTCTAGTTCTTCATCAGCCATAGTAACATCTTCTTCCGCTTCCTCATCTTCCATCTCATCAGAATTATCAACCGCAACATTTACAGAAGTATCTTCATCATAATAATCTTGTTCTACGTATACTTTTTCACCAACTTCTGGTTCTGCCACATTACCACCCATAATCTTCCCAAAAAATGATTGTTTTTGTCTTGCCATATTTTTTCTTTCAGAATCTTACCTTTTTATTATGTACGATTGGTAAGTTTTAATAAGTTATGTATATTTTCATAATATAGTACTTCTTTTTGGTAGTCAAACTATTATTATCAGTAAAATTAAGGTAAATGAAACTAGTGAAACAGTTTATTTATGGCTCTTTTTACA
>CAYRJC010000039.1:0-7959 GCA_964424635.1 uncultured Candidatus Saccharibacteria bacterium | reverse complement strand
AAATCTTCCGATAATTTGCCCGATCACAATGCTCGGTGCGAAAAAATCTAATAAAGAAGAGAGCTGGATTTGCTTTAAATATTTTTTTTGATACCACACCAAAGCTATTATCCCGCCTACTATAGCTCCAATAATCCCTAATCCCCCATTCCAAATATGAAAAATCTCACTTAGGTGATTTTGATAATATGAAAAACTGGTTAAAACATGATAAATCCTAGAGCCAAAAAATCCTACCAAAACTACAGCAAAAAAAATATTATCCAAGTGATGGACTTTCTCTATTTTAGAAGGTTCTTCTTGATCTGATAATTTTAAATTATTTAATCTATATCGGGAAAATATGTAACTACAAAAAATTGCTAGAGCCAAAATTAACCCATACCAATAGATTTTAAATCCTAAGATTAAAAAATATTGAGACAAAATAATTTTTCCAGGAAATATATAATTAGCTAATAAAGCAAAAACAGAATTAATTCCTAAAAAAATAATAAAAATAATTATTTTGGTATTTGTTGGCCTCATATTAAAAAATTAAAAAAGTACTTCCTGTCTTGTTACACCTACTCGACTTTTCGGCTCTAAGCAAGTTACAGGGATTTCTTTAACGGCAAAATAATCTCTGTATAAAAGTTTTTGGTTTTTTAAGGCATAATCATAAACCTCTTTTGTCACTCTAACATCGTCTAAGCAATATTTTTTCAATAAATCCATTTTGCCATTTTTGTAATATAAAAGAGCCTCCAGACCATTCCCAGACTTCCCACTACCAATTGTAGCTTGAGCAACTGCTTCGAGTTTTATCTTATGACCCAACATCTTATCAATTTCTTCCAAAATATCGTAGTATGGCACTTCAAAGATATTAAAATTCAGATATGGCTGTAAAACCTCAAAATCAAAAGATTTTATATTAAATCCAATAATCTGATCGGCTGATTGCAGCATTGAAGCCATCCGAGGGAGTTCATGTTCTTCATATATTAAATATTTATCAGTAACATAATCATAAATCCCGCAAACTGAAATCTTTAACAGATGGTTTTTACCTCTTCCACCAACTTCATCAAAAGATTTTTGAGTTTCTAAATCTAGTACAATTTTCTTTAACATTTATTTTTTGTTTCTTTAAATAACTTTGATTGAGATATTTACAATAGCAATTGTTTATATCTTTAGTATATCAAACTTAAATTTAAAAGATTTTTTATCTCTTAAATAAGCCTATTTTTGTCAATATTTAACATAGGTATTGACAATATTTTAAAACTATGTTATTATATTGCCAGTTAATTTGATGTGATTTCAACGAGTTCGGTGCGGCAAAAAAACAAGCACGCCCCGATCAACGTGAATGTCTAACAGAGACGATCATTATCAAACTTAACAACCACCCCATCGCGCCACAAATCTACGGTCCGAGTTTAATCCCGGAATGCGTAAGAATCGGCGGAAATATGGGGTTCGTCAATCCGGAAGGTTGACGTCGAAAGACCGGCAAATGACCGGTCGTTAATGAAGGTCGGCTCGCACAGCTAGCAACGAAAATGCCGACTATACCGAAAGAACATCTGCCGCCGCGACAATATATCGGCACCCAGATGTTCTATACCGGCGACGACAAAAAGTCTTCGTAATTCATAACCCGATGAGATAGCCAGCTAGGCACGACATCCTTCGGTACGGAGACAAAACGCCGGTTCGCGCAAAATCATTAAGAAAGGTAATAAGACCGCAAGATCAGCAAAAGCTGACAACTTAGTATCTAACTTAATGATTTCCGGAAGGGATGGTGGCAAAAAAACACGCCGCGAACAGCCATCCTTTCCAAAATTCAACTACCGCAAAATTCGCTAGGAGGAACACCAAATAAATGAAAAATATAAAAACGGTGTTTAGGCTTTTTAGCCTACACCCGACGTAGCAATTCTAAAAAGCTCAGATAAAAAACCCCGTCAAAGGGTAGCCGTCCATAAGAACCTGGCACCGGAAAAACTTAAAAGTTTAGCCAGATGCGGACTCTGAGTATAGTACTTAAGAATCAAAACGGAGGGTGAGCAATCACCCACCGTTCTCGAAATTATATTTCAATCTTTTATTCTAATAATGTGTTATAATATATGCGAAATTGCAGTTTATACTGCCTTCTAGCAACCCCGGGGCTAACAATTTTGTTAGCCTCTTTTCTTTTACCTGAATTTATAACAAGATTTGCATCAAAAAATTCAATTTGATATAATTAAAGAAAGCAATGAAGCTGCAAACACAGCTGAGCAAAGAGAAGAAAGTCGCAAGATTTATATAATATAAGTATTTGCTACCATTAGAACTCTTCGGGTCGCCCGTTACAGCGGTTATCGCTTTATTCTATACAAAGCGATAGTAAGATTAATCTGGCAACAGATTAATGAAGTAAGGTGGCACAGCGCTACATTATAAAGCGCCCTTACAAGTTACTTAGCAGTAAGTAATTTGTAAGGGTTTTTTATTTACTCAAACAAGTTATATTTAAGGAAATTTATGTACACAACTACAGACAATCAGACAAGAATATTGGCTTCAGAAACAATTAACCACATCGAAAATAATGTGACTTTAAAAGGATGGGTTAACAACAGCCGCGATCATGGTGGATTAATTTTTATTGACCTCCGCGACCATAGTGGCTTAGTACAACTCACTATTCATCCAGAACAAGAAGAAGCTTTTAAAATTGCCAGCACTATCCATGACGAGTTTGTTATTCAAGCTACTGGTAAAGTTATTAATCGCGGCCAAGATTTAATAAATAAAAATATCCCAACTGGAGAAATTGAAATAATTGTCTCTGAACTTATAATTCTTAATAAATCCGAAACTCTCCCCTTCCCGGTTTCTCACGGTACCGAAGAAGTAAACGAAGAACTAAGACTTAAATATCGCTTCTTAGATTTGCGTCGTCCAAAAAATGCAGGAACGTCTTAAAAGACGTGATGAGTTTAATATTTGGATTCGGCAATTTATGAATGAGAGAGAATTTATCGAGGTTACCACCCCAATTTTAACTTCCTCAAGCCCAGAAGGCGCGCGAGATTATTTAGTTCCCTCTCGGTTACATCCTGGTCAATTTTATGCTCTTCCTCAAGCTCCTCAACAATTCAAACAATTATTAATGGTTGGTGGGTTACCGAGATACTTTCAAATTGCTCCGTGTTTTCGAGATGAAGACCCACGAGCAGATCGTCACCCTGGAGAATTCTATCAATTAGATTTAGAAATGTCTTTTGTAGAAAAAGGTGAAGACGTGCGTACTACAATAGAGCCTTTAATTACTTCTTTAGTTACAAATTTTGCTGGGAAACAACTAGCCTACACAGAAGTTCCCCGAATTCCTTATAACGAAGCCATGGAAAAATATGGTAGCGATAAGCCTGATTTGCGTTTTGGAATGGAAATGATAGATTTAACTTCGGATTTATCAGAAACTCAATTTGCAGTATTTGCAGGTGCGATAAAAAACAATGGGGTTGTAAAAGCAATTAGCGGCCCGGGAGCCAACTTGAGTCGTAGCCAAATTGACGAACTTACAGAACAAGCTAAGCGCAATGGTGCCGGCGGGTTAGCATATATTCAAATAACAGAAGAAGGTCCAAAATCCCCAATTATAAAATTCCTTTCTGAATTAGAATTAAAGACAATTATCGAAAAAACTAACTCAAAAACAGGAGATATAATTTTCTTCGGAGCTGACGAACGCCCTATTGTAAATAAAGTATTAGGAAACCTAAGATCCACATTAGGAGATTGGTTTAACTTAAAAGATCCTAATAAAATTGCTCTTGCCTGGATTGTGGATTTCCCACTGTATGAATATAGCGAAACTGAAAAACGAATAGATTTCTCTCACAATCCATTTTCTTTGCCTGTGGGTGGACTTTCTGCATTCGAGAACACTGATCCATTAGATATAAAAGCTGATCAATATGACATGATTGCTAATGGTTACGAAATCTGCAGCGGGGCTATTCGTAATTATAATCCTGAAGTGATGTATAAAGCTTTTGGAATTATTGGTATTTCCGAGGAAGATGTTGATAACAAATTTGGTGCAATGATTAAAGCATTCAAGTTTGGCGCGCCACCACATGGCGGCTGTGCCTTTGGATTAGACCGATTATTTATGATTTTAGAAAACGAACCAAACATTCGAGAGGTAATTGCGTTCCCTAAAAATGGATCTGCCAACGATTTACTTATGAATGCCCCATCAGGAGTGGACGAAAAGCAGCTTAAAGACCTTCACATTAAGCTTGATTTACCTCAAACTAAATAAAAATTGAATGGATATAAACAAAAATAAATGACACAAATAAAAGTTCAACAATTTGAAGGGCCATTAGATTTACTGCTTAGCCTGATCGAAGAACAAAAACTCGATATCACAAAAATCGCCTTAGCAGAAGTGACTGAGCAATTTTTGGAGTATGTTAAACAACTCGAACAAATTGATCCTACGAGCTTAGCGGATTACTTAAACATTGCCGCTAGATTATTAGTAATAAAATCAAAAGCTATTCTCCCCTCTTTAGAGATAGAAACAGATGAAGAACAGGAACCAGAGGAAGATCTAACAGAAAAATTAATCCTTTATAAACAATTTAAAGAAGTTGCTAAACATCTGAAGCAATTAGATAATAATAAACAACAAAGCTTTACAAGGTCGTTAGTATTTTCGCAGCGGATTAATTTTTGGCCAGACCAAAGCGTTGATAGCAATAGCTTGCATACCGCTATTATGCAGGTGGTTCAACAATTAAAGGAACTAGATAACCTACCAAAAGCAAAGATTCGAGAAGCAGTTTCTATTCAAGAAAAAATCAGCCAATTACAAAACAAATTAGCTGGTAATATTGAAACTAAGCTTAGTCAATTACTTTCAGAATCAAAAAATAAAGATGAGGCAATTATTACCTTTTTAGCACTGCTCGAATTGATCAAACAAAGAATATTCTCTGTGAATCAGGATGCATTATTTACAGATGTTACCATCACTAAATACTCTCCTTCGCAAATAATAATTGAAGAAAGTATAGATATGGTCGAAAACGATGACATAACTGAAGTTTATAATAACAATGAAAACACTAGTGAAGCTCAAGAGTATGATGATGAAGAAGACGAAGACGACAATGATGAGGACGATGAGGAATAATCATTAAAATCATGATAAAATAAATATAAATGAATCCATTAACCTCACAAATCGAAAGCTTACTTTTTGTATCTAATAAGCCCTTAAGCTTAAAGCAATTAGCTAAATTTACCAACCAAAGCCCAGAAGCTGTAGGTACCGCTCTACAAGAATTAGCTCAAGCGAAAGCTGATTCCGGAGTCGTACTATTAGATACAGGAGCAGAATTCCAATTAGCTACTAACAGCCAAAATAGTAACATAGTCAAAGATTTTCTAAATAGTGACCTAAGAGAATCACTTACTGATGCAACTACCGAAGTTTTAGCCATTATTGCCTATCGCCAACCAATCTCTAAAGCAGAAATTGAATCAATTAGGGGCGTTAACTCGCAGTATAGTATAAGAGCGTTACTGATGCGTGGCTTAATAGAAAAAGTTGCAAACCCAAATGATAGCCGCAGCTCTCGATACCAGATCACTACAGAATTCTTACAGCAGTTAGGACTAACCTCTGTCAATGATCTGCCGAGTTTTGACGAGCTTGTGGCAAAAATTAAACTCCCAGACTCCCCTAACTTAACAGAAAACAATACACAAACCGAATTAAATTAAAAAACCGCTGGATTAACCGTAGCGGTTTTTTATCTTTAGAGAAACCAGAAGGATCAAACCCTTCGAATGATGCAGACCCCTGCAGTGCATTGCCTCGCCAATCGCCAATGCGGTCGACCAGCCCTTGTCCTTACCCCAGGCCTAGTTTCTCTAAACTTAGACAAAACTCCTCTTTGCCTAGACCATAGCAGTGTTTTTAAATAGTGTCAAGGGTATACCTATAAAGATGCTTTTTATAAATCAACCTATTGAGGAAGAGGTTGATAACTTTCTACTGGCGAAGTAGGAATCTCACCTTGAATCTTTGTATTATTACACCCAGCAGCAAATAGAGTTAAAGAGAAAATAATAAGTAATGCGTATTTCATATATATAGTGTATCAATCCTAAAGGTAAAATAAAACATTCTTAAAAGTCATGGATTAAAATTTTATTTATAATTACCCAACAGCTACTAATAAACCAGGAATCAATAGAGTTATATATTTAATTTATCTCAAATATATTAAATTAAATTTCTTGAATAAATAAGCCATTTTAGGTAATATTATTGAGTATTTATTATATGGCGCCATCGTCTAGTGGTTAGGACACCAGGTTCTCATCCTGGTAACCGGGGTTCGATTCCCCGTGGCGCTACCATAGCAATTTCTCGAACACCCCGAAAAGGGGTTTTTATTATTTATGCCTATGATACGTGGAATTGTTGGGTTTATACTATGAGTATGTTTTTAGCCTAGCTCTTTCCTTGAAAACAAAATAGCCTGAAAAATTCAACATAAGTGGCAAATTTAGGGGTGTCCACTATTGTATTAAAATGCATGATCTTGACAGCAATTCTAGGAGTTTTACAATTAAAATATAATTAAATAATTGAAGTAGACTCACAGCATCCAATCCTAACTTGACAGAGGCGGTGTAATACGGCGATAGCATTCTTCAGTCCACTCACGAACATTCAAGCCGAAAGCTTAGAACGTTTGCCTAAATATACTTCAGAAAGGAATACCCTATGGGTAGAACCAAAATACATGTCACCCCGACTCACGACGGTGACTGGCGTGTTAAACGTGTAGGCGCAGAACGCGCCACCAAGGTCTTTGAAAACAAAGCAGATGCAATTAAGCTTGCAAAAAAATAGCTAAAGAAGCTGACTTAGGACAAGTAATTATTCACGGTAAGGATAATAAAATGCAAACTGAATATACTTACGGAGAAGATCCGGAGAAGTATAAGGGCTAATTAAGTGATAAACCAATGAATATAAATAATGAGTTAGTAAAAAAAGATACTATTGAGTATTTTATGGCTAGTATTTTTGAGGCTAAGACAGCGTATACTTTGTGGCAGTGTATTGCTTTTTCAAAAGCAACAAATATAGTTGGCGAAGAAATGGCAAATAAATACGTGGAAATTCAAAATTACCATCCTCAATTCTTTATAACTACTGAACGAACCGCGCTTATAACATTTGTTATACTTATACTTCACCCATTTGACAATGACAATAGATCCTACTCGTTATTCAAAATTAATAAAGAAAAAACAGAGAAATTCATTCTGGAAAACCAAGAGACTTATGACCAACTTACTAAAGTAAGAAATAAGGTATTTGCTCATCGAGATTTAGATGTAACAAAAGATACATCCAGTAACTATCCTATACCCTCTCTTGATAAATTGGATAAGTTTTTTAGCAATCTTATTGAATTATATAATGACCTATCCAAAGATATAGACGGTTCGTTCACTGTTTTTGCAAACGCTAGCGAGATAAAACATGAAGTTGATCATCTATTTATGAATTTATACAGAGGAAAAACCGTTGAAGAGTCAGAAATCGACTTAAAATATTTATCGTATGAAAATAATCTAATTTCTAAAAAAATAAGAGAATAGTAAATTAGTGTAGAAAAATTAACCCTTTTTCTGATCTCTATTCCTTGCTAGGATGAAAGAGATAAATTTTACTTTCAAAAATAAACTGACAATCTAAATAAAGATTACCAAATCGGCGGGTAATACTAATCAACATGTTTTAAGGCAGAGATGCTTCTTTTTATAGGTTTCTTTGGTTTAGGTAAGAAGTAAGCTTTAAGCTACTTACTAATTTTATCCATGCCTTCTTCTGATAAAATTTGGTATAAATACTTATACAGTTTCTTCAAAGTT
>CAYRJC010000038.1:356-8395 GCA_964424635.1 uncultured Candidatus Saccharibacteria bacterium | reverse complement strand
CGGAGGCGATGGCGCCGATCGCGCTCCGAGCCGCACCCGCGTTGGCCGCGGTGAGCACGCTGCGCCCCGTCGCGGTGCTGTCGGTGATGTCCGTCGAGGCGACGGAGGACGAAGACTCTTGTCCGTTGACGGTGTAGCCCATCGCTCACCACCCCTTCCTGGCGCGAAAGGCCCACGTCACGTTGACGGTGCCAGCGCTCATCGTGCCGGTGATGCGGATGGTCTTGGCCGTCTCGGAGTCGAACTCGAGCACGTACGGCGCTGCGTTCGTGGCGGTGCCCGAGAGCAGGAGCACCTCACCGCCGCCGAAGTTCTTGTAGACCTTCACGGTGCACGTCGCGGACGCGGGCGACACCGAGAGGCCCCACCAGTGCGCGTCGTTGAGCCCCTGCGTCGCGAGGAGGTCGGTCTCCGCCGTCGTGGTGCTCGTGGTGGCGTTCTTTTCGACTACGATCATGGTGGCTCTGCGGCGCTGCGAGAGCGCGTCAGGTGGCTTGTTCGATGACGTGGATGCCCGCGATGTAGAGCGTCGCGGTGCCCAAGGAGACCTTCGCCTCAAGGCCGATGGTGTCCTCGGTGTCGGTGCCGTTGGTCTTGAGGTAGGCGTCCTTCCACGACGACCACGCCCAGGATGTGGACGCGAGGCCCGTCAGCGCGAAGGGCGACGCAGTCGCACCCGTGGAAAGCTGAACGCTCGCGGTCTCCACTGCGACGCGGACGAGCTTGTAGAGCACGCGGAAGCGGATGCTCTCGCCCGCCGAGGACGCCGCGTAGAGCCGTCGAGCGCGGACGCGCCAGACGATGTACGTCGCGCCTTCGACGAGGTTCGTCAGCGCCGCATAGCTCGTCGATGCGGTCTGAGGGATCGTCGCCGTGGTGTCCTGCGGCCACGCGAGCGTCAGGTACGTGCGCTGCGTCGTGCGGGCGGCTTCGATGGTCGCGAGGGCGCGGTTGAGGCCGTCCTGCGCACCATCGGTGATCCACCGGCCCCGCTGGTAGCTGCCGGGGATCACTCCCCCCGCGGTCGCCGTGTCGTCCACGCGCCACCGAGGGAGCTCGACGACGTGGAGCGAGAGGATCACCGCGCTCGACGTGGTGATCTCGAAATTCAGCGACCACGAGGCGTTGACCAGCGTCGCGGCGAGGGCGTCGAGGTCAATGAACCCCGACAACCCGCGCGCCATCTCCCACACGCTCGATCCAGCGGGCGGGTAGACCGTCGTGGTGTTGTCGCGGAAACCGTCGGGCACCGCCGAGGACGTGTGCGAGACGCTGTTGCCTGCGGCGTCGGTGGCGGTGAACTTGATCCGCACCGTCCCCAAGGTGCTGGTAGACACCAGCGTCGCGCGGACCTCGAGGTACCGCGCCTGCGCGCTGCGGACATAGGAGATGCTACACGTCGTGGCGCTGGCGGCGCTCGCTTCGTAGATCGCTCCGTGCCCTGCGGGCCCGTCGAGGAGCGCGCCGTTGGCGGCGTTCGCCACCAGCATCGTGTGCGACCCGACGACGGGGCGAGCGATGCGCGCGGCCTGGTCGTCGAAGGCCAACGACCCGCCGCGGAGGCGCTGATAGGGTGCCGTGGTCACAGGGGCGTTTGCAGGTAGAGCGAGATGCCAACGAGCGACGCGCGGCGACCGCCCACGTCCTGGTTGCCGGAGTTGTAGGCGCCGAGGAAGGCGCGGAAGGCGAAGCGCGTCCCGCTCTCCAGCGTCGGCGGCGCTGCCGGTGGGTAGCCCGCCGTCGGTGCCGTCGAGAGGTCTGCGATGTGGGCGTCGGTCAACTCCAGCGAGAGCGACCCGTTGGCGAACGACGTTGACCCCGTGTAGCTGTCCGACGAGTAGAACGCATCGCCGGCGCCCCGCAGACCCACCGCGGAGGGTTCTGGGCGCGTCGGCGCAGGGAGCACCACCAGCACGGCGCCGATCGTGTCTGTGGCATCCTCGGGTGCCCACCGAAAAGCGCAGACGAGACGCGGCCACCTGCGCCCGGTGCCGTACGCGACCGCGTGGTGCACCCCGAGGTCAAGGGCGAGGACCCCGTTGCCCGGGAGGCGCATCCAATCGATCTGCGCCGGCGTCGGGTCGCCGGTCGCACCCGTCACGTACGAGCGCCAGAGCGTCGTCGTCCCCGGGTGGTGCGCGAGCGTGCGGAGGGAGTTCTCCCGCGTCAGGTGCAGGACGTTGTTCGCAAGGATGAGCTGGTGTCGCCCTGCGCCGAGCGGTCGCTGGTCGTCGAACCACGCCGTAGCCCCGGTCGTCGTGTAGACCGGGTGCCGGATGTAGCGGGAGAGGTCGGCCACGTCAGGGGAAGGCTTGCGTTGAGCGTGCGGGTGCCACGCCGTGGCCCGCGGTCACGAGCCACGAGGTGGCGCTTGCTGCGAGCCACAACACCGACACCGAGAAGGTGCCGTTGTTGCCGGTGAAAACGCTGATCTCCGCCCACGGCGCAGCGGCTACGCACATGCCGTCGTCGCAGCCGCTCACCGTGTGCGAGACGTACGAGCCAAGGGCCGCTCGCGTGCGAATCTCGACGTGCGCACCCGCGAGCGGATTGCCGTCCTGGTCGAGCACCGTGCCAGCGACCACGACGGTCTTGGTGAGGTTGCCCTGCCCCGTGAACGTCACGTTCGAGAGCGAGGCCGGAGCACGCATGCCCAGCGACGCGGCGGTGAGAGGGTCGCTCTGCCCCTTCGCGTGCTGGGCGGCGTGTGCCTTCGCGGGCACGTCGCGTTTGTTGGCGAACGCCATGGGTGGGGTCTAGTGGCGCGCTGCGGCGCGTGGTCTACTCGGCGCCCATGATCCCCATGATCGGGCTGATGGTCGCCGTCCTCGGCGGTGTCGTGTCCCTCTACGTCGCCCTGCGGTGCCTTGAAGTGTGGCGCAGGGAGCCGAAGGGCTTGCTGGTGGCGCTCGCGGCGGTCGTCGGCGTCGTGGCGCTCGCAGCGCTACCCGCCTTTGCGTTTTTCGCCTGGAATGTCGTGGATATCGGGCGAACAAACGCCATCCTGTCCACGACGGCGCCGCCCACCCCGTAGCTTTCTGTCACCTTGCGGCGGTAGCTTCGGGTGTCGGAGGACCCCCATGCGCTTCGCCCTTGCCCTGTTCGCTCTCGTGCTCGTCGCCTGCGGAGGTGAGGCCGACTTCAACGAGCCGCCGAACCTGCCCGTGATCTACGGGGGTCACCCGCTGGTGAGGCCGTGGACGGACCAGCGCGGGTACTCTGCCAGCTTCCAAGACACCGGACGCATCCTCGAGTCCATCCCGACGGGGACCACCATCATCACCGAGTGCCGTGGGGCTACGTGGACACCATCGGGCTCCGGCATGGCGGGAGAGGTGACGTTCGACTACACCGCGGAACGGTGCATTCGCTACACCCTGCCCCCGTCGGGTGGCGGTAGCCCGACGCGCCGCGAGGAGATCGCCCCGATGCACACCGGCACCGAGCGGGTGCCGTACGCCATCACGCGCTGCACCGAGGATCCGCTCTCGCGGACGTGCTCCGTGCGTCTGATGGCTGGCCGGTTCAGCAACCTCGAGAGCTAGGCGCACCTCGGCCCCGGACGTGTCGGAGTATGTCCGTCAGTCCGGGTTCGCGTCAACCTGCGAACCGTCGCGCGGCGTCGGAGCCGATGGCCCCGGCGGTCGTGGCGATGTAGCAGTACCGGCGCTGCGAGGTCTCCGCCGAAGCGTACCCGTCGAACGCGAGGAGCACCTTGCCCTGCGTCGCCGCGAGGGTCTCCCACGCCGCGCCGGGGCTACCGGCGAGGGTGATCGTGGTACCCGACACGCTGGCGATGCTCGTGGTGTACGGCGTCGCTGGTGACGTGGAATCCATCTCGTGCAGGGCCACGGCATCGTCCACGGCGAAGGTCGAGGCGCCCCCGTCGGTGCGGGCTGCGCCGCTCGGGAGGGTCTCGTCTGCGAAGCCGTAGGGCCCCTGCGTCCCGAGGTAGGTGGTGTCCACGCTGATCGTGGTGCCCGAGAGCGAGCCCACGAACAGCTCGGGGGCGTACCCCGCGAAGTCGGGGCCGGTCTGGAGTAGGTCAAGCTCGACGCGCGTGCCCTCGGGCGCCGCGAGAGTGACCTTGCGACCCATCACGACGCAGGGGCGCGAGGACAGCCCGCGGCTCCCCTCGTCGTTCGGCAAGAGCCACTCCGACAGGTAGATCACGTCCCCGATCTGCACCCCCGCGAACCGGAGGTCCACGGCGACGGAGACCACGCGATAGGCGCGCGAGAAGGGCCCGAGAACCGCCATCGCTTGCTGGGTGATGGAGTTCACCAGCGCGAGCGCGGAGACGCTCTCCCCGAGCACTGCGGTGGCGTCGGCGGCGATCTCGCGACCGCTGCCAGCTTCGTCCTCGGCCACCACGTCGACGACGCGTATGGTCGAGTTCCCAGGGAGCTTCACCCTGTAGCTCGACGCGGTGCCGTCCTCGGCTTCGATCATGCGCGGGACCTGGCCGCGGAGGAGGTCCGCAGAGGTCACGGTCCCCGCCGAAGGATCGGTCATCGACACGTCGCGGATGCGCGCGACGGAGATGCGCCCCCGGTAGGTGCACAGCACCAGCCCGTTGAGCGCGCACTCGTTCTTGAGCACCTCGACCAGCGCATCACCCCCGCGGATCGTGTACCGCCGCGAGATCGGGAGCCCGGCGCCGAGGGCTCGCGCCACGTCGCGGATGTGGTCCCATGCGAACGAGTCGGACACGAGGTCGAGGCCCTGCCACGCATCCACGGCGGCGAACACGCCGTATCGCAGCGCGCCCCACCAGCTATCCCCGGTGCACCGCGCGACGAGCTCCGCGACCGTGGGCGCCGTGAGGGTGGCGTCCATCGGGTCGGTGGGAGGTCCGCCGTCGAGGGTACCGGAGACGCGGCCGGGGTTGCCCGAGGCATCCACGGCGTACAGGAGGATGGTCCAGCGGCGGTCGCCCTTCGGAGCCTCAAGGGCCCACTGGTACGCGCCGCCGTCGATGCCGCTTCCGCCCGTCGCAGACGGTGGCGTGGGGATCTGCCCCGCGTCCGTTTGCGAGAGGTAGAAGGGACCACCCGTGGTCAACGGGACCCATGCGCCGGGGAAGTCCGCGGCGGTCAGCGGGAAGATCGGCGTATCACCACCATCTGCTGGGTCCTCGGTCGGGTAGTGCGACAACGGCGGGGTGTTCCACGCCGCTGCGAGTTGGACGTGTGTCGAGGTGGTGGAACCGTTGGCAAGCGAGAGACGGAGCTTCGTGCCCGACGAATCCGCACGCAGCGTGTACCCGCCACCGACGAGCGCGGATGCGCGGTTGTTCCAGCGCGTGAGGAAGGCCGCGGCGCTCGGGCACCAGCCCGCGGTACCGGACCCGCTGTCGTCGTCGCGCTCGGTGAGCGAAACGGTGAAGTTGCTCCCGGTACTCCCTCCGCCACGCTGCTCGACGTAGACACACAAGAGCTGCCCATCGGGAGACGGCGTGTTGCCGCGACCGGCCCACACGTCCCCCGCAGCGCCGCTGTGGTGGTACCCCGAGAACAGCACCTTCGTCGGGCGGAGCTTCGTCTCCAGCGCCTTGAGCGCGTGCAGCACGGGGATGTGGATGGCGGGGCCTTCGAGCGTCACGCCCGCACCCACGCGCCCGTCGAACAGGAGCGCGGGGTCCACCGCCGTCGTGCTCGACGCGCTGGCGAAGCGCAGGAGCCACAGCGTCACGCGACGCCCCTTGAGCGAGGGGAGAGTCACGAGGCCCGAGGCGTTGCCGTAGACCTGCGGACGCACCATCTCGGACAGCACTGCGTGGAGCTTGTCCCTGGTGCCGTACTTCCCGCGGGTGAGGCCGGTGAAGGTCGTCGAGGTCTTCCCGCTGTAGCCGATCACCTCGCGCCCGATGTAGAGGTCGCCCGACGATGCGAACGCCGACGTTGACTCGACGTTCGCGGTGGTCGCCGCAGCCGCGAGCGAAGAGGTCAGGTACGTCGCGGGCTGCGAGCGCGTGGAGTACAGGAGCTCGGTCACCGACCCGTTGCCCGTCGTCGCGTTCGCTGGGTCCGCGAGCCGCAGGTAGATGGGCGAAATCTGCACCTCCTGCTGTACCGGCGAGGACTTCTCCTCGATCACCACCGGGGGCGCCGCGGAGTTCCACCCATTGGGCACGTCGAGCCACGGCTTCGGGGTGATCCCCGAGGTCCCCGCGTGCCATGCAGTGTCAGCGTCCGAGGTCCACGACACATCGGTCAGCGAGACGCCCGCGGCCACGATGGGATGCGGGTAGCCAGCGATGAGCGCGCACAGCGCCCCGTTGCCGCCAGCGGCGAGGGAGGACCAGTCAAGCGGGTAGACGGCCACGCTACGCCCTCGTCCCCGTCGGAGAGGTCTGCCGCAGAAGCGCCACGGTCCAGCGAACGTACTTGTCCCACGCTCCCGTCTGGCGCGTCACGCGCGGCGTCGCGAGGTCTTTTCCGGCGATGGACACGTTGTAGTAGAGTTCGCTCGTCGAGGTCAGCAGGTCTTGGAAGTTCCGCTGCGCGTAGTGAAGGGTCTTGCCACCGGACACGCGCAGGAGATCCGAGACGCCCCAGGGCACGGCGTGCGATCCGAGGCTCCCGAGGTTCGCGTCGCTCGGGTGAAACGGCGTCTGGAGCGTGTTGCTGTCGTTGAACGACGGGGAGAGCGGGATGAACCCGAAGGTTGGCTCTGCCGACCACAGAAGCGTTGACGCCTGGTAGCCGTAGGACACGCCGCCCGAGGTCTCCGCGAAGGTGTTTTGCCCGACAGGCGTCCACACGGTGCCGGTGACCTCGACGAAGGTCGCGAGGTACTTGGGCGGGTAGTCCGCGGTCACGCTCGCCGCGTTGACGGGCACCGCCGAGGTGAATCCGAGGATGGCGCCGATGGCCGAGCTCGGGAGGTTGCAGGTGTTGAACGTGTCGCCGGTCAAGGTCACGACGACCTTGCTCGATGAGTTCATCACCACCGTGACGCTCACACCGCCCGGGAGCACTGCGGTCATCGCAGCGGCGAGGATGCGCAGGGCGTCGTTCGTCGAGGCGCCGAGGACGTTGTAGACGTTCGTGGTCGCGGCGATGGTCGCCGTCCGCGTCGTCCCTGACGAGCCCGAGAGCTTGAAGGTAAACGACTCGCCCGCGAGCGAGAAGGGCGCCGCGAGCGCGTGCTTGAGGGTGAGCGCTGCCATCAGGTGAGCCCCAGACCGGGGATGGTGACGCCCTCGCGCATGATCGCCTCGCGCACCATGCCAGCGATCATCCGGCCTGCCTGCGCGGGGTTCCCCGCGACCACCGGGGCGCCAAAGTTGATCGTGATGTTCTGCGCCGTCGCACTGCCGTCCGTCGAACGAGGGGCGATGCTGGGTGCCCTGTCCCTCGACGCCGCGCCACCCCCAGCACCGCCAGCGCCGGAGGGCGCTACAGCGGCGCCTGCGGCCCCTGCGAGACCCGCGAGGGTGAAGTACCCCGCCGACGCCGCGGCGTGCAGACCAGCCCCGCGGAGGTCACCAATCGCGAGGCTTGCGAGCGACGCGACCGCCTCCTCGGTGCCCGACATCAGCGCGCGCTTGCTCGTGGCCTTGAGGAAGTCCCCAAGCATCCCCTGCATCGCGTCGCCGAAGGTTTCCTTGCCCTCGGCCCATGCGGCGATGTGGGTCCCGAGGGCGGAGCTCATGTCCTCGAACGCGCCAACGACGGTTCCGCGCAGGTGGTACATGGTCTCGTCGTAGCGGTGCGCGGCTTCGGTGAGCGAGCCCATGAGGGAGCGCTGCCGCTCCTGGTCCGCGAGCTGCGCGGCCTCGTTCTGCTTGTTCGCGATGCCCGCAGCCATCTCGTTGGAAGCTGCCGAAGCGTCGCGCGCTTCAGCCTCCATCGCACGACGCAACACGCGCTGCTTGTCGTCGCGCATGTTGATCGCTTCGATCGCCTCTCGCTCTCCGAGCACTTCGAGCGGTGGGAGGTCCTGGTGCAAGCCGAACCGACCGTTGACACGAATAGCGGCGTCGCGGTTGCGGAACGCCTGCCCCATGAGCTGGTCGATCGTCGGGCGACGCC
>CAYRJC010000038.1:0-346 GCA_964424635.1 uncultured Candidatus Saccharibacteria bacterium | reverse complement strand
TTCTGCGCGGTGCGTTGCTGTTCTGCGAGGGTGGCGAGGAGTTCCTGGCGTTCGTTCTCCTTGTTCGCCAGCATCACGTCCATCTCTTCGCGATCGGCGTTGGCGGCGGCCTGCACCGAGTAGGCGAAGCGACCCTCGCCGCGCGAGCGTCGACCGCCACGATGACGCCGACGCCCAAAGGCACCGCCTCGACCCGTCGGCATCGTAGCGCTGCCGATGGCGCCTTCACCCACGCCAGTGTGCCACGAGCCAAAGGCAGCACCGAGGGTGTCCGCGTCGCTTGCAGCGGGAGCGCTACCACCGCCCGCTGCGGCGAGGCCATCGCTCCCCGGGGTGCCGGTGGTGC
>CAYRJC010000037.1:0-9437 GCA_964424635.1 uncultured Candidatus Saccharibacteria bacterium | reverse complement strand
CATTATAGTTATGATCTTTGTAAGATTAATAAAATGTTTCATTTTATTTTTAATTAATAATTTATTTTATTAAAAAATCCTTCCGCCCTACTTAAAGAGCAAAAGGATTTTAAATTATGCTAACAATGCGATCGCTGGAAAGGTTAATGCAGCGGCGATAGCGATGGCAGTGCAAAAAAATAGAGTTCGTTTAGACATGTAATATAATTATAGCATGAATTTTAGATTGTCGCAACTATCATATCTATTACTACGCGCGGAGGCAGTGTAGAATTCTTCAATTCTATCTCTAAATTATAAAACTTACTTAATGCTTCTATTAATTGTTTTGTAGTAAAGTTTTTTGAAAGCTTCTTCATAATAAAAAGGCGTCCACTTTTCCATCCCGTTGCTGCGAGTATCATCTTGTCATCCAAACCTTGCTCCTCAGACTGTCTTACGATCAATAAACTTCTAAACTGATCAGCCAATAATGCTGAAAGTCTGATAGTCAACACCTTATCGTCTTCACTACTGACATCATAATATTGCTGTAACAATTTTATACTATTAGATTTATTTTTGTTGCCCATGCTATCTAGTAAAGTAAACAAATCTATAGCCAAGTCTGGTACAGTTAATTCTTCGACCATTTCTTTAGTTATCATATTACCATCTGCAAAACTAGAAAGTTTTAATAACTCCTGATGAGCACTTAATACAGATAGTGTCTGTTTGGTCTCCCCCATCAAACGCTTTACTAACTCATTAGCAGCAATTGGTTGAATATTTATTCCTATAGTTTCCGCATGCTTTAATACCCACTGTGGTGCAGAGCTTATATTAGGTGATGGAAATTCATGAAGGTCTACAATTTTCAATAATTCTTTAGTTTTAGTAAGGCGCTTGTCCAAAGAGTTTTCAATAAAAATTATTTCTGTCTTGCTATTAGAAGCATCTTGCAATTCTGCTAGTTCATACTGACTTATACAATTCAAAAAAATATGAAGCTGACCTGCTCCAAATAGACTCTGTCCAGCCAAACTAGCCAGCTTAGGCAAAGACTCATCTGCGCTATATTTTGCAACCTCTAAACCTTTTTGATTTATGATTTCTTCTAAATATCCTTGTTTGGCGTAAATATCTTCGCCTAAAAGTAGATTAAGCATAAAACAATTATACCACTGATTTCTATTGATTTCCCTGGGGAATTGAGCTAAACTTATGAAGATTTTACCGTGCACCCGTAGCTCATTTGGATAGAGTGTCTGGCTTCGAACCAGAAGGTAGTAGGTTCAAATCCTGCCGGGTGCACCATAAATCATATTACAAAGAACAGAACACAGATTATTTGATTACAAAATTATGCAAGCAGTTATCCTAGCCGCTGGAAAAGGTTTACGCCTTCGTCCGTTTACTGAAAAACATCCCAAGCCTTTAATCACTATTAATGGCAAAGCATTATTAGAACACACCATAGCTTCACTACCAGATCAAATTTCCGAAATCATTATAGTCATCGGTTATCTTGGAGAACAGATTAAAGAACATTTTGGAAGCAATACCGCTGACGGTAAATCAATTCAGTATGTCACCCAAACAGAACTATTAGGCACTGGCGATGCACTTCTGCAAGCAAAACCAATTTTGCACGATAACTTTTTAGTTGTAAATGGCGATGACTTATATACTAAAAAAGATTTGGAAGTACTTATTCAGACACCAAACTCAATGTTGGTCTGGGCTAGTCAACAAACCAGTAACTATGGCATTGTAAAAAATACTGATGGTAAATTTGATGGGTTTAGTGATTCTTCTACACTAATCAACTCTGGCGCTTATTTTTTGAGTCCCAAATTTTTTGAATTTCCATTAGCTAAAGTTACAGTACCAAACGGGGTTGAATATAGTCTTCCTCACACCTTAGCAACTATGGCCGTTACTATTCCAGTCACTTTAATAGAAGCTACTCGCTGGCTTCCTGTAGGAACACCAGAACAATTAAAATTCGCTGACGAATATTTTACAAAAAGAAATATCTAAACTGAGATCTGCGTTAAATCGCAGATTTTTAATTTTTAAATAAATACCGCTATAGCTTAAATATAAAATTCTATATAACACCTGTTATTGACAAAATCTCTAGATTCATTATAATAAAATTGCTTAAATATCAAATATATAAGCGATTTTATTACATTTCGGAGGAAAATATGAACGAATTCGAAGAAACTGATATTAACGTTATCGATGCAGAATATGTTGAAGAGGTTAATCCAAACCAATCCTTGCAAAGCAGCCGCAGAGGGTCGCCCAGCACAGAAGCTTTCGCATTAATCACTTCGCAAAAATATGGCAACCCGGTTACAAACCAAGAAACCAAAAAGATTCTGGAAAACAAACCATTCGCGGATCTTTCAGAAGAAGCTGCCGATCAAAATATTATTGGAAAACACGAACAAAATCACGATGCATTTATGCAAAATTTATGCACAAGCGCGATTACTTTCGGACTAGACCCTAATGACAAATCAAATTTTGCAAAAAAGGTAGAAGAATTGTCTAAAAAGTATGGTCACAATAAACAACTTGGCGAATCTCTCAGATCTTATCAGTTAGCTACTGAAATTTGTGAGTTGGATAAGGAACACAATCCTACCAAATCACAAATTTCTATAATCCCCCATGTTGCGCTGACAGATTTAATCTTCGCTGCTCCTGTTGCTTTTTGGTGGGAAAAAAGTGGAAATAATTTATTAAATTATATATCCAACATCCATAATGGAACCAACTTGTCAGACTTCTTTCAAATGCATAATCGATCATCTCGGTCTATAAATGATTTTAATAATAAGACAGATGTGCCGACGTTATACATCAGTGAAGTAATTCCCCGGGCATTAAAAATGTTTGATGCTGTGGCAATACTTACTCCTTATCATCGCTTAGCAGCAGAATCATGGAGCAAAGAAGCTAACAGAACCATTAACCGTGACCCATACTTAATTGGTATTAATATGGACAGCAACGATGTTTTCGTCTTAGGAAGATGGGTTGGATCAGGAATTTTTCCAAATTTTATTTCAATGGTAAATGATACCATTAACAACCTCGCCATTAACGGTCATCTAACCAGAAACATAAAGCCTGGCTCCAGATGGCTAAAAGGACGAGGACCAGCGAATACATGGGGTGCCACTCTACAGCACACATGGATCAGCGAAAAGAATAAAGTTCTGCCGGAATTATGCCAGGCAATTATCCGAGCATATAACGAAAACCGGTTGTTCGAATTTATGAGACAATAACAATAATTTGAATCTTAAAAAATCAAATTACAGCAGACTATAAGTCTGCTTTTTTATTTAAAAAACATCACTTATGTGATGTTTTTTGGTGGACCGGGTGGGGCTCGAACCCACGACCAATTGATTAAGAGTCAACTGCTCTACCAGCTGAGCTACCGATCCATAGATATTAAAAAAATCAATACCAAAATATTTTAGCAAAAACCAGCAAATAAATCAATGATTTAATTAGGGTTATCAGCAAGCCCAAATGGGTCAATCGTGGTAGGCTCGGCCGGTACAAAAGAACTATTACTATTGAGTCTCTTTTCTATAGAATCATAAGTGGTAAAATTAACCCTAATCAATTGAGACCCATTAAACTGTGTTTGTTCATTTGCTTTCTGAATTTTATTTATAGAAGATTTAATAGTGAAACCCTCAGCGATAATAACAAAAGCCAATAACACCCATAACGCCAAAGAAAATCGCTTTAGAACGTATGATAAAATAGTTTTAAAATCTAAACTTATATTCATTTTCATGGTTTTAAATAAAATACTGATACCAAAGATGCTTTAGACTTGCCTCCTTCTAAAGCTACAATTGCCAAACTTTGAGTTTGATTAATAAACGCAGTATGCTCCGCTGCTTCAACATACTTTTGAATATTATTATAAGGACCTTCTACATTTACTGTGTATGGAACCTGTAGTAAATCCCCGCCTACATCAGTAGCCTTAACAGCGGTTTTTGTAGTCCCAGAAACTTCTAAAGTAAATTCCAATCCATATTTTTTAGCTAAATCTTCTAAAGTACGAATCTCTTTAACTACTTTTGTATCTTTGCTAAATAAGTCTTGTGGAGGAAAAGGTTTTTCGGAAAGAGTAGCGATATATTTTTTACCATGTTCGTAAGTTAATTGTTCTTTCTTAAGAACTTCTATCTCCAAATTCTTTTTGTTAACACTGTCTAGTTTTGTTAAATTTTTATTCTCCATTATTCCATAACCATATAAAAACATCCATCCCGCAAATATACCGAAGATGATCATGGTTATAAATAATTTTATTCTTGAATTTAACTTAAACATATAAATACCATTTATAGTTATTTTGCTGGAGGAGTTGGTGCCTTAGGAACCAAAATCCCATCTTGAATATAAAACGTATAATTAAAATTCACATTAACTGGCTTAGCAACATTTTCTAATGGATAATCAATATCTTTAAAGTGGTCTTTATCAGTATTAATATTATTATACAGTTCGATCACCTGATCACGACTCGGACTGAAACCTGCGATACTAATTTTTCCAGTCTTGCTGTCAGCCCTAAAACTGCTAATTTTTACACCCTTTGGTACTAAACTAGAAAATGCCCGCAAAACCACTGACCATTTTGGAGAGTCTGCGGCAAGCTTTTCAAAGTCTTGCATTCGGTTATTAATAAGCCGAATTTGAGTTTTTTGTTCAGCATTTTCTGTTTTATCTGTCTGTTGTTTTAAAGATTCAATTTCAGTAACTTGGCTGTTTTCTTTATTTCGCAAATAAACCGAAACAAAAACTTGAGAGACAACTCCTAATAATAATATAAACACACCTAAAGCCACAGCTACTTTTGTGCTATGGTACAAATCTTCATAGTAGAGTTCGGTTTGCTTATTTTTAGGTAATAGATTTATATGCTTCATTCTAAATCTCCTATCTCCCATAATGCTAGGCCAATAGCTGTAACAAAACTCAAAGCTTCGTAAGGACCCAAAGCAACTTCTTGCAAATTAGGGATGTGCTCTAGAGGATTAGAAACAGTGACTTTAAGAGGGGCATAGTCAACAAGTAAAGGTTCTAAAGATTCGGCAATATGTTGAAGCTTAGCTCCCCCACCAGTCAGTAGTAAAGTAGCAATATGAGTTTCGTGATGATCATAATGAAACTTCAAAATATTTTTTATTTCCGCAGCCAAATCTTCCATAACTGGCATTAACTGTAATTTCAAGTTCGGATACTGAACTGTGTTAGTAAAACCAAGTTCTCGCTTAATTTTTTCTGCTTCAGGAGCAGGAATAGAAGCCACCTTAGCCAAACGTTCGGTAAAGATATTACCAGCAATAGGGATAGACGAAGTGAATTGCAGTGCCCCATCCTGAACCATGACTAATGCTGTTTTGAATGCATCCATATCGGCAATCAAAATCGGTTCCTTAATTTTGGTTGGAACCAAAGCGCGAGACACGCTTTGTGCTTCTGTTTCTATTCCAGCGATTTTCAAATTAGCTTTTTCCAGAATTGAAATATAATTATCTACATAAGCCTTAGGCGACGCGATTACCAAAACATCCATACCATCAGATTTACGCTCTAAAACTTGCCAATCAAAATAAACTTGATCCATAGGCAGTGGAATATAACTTTCTGCCTCGAACATAATAGCGTTCCCTACTTCACTATCAGACATCAACTGCATAGGAATAATGCGAACAAAAGACTTAGATTCTGGCAAAGCAACAATTACTCTATTAGTAGAAAAGCTACCGTGCTGCGGCTTATCCAAACTTCTAGAAATTAAATCTGCCAAAGCATCATGATCGGTAAAATCATCATTTATAATCAAGCCTTTTGGCATAGCAACATTAGTAAATGCTTTTACAGAATTAGAATTTTTAGAAATACCAAACTGCAAAGCCTTGATAGCATGATTATTAATATGAAGACCGATATAATGGTGCTTTTTTTGTAAGATATTAAAATGCATTTGTATGGTAATTATATCAAAACAGTTACTAAATTAGATGTTTAATTACTTTTAAATTAACCAATAGAAGAACTAATATTATAAATTGGCATAATTAATGCCAAAGCCAAGAACCCAACCACAACACCAATTACCAGCAATAATAAAGGTTCTATAATAGAAGAAATGTTCTTCATCGTATCATCAATTTCTGCTTCGTTATGCTCAGCTAATTGATCAAGAATTTGCTCAAGATTACCAGTTTCTTCCCCAATAGAAATCATCTGGGTTACCAAAAAAGAAAACAACTTATCATGCTTAGCCAGTGATTCTGTAAGCGGTTTACCAAGCTTAACACTTTCTGCAGTATCTATAAGTACTTCTTGATAATATACGTTACTTAAAGCCTCACTTGTTACTTGAAGACCCTGCACAACAGAAATCCCAGACTTCATCAGAGAACCTAAAATTCTAGCAAAACGCGCTACATTAATTTTCTTAACAATAGGACTGATCATTGGCATATTAAGAAGAAAAGCACACAAAATTCTTTTACCCACAGGAGTACGCAATCCCAAAATAAACCCTGCAGCTATTGCGATCATACCAATTATTACAATCACCGCATGAGCAGCCATAAAATCACTTACAATAATTACAATTCGAGTTAGGATTGGTAGTTCTGCATCAAAGTCTTTGAAGGTTGCGGTAAGAGAAGGTAAAACAAAAATCGCCAGCAGTGTACCAATAATTATCATAGCAACCACAATTACAGTTGGGTAAATCATCGCTCCTTTTGTTTTGGATTTTAAATCCGCTTCTCGCTGAAGCTGAACATGCAAATAATCCAAACTTTTTTCCAAGTTTCCAGACAATTCTCCTACTTCAACCATACTCAAAAAAATATGAGAGAAAATCTGCGGATGTAGAGCCATAGACTCATGCAAAGACTTTCCAGCTTCGACCCCACCAGCTAGCTCTTCCAAAATTCCTCTAAATTTTTTGTTTGATGTTTGCTTAGAAATAATTCGCATTGCTCGTGGAGCAGCCACACCAGACTTAAGAAGTAAAGACAAGTTCTGAATAAACGCAATTTTATCTTTTAAGGGAACGCTAGAAATATTTTGAAAATAACTTAACCAGTTGAAAGTATTTTTTTCGGTAAGTTCGGTGGGAATCATCCCCTGTTCCTTCAAAAGATGTCCAGCCGACAAAAAATTAACGGCTTCTATTTCGCCGGTTTGATGTTTACCGTCTTTACTAACTGCAGTGTATGTAAAAATTGCCATCAAAATTATTCTTTAGTAACGCGCAAAATTTCTTCGATCGTAGTCTGACCCTGTACAGCTTTTATAAATCCATCTTGCCACATAGTAATCATTCCTTCGCTAACTGCCTGCTTTTCTATATCTTGGCTAGTAGCCCGCTTTACGATCAATTCTTCGATTTGAGGGGTATTTTCTAGGATTTCATGGACCCCAATACGTCCTTTATATCCGGTACGACTACATTTTTCACAACCTTGACCTTCGTAAAACTTGAGATCTTCAAATTTCTTAGCACCATTTGTTAAATTCAAATTCTCCAAGACTGTCATTAAGCTATCCAGATTAAATTGTTTTTTTAACGAAGCAGCAATCTCGGCATCAACCGGCTTTTCAGCCTTACAATCTGGACACACCATACGCACTAAACGCTGAGCCATAATTGCGTTTAAAGTAGAAGCAATTAAATAAGGCTCAATCCCGATGTCGATCAACCGCGGAGGCGCAGCAGACGCAGAGTTGGTATGAAGAGTAGAAAGTACAATATGCCCGGTCATGGCAGCGTGCATGGCTTCTTCAGCAGTTTCTTGGTCGCGAATCTCACCAATCATGATTATATTAGGATCCTGACGAAGTAAAGCACGTAACCCCATTGCAAAAGTTAAACCAATTTTTGGATTAACCTGCATTTGATTAGCACCGCCGATTCGGTATTCTACAGGATCTTCAATAGTAGAAATATTTACTTGCTTAGTATTTAAAATAGTAAGAATGGCATATAGCGATGTAGATTTACCGCTTCCGGTTGGTCCAGTAATAAGCATCATTCCGTGAGGCTTATGAATATTGCGATTTACTAATTCCAGCTGTGATTGCAAAAAACCCAAAGCTTCTAAACTCAGTGCTTTACTAGATTCGTCTAACAAACGCATTACCACTTTTTCACCATCAAAAATTGGAATAGTAGAAATACGCAAGCTGAATTTATAGCCGTCTTTCTCTATCTTATAACGACCATCTTGCGGCATGCGGTGTTCGTCAATTTTGAGATTTGAAAGCACTTTGATACGAGCTACTAACGCTGCTTGAATTGCTTTTGGTAAAGTCATTACATCGTGCAGCACCCCATCAATACGATAGCGAACAGCAACACTATTCTCTTGAGGTTCAATGTGAATATCAGATGCTTTTTCTATGACTGCATATTCTAACAAGGTATCCACCACTCGGACGATTGGGATTTCTTCTGCCATCTTTTTAAGGTCATCGCTCACCTCGCCTGATTCCGAAGAAGAGCTTCCCTCTGCTACCATATGCTGAATTTCACCTTCAAGGTTATTATGGTATTTAGATAGACCAAAATCCAAAGAAGACTTCCCCATCAAAAAAACTTTTATTTCTAAACCAGTCTTCTTTTTTATGAATTCTTTAGTCTGAAGATCAGTAGGATCAATCATAGCTAAGCTAAGTTCGTTTTTAGACTTAGCAAAGCTTATTACTTGATGACGACGAGCAATTGGTTCTGGGACATAATTAAGCAAATCTTCGGTAATCTGCTGATCATGAAGATCTATGATTTCTGTATTAAATTCTTCACTTTTAACCTTGAGGAGATCATTCTCTGTAATAGTTTTTTTCTCAACTAAAAAATCTTCCCAATGGTTTGGGGTTTTTAAGGCATGCCATTCTTTATCTAAAGCCTCTAAGTCTGCTTTAGAAATAATGCGCTTTTTTAGGAGAAGCTGATTGAGTTCAGCTGTAATCATTTTTGTTTCAGGTTAGAATCAAACCACAAATTCGCCGAGTTTTTTATCGGTTTTCTTTAATTATTATATCATTTTTAGGTTGATTTACAAAATTATTATAAAAACCCCGGAACCGGGGTTTTTGCGAGGGAAAGCTTGATAACTAAATAAGATAGGCTTAGAAGGAAGTTATCAAATAGCCCTCAATTAAATTATAAATAATTGGCAGTGATTTGTAAAACATCATAAGGGGTTATACCTTCTTTTTCTGAAAATACAATATCAGCATCATTCCGTGAGGTCGTCCTCTCTCCCCGTGCTTCAATATGCAAACTAAATAAATCGTAAAGAGTAGGTTTTATTAAACTTGTCATTGATCTAGTCATAATGGTCAATCCTGACATATTAAAATGTGCATTATTCAATGAT
>CAYRJC010000036.1:0-9446 GCA_964424635.1 uncultured Candidatus Saccharibacteria bacterium | reverse complement strand
AAACAGGCCGCAGCGAAAGACTTCTCCCGACTGTTTATCAAAAACTTAGGTCCGTGCTAAAGCGCAAGCTGATGTATACGGGCTGATGCCTGGCCAGTGTCAGAAGGTCAAAGCTTTTGGGGCAACCTCGAAGCCCAAGCCCTGATGAACGCCGGCGGTAACTATAACCGTCCTATGGTAGCGAAATTCCTTGTCGTGTAAGTTACGACCCGCACGAATGGCATAACGAGTAGAAGACTGTCTTAACGAACACTCCGATGAACTTACAATGGCGGTAAAGATGCCGTCTACCCGCAGCAAGACGGAAAGACCCTATGAAGCTTTACTATAGCGTGTTATTGAAACAGTGTTTATATTGTTTAGCATAGGTGGGAGCCTTTGAAGCCTCGGCGCTAGCTGAGGTGGAGGCAATAGTGAAATACCACCCTGTGTGAACGTTGTTTCTAACTTGATTTTAACCTGATCAAGGACAGTGGCTCGTGGGTAGTTTAACTGGGGCGGTTGCCTCCTAAATGGTAACGGAGGCGTTTATTAAGGTAAGCTAAGCGCGGATGGAAATCGCGCTGATAGTGCAAACGCATAAGCTTGCTTGACTGCAAGAGTGGCGACTCGCGCAGGTACGAAAGTAGAAGTTAGTGATCCGATGCGTTCGAGTGGAAGACGCAAAGCCCAACGGATAAAAGTTACTCTAGGGATAACAGGCTGATCTTCTCCAATAGTCCACATAGACGAGAAGGTTTGGCACCTTAACATAATCGGGGTGCTTTGAGAGTGATCTCATACCAATGGTCTTTCTTCCGTCTTATGGTATCGAAAGATGCTGTAGATAAAAATTGAAAGATAAATAAATTCGGCTTATAACGGTGAACCCGTAAGTAATACTGTGGTTAGTTTCAGAAAAGTATTACATGGAAATACCGTGGGAAGTCGTCTAATATTGAGTTAGTTCTAACTTATAAAATATTAGATTGACCCCGTAACGACTGACCCGAAAGGGGAGACTTTGATAGTTCTAATAATTTTAGAAATCAAGGTAATACGCCGACTCTTATCTAGTGTGTATTGGTTATTACTGATAACACACATATTTACAATAATGATTTGGTTATGCCAAATTTTTTTGTTGAATAGAACGGCAGGCTATGTTTGCTTTGCAAACTAAGGTCGCTGATAAGATGAAGATATAGTCTGCACCATATGAAAGTATGGAATAATGTACGATGTCGGCTCATCACGTCCTGGGGGTGAAGAAGCTCCCAAGGGTTTGGCTGTTCGCCAATTAAAGTGGTACGCGAGCTGGGTTCAAAACGTCGTGAGACAGTTTGGTCCTTATCTGCTGTGGGTGTACGAAACTTGAGTGGGCGCGTCTCTAGTACGAGAGGACCGAGATGCATAGACCTCTGGTGTACCCGTTGTTCCTTCAGGAGCACGGCGGGGTAGCTAGGTCTAGTTTAGATAAGCGCTGAAAGCATATAAGCGCGAAGCTGTCCACAAGACTAGGTTTCGTTGTATCCTTCGGGATACGAAAGGTTCGCAGAAGACTACTGCGTATTTCAATCAATATTTTTTTGAAGGGCTTGCCTGGATAAAAAGTGGCGATTTAATAGGTTGCAGGTGTAAGTGTAGTAATACATTGAGCCGAGCAATACTAATCAACCGAAAGTTTTAATCTTATCTTTTATTTGTTATGACGCAAGTCATTTCAAGTACGAAGATTATACAACCTTTTTGACAAGCAATTTGTGATTCTCCTTGCGCTAATTTAGAACAAGGTAAGCAATTGCTATAAGTTTATCGAATACAGTGTAACGTCTTACAATAGAGCGACGAAAGTCATTTTGTGTTTAACGCAAGACTTGCTCATTATCACTATTTAGTTTTCAAAGCATAATTTAATAATGCCTTCGGGTTAGTAATTTCTGTAAATTAAACAAGTTATCTTGTAATATAGGAATCACCAGCCGGGTGGCATTTACAGTGCGGTCCTACCTGATCCCATCCCGAACTCAGCAGTAAAACGCGCTCGTGCCGATGATAGTCTAGCGCATGCTAGTGCAAAAGTAGGTAGCTGCCCTTTAATAAAAAACTCGCTCTAAAGGCGAGTTTTTTTATATGGGGATAAGTGAATTGGAGCATTAATTCATTCATAATATAATAAAATTAAGAATAATTAATTTTGAAATATGAAAATAAATTCTGAATTAGTAGTAACCGCATTGATTTCTATTGTAATCAGTGTTATTGCAAGTGTTGCTATTGTTAATTTACAGGACAAGGGAACATCTTCGTCTGCTGATTACTCAGATGCTGCAGGTGCTATTGTTAATAAGAATACATCAGAATATGATGCGCTTATTGCTAGGATCAAGGCAATGGATCCAGTGGTGGTAAAAACCAAAGCTGGTTTAGCTGAGATTCAGGATCTCGCAGCCAAGGCTTCAGCTTTAGCTTCCAGAGATTACCCTAATATAGTCCAGCCTACATTTGATATTAACAAGGATAGTAGTCAGACTCGTCCTGATGTGTGTAGCGCATGGTTTGCTTTAGGTGATTACTATCATAATTTATATGCTCTTACTGGCTGGGGTAAATTTAATTCCATGGCACAATGGGCTTATAACCAAGGAGGAGAGTGTAGGCGCCGGCTCAATGGCTAAACTTAAACTTCGCTCATGTCATTGGTTTGCATTTATGGCACGAAATGTGAGATAAACTAATGCTTTAACCCCACATATTATCTTTAAGCAGGGTTGCTTTATTATTTAAAAGCCTAATATTTATTATTATGGCTTTTTGTTTTGTTGTTTATACGTTGATATAATTATCCTATGTCTCAACAAATTGTCATTTTGGCTGCCGGAAAAGGTACGCGAATGGGTGCTGATGTACCAAAGGTTTTGTTGCCCCTTAAAGACCAAGCTGTTATATCTCACCTTTTAAAGGAAGTTGAAAATATACCACAAATTACTTCCCCTATAATAGTAGTTGGTTTTAAACAAGAATTGGTTAAGCAAACTTTGGGTGATAAGTATATTTATATTACTCAGTTCGATCAAAAAGGTACTGCCCACGCAGTATTGTCCAGTAAAGAAGCTGTTACTGCAGAAAATTTTATTGTATTGTATGGAGACATGCCTTTTACTAGCAAGGAGTCTCTTGGTAAGTTAATCAATTTACATAATTCCAACAAGGCAAATATTTCGATGTTTACAACAATTTTGCCGAATTTTGAAAATCAATACGAACATTTTTTAAGTTATGGTCGAATCATTCGTGATAATCTTGGTAGAGTGGTTAAGATTCAAGAATATAAAGATTGTAGTGAGGATCAAAAATTAATTACCGAAGTAAATCCTGGAATATATATGTTTAATTCTTCTTGGTTATGGGGCAAACTAGATCAAGTTGGTGACCATAATGCCCAGCATGAGTTTTACCTAACTGACATTGTTGAATTAGCCATTAAAGACGGCGGCCAAGTTTATTCTTTGTCTATTTCACCAGAAGAAGTATATGGAATTAATACTCCTGAACATTTAGAATTTGCTAGAAAATTAATTTGAGCAATCATAATTAATAATTTTTTAATTTGTTTATCATTAAAGGAATGCTATGAAAGTTATTACTGATTTACATATTCATTCTAAATATGCCCGAGCTTGTAGTAAAGATTTGAATCCAATTAATTTAGCAACATGGGCAGATAAAAAAGGAATTAATATTTTAGGAACTGGTGATTTTACTCACCCAGCTTGGTTTGCTGAGCTTCAGGAAAATTTAGAAGAGTATAAAAATGGCTTATATAAGCTAAAAAATAGTAGTTCAAAAGCTTTATTTATGCTTACTGTAGAACTGGCTTCTATTTATAAAAAAGGTGATAAAGTTCGCAGGGTTCATAATTTGGTGTTTGCGCCAAACTTTGAGTCTGCTACAAAGCTAATTAAAAATTTAACTGACCGAGGTGTAAATTTAAAATCAGATGGCCGTCCTATAATGGGTGTGCAGTGTGATGAACTTATAAAAATTATAAAAGACACTGATTCGAGAATAGAGCTTGTACCAGCTCATGCATGGACTCCGCATTTCGGAGTGTTTGGTTCTTTGTCTGGCTTTGATTCTTTAGAAGAGTGCTATGGTGATTATTCAAAATATATTTTTGCAATAGAAACTGGTTTGTCTAGCGATCCTAAAATGAACTGGCAGGTGCCAGGGTTGGATAGTCTTGCATTAATTTCTAATTCGGATGCACACAGTTTGCGCAAACTAGGGCGCGAAGCAAATGTTTTTGAGATTGATAAAGATAAATTATCTTATACTGAGATTATTAGTGCTATAAAGAGTGGTGTGCCAAGTCTGAGGCAATCTAAGAGCGCGAATTTAAAAACTCAAGGCATTAGTAGCTTTATAGAAACATTAGAATTTTTTCCAGAGGAAGGTAAGTATCATCTTGATGGTCACCGCGATTGTAAATTTTCTTGCTTGCCCGAAGAAACTAGTCGCTTAGGTGGAATTTGTCCGGTGTGTGGCAAAAAGTTGTTGCGCGGTGTAATGGCCAGGGTGGATGATCTGAGTAATTCCTCTGTCGTAGAATCTTCGAAGAGACATTATGGTTTTGAGCTATCTGGAGCAGTTCCTTTCCGCAGTATTATTCCATTAGAAGAAATAATCGCCGAAACTTTAGGGGTTGGAACTAGTAGTAAAAAAGTTTTGGCTCAATATGAAGCAATGGTTGCAGAGTTATCGGAATTTGAAATACTTTTGAATACAACAAGAGAAAATTTAGAAAAATTATCTAACTCCTCTATTGCCGAGAGTGTTATTAGAGTTAGGGAGGGTAGAGTAAATATTGCTGGTGGGTACGATGGCCAGTTTGGAAAGATTCAAATTTATTCTGATGAGGAACGTAACAAATTACTACTTAAGCCCAGACAGTCTGCTTTATTTTAGGTTAATTTAAATTTTTTTATTTATATGATTTTAGCTTAATAGTATTAATTTTGTTATAATTAAAGCCTAATTAATACTTTTTATGAAACGAACAAAAATTATTTGTACGATTGGTCCTAGCTCGGAAGACCCAAAAATTCTTACTAAAATGTTCCTCAATGGAATGAACGTTGCCAGGCTGAATTTTTCTCATGGTAGTTATGAAAATCATTTGAAATTAATTAATACTATTCGTCAGGTTTCGGCAAAGGTGGGAAAGCCAATTGCCATTTTGCAAGATTTACAAGGACCTAAGATTAGAATAGGTGCTTTAGATAATCCAGTTACTATAAAAAAGGGTCAAACTGTTATTTTGGGTAAAGACTTTGGTATGGACTTTGATATTAGTCGGTCTGTAAAAAAAGGTGAAAGAATTTTGATAGAAGACGGCTTAATGGAATTAAAAATTGTAAAAGTTTTGCCTAGTAAGGCTGGTTCTAAGATTCATGGAAAAATTTTCTGTAAAGTTATTAATGGCGGAATCGTGAAATCTCATAAAGGGGTTAATCTTCCAGACAGTGCAATCACTTTTCCAATTATTACTAGTAAAGACCTGGCTGACTTAAAGTTCGGATTAAAAAACGATGTCGATTATGTTGCTCTATCTTTTGTCCGTAATGATAAGGATATTATTAACCTAAAAAAATTAATCGAGAAGTATTTACCGGAGGGGCTACATCCGCCAAAAATAATTTCTAAGATAGAACGCAAAGAAGCTGTTGCAAATTTTGATGGGATATTAACTGAGTCTGATGCAATCATGATTGCTCGCGGCGACCTTGGAGTAGAGATTGCTGATTCGCAGGTGCCTTTGATTCAAAAAGATTTAATTGCAAAATGCAATAGTCATGGGAAGCCGGTTATTGTTGCAACTCAAATGCTGGATTCTATGATTCGCAATCCGCGTCCGACTCGCGCCGAAGTATCGGATGTTGCTAATAGTGTAATTGATCATGCTGATAGTGTGATGTTATCTGGGGAAAGCGCTAGTGGAAGTTACCCGGTCGAAGCGGTTACTGAAATGCGCCGTATCATCGAAGCTACTGAAAGCTCTCCTTATGATGATATGCCAGCCCATCCTTTTACTAATGAAGGTGGTGTGGATGACTACAAAGCTTCTCTTATTGCAGGGGCGGTTTTGCGATTAGCCATTGGTGTGGATGCTGAGGCAATTATTGGGACTACTGAAAGTGGTTATACAGCAAGATTTGTCTCACGAGAGCGCCCGGGGGCACCGATATTGATTCTTACTGACCGCGCAAAGGTATATAGGCAGATGGCTTTATTCTGGGGCGTAAGACCTTTGTATGTAAAAAGCTTAACTGCTCTAAAGAACGTAGAGGGTTTATTAGATTATTTTGTTGCCGAAGCAAAACGATTAAAGTTAATTCATAAAGGAGAAAAAGTTGTATTAGTGGCAGGAAATCCTTTGGGTCAGCGTATGAACTTGGTACAGGCTGTTAATGTAAAGTAATAGGTAAAAGCTTTTATAATATAGAAATTCATTTTTGTATTTTAGTGAAATGCTATTTTGATAGTTATCTTATACAATTTAGCTAAAATTTTTAAACCAGATTAGGCATTTAGCGCTAATCTTTCTTCTCCGGCACTTAAGATGCCAGCAGCTTGGCAAGTCGCAGTGGTTATTTGTTCCATCGACTCTTCAAGCTCATCAAGTTCATTTAAGATTTTAGTCAAATCGCGGTTATACTTGGATTGTTCGATGTATCCCCACTCCGCGTATCCATCACCTAGGCTTGATCGAATATCGGTCATAAGTTTGTTTACATCGGTAGTAGATTCCTTATGCTCCACTAATTTTGTTATTGTGCTATCCATGCTTTTCAAGCCAGTTTTGACTTTTTGCATCTTTTGGGAAATTAATAACTCTAGCGGAGAAAGATTTTTAATTGATTCTGTTAGTTTCTCTTTTTTTCGAATCAGATCAGCCTTTATTTTCTCAACATCTTCAGCAGCGTAAAGTTCTTTAAGTTTAGGCGTTTGCTTGATTTGAGAATTAAGATTTCTAATTTTTAACTTGGCTGCTTTTCTCGGTTGTTCTACTAAATTCATTAAATCATTTCCTATTTTGTTAAATTTAGTGACATGAGATGCTTTTTGCGCATTTAATTCTTCAATCAAATTATCCAAATAAAAATCATTATCCGTTTCAAGTTTGTAACAAAATTTTTTTAGCTCCTCTTCTATTTTGTCGTAGCAAGCATTGATTTTTCCTTGAAATTTACCAAATAACTTTAAATCATGCCAGGCATGAAAGTAAAAAGTTTTCAACGCTATAACTGAAGTAATAATAACAGGTATGCTTAAGCCTAAATAAGAAAAGATTAGACCGGCATAGCTTTCAAAACTGTGGTTAAATATTACTCCAAACAAATAGGAAATAAAGAAAATAGGAACTAAAAATAATAGTATGCAAATTTTTGGGTAAGCAATTCCGAATGGTATATTATCTCGGGTTTCCTTAGCGCAATTTCTTTTGCTTCTCTTATTGTTATACTCCCGGAATCCTTCTGCTCCAGAATATATCTTTTTTATGATTTCTTTAGGACTAACATCTTCCCATTGTAAAGTATCTTGATGGGATTCTACTAGCTCTGTTCTTTTTCTTTCAACAATAGACTCGATCAAGTCAGTTTCTGTTAGTTCAAAATTTCCTAACCCTCGTTTAAGTATTTTTTCTGGCGTTTTGTATCCGGTTTCTACTAAATTTGTTTGCATATTTCCTCCTGACGTTTTATATGACTATTTAATCTTTATGATTAACATTAAATGATATTCTAAATTGAGGCTTGTGTCAATTGTAAGCGATAACAAAAAAATCGCCTTTCGGCGATTTATGGTTTGCGGTTTTTGAAGAGACTTACCGCTATTGCTCCCAGTAGCCCCATATTTAAGTCTTTCATTGTGTCATAAATACTAGATTGCATATGGCTGTGTAAAATACTATCGCTGATATATTCTGAGAATTCCCACAGGACTGCTGCTAGTGCTGTAATACTTATGGCTAGAAATATTTTTACAATTGAATTGGTTTTTAATTCATTTTTCTTTTCTAGGTGGGAGAATATAGAATAGCTACCAGCTGCAATTGCCATTCCACCTATAAAATGCATCGGAGTATCCAACCACGTAATTTTATTATAAAACCCTAATTCTTGTGATAAAAGATGAATAGCAAAAACCAAAGCAGGCCAAACAATAATCGGAAAATATGTTTTAATTTGCGAATATTTATTCATAAATCAGATATAATTCTTTGCAGAATTAAAGTAGCAGTAAATTTTTATTCAGCGTTATTTTCTGATTTTACTTCTGAAGAATCTGAGTTATCTTCTTTTGCAGAATCGCTAGATTCGTTATTTGGATTTTTGTGAATCTCAGTATGTTTGGTTTTTACAGCAGCATTGAATTTATCAATAAATTCTTGATTAGCTTTATCATCAATAAAATTTTCTGCTAATTTTTCAGCGTCAACTCCAGCAGTTCGAGCTACAGCAGTTACTAATCTGGATAGTGTTGCATTACTTTGGTTTTGTTCGTACATCAAGCTTTCTAGAATTTGACGCTTGCTAAGATTGTTGAGTTGGGATTTAGCCATATTGTTTACTATTTAATTACTTACTTATCTAATTAATTCTTATTAGGTTATTTCCTATTGGCGGAAGCGGGGAGATTCGAACTCCCGAACCCTTGCGAGTTACTCGCTTTCCAAGCGAGCGCACTAGACCACTATGCGACGCTTCCATCAATAAGAAACAAATTTATTAGTAAAAATCTTGTTTATTCTAGCATTTATAGTCATTTCTGTCGAGTTGGTAAAGATGGTTTTTTATTGGTAAAGTTAAGGTAATAAAGTCAAAATGACAGATAATACTATTCAAGACATCAAGGATAAGCTCGACATCTCCACTGTAATAGGGCGCTATGTTCAGCTTAAAAAAAGCGGCACTAACCTAAAAGGTTTGTGTCCATTTCATCATGAAAAATCCTCTAGCTTTATGGTTTCTCCATCCAAGCAGATTTGGCATTGTTTTGGGTGTGGGGAAGGCGGAGATGTTTTTGGTTTTATCAAGCGTTACGAAAATGTTGAATTCCGAGATGCTTTAGAAATGGCTGCAGAGATGGCTGGAATAGAGTTGCCTAAATTCAAAGCTCCTGCTGGTCCGGAAAAATCTGTTTTACAAGAGTTAATTAGGATCAATGAATTTACAACCAGTTTTTTTGAAAAAGTTTTGCAAAGTCCCGCTGGAGCAGTAGCTAAAAATTATTTAAAGAGTCGAGCCCTTGCACCGGACACTATTGCCCGCTGGAGAATTGGATTTGCTCCCAATAGTTTTGATCAACTTCTTATGGCTCTGCAAACAAAATCTGTTAATCAACCATTGGCTATCCAAGCAGGTGTTCTGGCTGAGAGTCAAAATGGAAAAGTCTTTGACCGA
>CAYRJC010000035.1:0-9449 GCA_964424635.1 uncultured Candidatus Saccharibacteria bacterium | reverse complement strand
TTATTGGCAGTTTTTTAAATGTAGTAGTGTGGCGCTTGCCTAGAAATGAATCTTTAACGGGGCGATCCCATTGTCCAAAGTGTAATCATCAACTTACCTGGATAGACTTAATACCAGTATTTAGTTTTTTATTTTATCAAGCAAAGTGTCGTTATTGTGGTGGTAAAATTTCGTGGCGATACCCATTGATAGAAGTAATCACGGGATTACTATTTTTATTAGTAGTTTTATTAGTCGTCCCTTCGGAGCCAACTCAGATCGTTGATTGGGTAGTGGTTATTAAGTATTGGTTTGTGGTGTCGACATTAATAACAGTATTTATAATAGATTTAGAACATTATCTGATTTTGGATAGGGTTGTTTTTCCGGCCACAGTTCTAGTATTGATAATGGATATTTTAATAACAGCTTTTAACTTTGGATCACTATCAAGTTATGTTTTAACTTTATCTCATGGTTTAAGTGGGGCTTTGGTGGGATTTATTCCTTTTTATATATTATGGAAAGTATCCAAAGGTCGCTGGATGGGTTTGGGTGATGCAAAATTTGGCTTATTTTTAGGAGCGTTATTCGGTTTTCCTGATGTCTTAATTTGTTTCTTTATTGCTTTTATTTTGGGGACATTGGTGGCAGTACCTTTATTACTAACAGGTAAAAAAGAATTATCTAGCAAGTTACCTTTTGGAACATTTTTAGCAGTAGCTGCACTGGTGAATTTATGGTTTGGCTACAGGATCGCAGAATGGTATTGGCACTTAATCGGCTTAGCTTAATTGTGTTATACTGATAAAAAGTCTCAATTTGACGATCTCAAAAAGAAATGAAAAACCAAAAAATAAATTTTCAATTAGGATTTACAGTTGTAGAGTTATTGGTTGTCTGTGTAATTATGGCAACTTTATCTACTTTGGTAATGATAAATTGGAATTCACAGCGCGCTGGTCGTAGTTTGACGATAGCTCAAAACGAAGCTTTTACTAATATCAAAAAAATTCAGAGCTATGCCGTATCATCTAGAAATCTTTCTACTGGAATAGCTCCAAAGTATTATGTAATTAGATTTGAAAAAAACTCTTCTAATTATGCAGTAGGTGCAGTAGCTGGTGATGATTATGAATACTATGATGTTGAAACTATTAGAATGCCATCTGGGGTTTCTATTTCTGACCTTGTATTAACTCCTCAAGGGATTTATTCGGGTGATTCAATCACTCATCCTGATTGTATTTTTGCAATCTTCAGTGTAACTTATGGAAAAACTTATTTTGCAGGCTCTGGCGGTTGCCGCAATGATATCACAGACACAATAAGAAGTTTTCCTGATTTAGCTCCAAAATCTAATTATAATTTAGGACTAGTTTTTTCTAGCTCCCAGACTTCCGTTTTAAAGGGGGTTAGTATTTCTGGTTTAAGTGGTAAGGTAGAAACTTATATTCCTCAGATAAACAATGGGCCAAAAGAAGAGTCTGATGGAGAGGTTGAAGGTGGTGGAGGTGTAGGCGTAGATGTAGATGGTGGTAAGGGCGAGAATGGCGGTAAATAATTATTGATTAAATGAAAATTACTAATTTAAAAATTCAACAAGGCCAAACTTTAATAGAAACAATGGTTGCTGCTGTGGTTTTGGTTATGGGTATTTCTGCAGCAGTAGGCTTGGCAATATATGGCCTCGGTGCAACTACGAGTGTCACTAAACAACTAGTAGCAACAGGATTAGCCCGCGAAGGAATAGAGGCTGTAAAAAATATGCGAGATACTAATTGGTTATCTACAGATATTTCTGGTAATTGTTATGATTTTTATACTGGAACTTCTATAGCTAACTGCTATCCGGATTGGTTAACTGGCGCTTCTGGAAATGGCTATTCTATAATCACTAACGGATCTCGAGATACAGAAGAGTATTTTGTTTTAAACTTCAACGCCGATAATCAAGAGAACCAGTATTGGAGTTTAACTCCTAGTAATTCTTATGGCTTGGATCTAGATGTTAATAATCCAACACAAGGAGCTTATAAAGCTAACGGTGATGATTTTGGAAATTCTGGGTTTAGTCGCAAAATTACTTTAAGTACTCAAAGTTTTGCACCATTTGATCAAAATCTTGGCCCACGCCTTAAGGTTCATGTTGACGTGTGGTGGGCTGATAAGCGTTGTCCTAGAAGTGCAGGGGTCCCTACTAGTTCAAGCTGTAAAATTTCTTTAGAAACTTATTTAACTAATTGGAAGAATTATTAAATGGTTAAAACAAACTTAAAACTCAATCAAAGTGGTTTTACTTTGATGGAAATAGTAATTGCTACAGCAATTTTTGCAACTGTAGTAGCAAGTATTTTGGGTTTGTTTAATAAAGTTTTGCAGATTAATCGAAAAGTCCAAGCTACTAGACAAGTTGCTCAAGCGTCCCGTAATTTTACAGAGATCCTCTCTAGAGAAATTAGAAACGGAAGAATTGATTATCCTGATTCTGGTCCTTGCGAGTATGGTCAGTATAGAAAATCAGATAATCAAGTATTAGCTATTGTTACTTATACTGGTGATCGTCTTTGTTTTTATTATGACAAACCTAGTCAAAGTTTGATTTTACAACGCCAAACAGCAACCAGTACTACTACCGAGTCAATTAACCCTTCTAATCTCACTATAAATAACAACAGTTTTAGATTCATAGTCAGACCTTCATCTAGTCCATTATCTGATAATCAAGGAATTCAACCAATGGTAACAATTATCGCTCAATTTGAAATATATAAAGGACAAAGTGATCAAGTGTTAATCCCTTATCAAACAACAATTTCTACAGACGTCTATGATATTCCGCACAAATAATAAAAACTTTGTTTTAAACAACCGCCAAGCCGGAGTGTCTCTGATGCTTTCCGTTTTGGTGTTGGCAGCAATTACAGCTATTTCATTTAGTTTAGCAACTATTGTATTGGTAGAAGTAAGGTCGTCTGGTGATGTAGTAAGAAGTGAACCAGCATTATATGCAACTTTGGGAGTGACAGAAGAAGCTTTGTTTCAATATAAACGTTATGTTAATGAACGTGATGATGGAACCACAACTTCAATTTTAGACGTACCTGAGTGTTATCCTACTGATGAAGGTGCTAGAAATGGTGAAGGTACTTACAATATTTGTAACATTGCCGGTGTACAGTTAGAGTTGCCTGGGAGTCAACCGTTGGATTTTGATCAATCTCCTCGTTTAGAAAATATTTACGCAAGCGACACTAGTATTATTCCTTTATATCAGTTAAATGATTACTCCTTACAGTATGGAAAAGTAGTTTTGCAAAGAGTTCCAGTAGGAAATGATGGTAATGTTGAGGTTTCGATGAAAGTGATTAGTGCTGACCCTTCTGTGGCTGATCAAATAATTTCTTATGGTAATTTAGAAGAGGGAGAAGAACAGCAGATTCCGATTGCTTCAGGTGGTTATCAATATGAGTTAATTTTGGAAAACACAGATAATATTAATAATATCCAAGTCAGTATCTCTTCATTTGCTCCAGACGGAGTTACTCCTAAAGGGTTACCTTTTATTGGAAAAAAAGTCCTAAAAGTGGTTGCTGATTATCTAGGACTAACTAGAACCTATACGGTTTATATCCCTGTCCCGTAGTTTATAAAAATATTTAGTAATATTTAAAACATACAAGACATTTATTCGAGAGATCCTATGGGTACAGTTGCTAAAATTTCTGAAAGAAATTTGCCAGCAACGTAACCCATGAGATCGAAAGAAGAAATGTCTTGTATGTTACCCAATAATTATTAAAATTTAGTATTTTGATTCTATGGCATAGAAATTAAAAACTCCAGATTATTTTGGAGTTTTTAATAATTTATTTTTTTGGAATTTTTAGTACTTGACCGTTATGAAGAGTAAATGGAGCTTTTAGATTATTCAAAGTAGCTAGGGCTGTCCACTGTATATCGTTTTCTTTACTGATTGTGAATAAAGTATCTCCTGTTTTTACTTTATACTCGGTAAATGCGGTAGAGGTAGAGGTTGATTGCTCATCAACTGCTCCCAGTACTTGTGGGGTAGAGTTTGTTTTGTCATCTCCAGAAATTAACAGGTATCCAGCTCTGATTACTAGTACTGCACTTAAGACTAGAAATATTCCGCCGCCAATTTTGAAGAAATTGATATTAAGTCCTTTGCGTCCTACTCCCCATTTCAGCCTTGGTGAAAGTTTTATTTTGTTTCTCGTTTGATTCATGTTGGTATATTTATTTTATCATAAATTGATTTAAGTTTGATAAAGTAGTTATCCCCATATCAATCCATTTAAAATCAGAAAGTGTTTTATCAAGCGAAATCCTTTGGGTCCAGCCGCCCGTTCGTATTACGAACGTAGGCGGCGTAGCACAACTGGATTGAGCGCATAAAACATTTTCTGGTTATTAATTAGCTTTATAGTGATTTAATTAAAAGGTATAATATATACATATGAAAAAAGAATTGACTGCTGTAGAAGCAAAAAAAAGGATAGAAAAATTACAGGACCAAATTGAAGAAATGCGCTATAGATATCATGTTTTGGATGATCCTAAAATCAGTGATGATGTCTATGATTCTTTATCGCGCGAGCTTAAAGAAATCGAAATTCTGTTTCCTCAATTAGCAGATATAAATTCTCCAACCAATCGAGTCGCAGGTAAGCCGTTAGATAAATTTACAAAGGTTCAACATGCTATCCCGATGCTTTCTTTGAATGATGTATTTAATCTGGAAGAGTTAAAAGCGTGGCAGGAAAGAATTCAAAAATTACTTCCTACAAAGATTGAGCTGCAATATTTTTGTGAATTGAAGTTAGACGGATTAGCAATTTCTTTAATTTATGAAAATGGATTTTTGGTAAGAGGGGCTACTCGAGGGGATGGTAAGATTGGGGAAGATGTAACTTTAAATGTGCGCACTATTCGAGCTATTCCCTTAAAGTTGCGCGGTAAAAATATCCCAAAGTTGTTGGAAGTTCGAGGTGAAGTTGTAATGAGTAAAAAAGTTTTTGCTGAGCTTAATAAAAATTATCAAAAAAATGGTAAACCGCTTTTGGCTAATACCAGAAACAGTGCAGCTGGAAGCTTGCGGCAATTAGATTCCAAATTAGCAGCAGAGAGAAAATTAGACTTCTTTGCTTGGGACATAGCACAAATAGATAGTGATTATTTGGTTTCTAATTCTGGTGATAAAAAAAATAATCAACTAAAATTTCATCACCAAGAACATCAATTATTACGAGATTTTGGATTTAAAGTTGATAGTCACGAGGTTGTTACTAAACAATTTAAAGAAATAGAAAAATTTATCAACCAAGTTGGAAACAAGAGAGATAAATTTAATTATGGTACTGATGGAATTGTAATTTCTGTAGATGATTTAAGTTTGTATAAGACTTTAGGAGTAGTAGGAAAAGCTCCTCGTTATATGGTGGCTTTTAAGTATCCGGCCGAAAAAGCTACTACTCAAGTTTTGGATATTCGGGTAAATGTTGGGCGTACTGGAGTGCTTACTCCGTTTGCGGTTTTTAAACCAACCAAAGTCGCTGGCTCTACTATTAGTAAAGCAACTCTTCATAATATGGATCAAGTCGCTCGCTTGGGGTTGAAAATTGGTGATACTGTTGTGATCGAAAAAGCTGGGGATGTAATCCCCGCAGTGGTAGAAGTTTTACCAAAGTTACGTACTGGAAAAGAAAAAACATTCATCATGCCCACTAAATGCCCGGTTTGTAATGGTCAAGTAAAGAAAACCGAAGTTGTTAGCAAGAAAGCTCATAGTGTAGCTTACTACTGTACTAATTCTATTTGTCCTGCTAAGAATCAACGGGGAATGGAGCATTTTGTGACTGCTTTTGATATTTATGAGGTTGGTCCAAAAATCATTTCTAGATTTAAAGATGAAGGTTTAATCTCTGATGCGGCTGACTTATTTACCTTGCAAGTTGGCGACATTAATACCTTAGAAAGATTTGGAGAAAAAAGTGCAGAGAATATTATTAATTCTATTCAACAACATAAGAATATTAACCTAAGCAGGTTTATTTATGCTTTAGGAATTAGTAATGTTGGTGAGCAAACAAGCGAAGACTTGGCTGATTATTTTGGGAGTTTGGAAAAACTTCAGAGCGCAAGTGAAGCTGAGATAAATAGTGTAGAAAATATTGGACCAATTGTTTCTCGTAGTGTGGTAGATTACTTTACTCATATTGAAAATCAAAAATTTGTTAACAAGTTAATTGCTAACGGTGTAAAGATAATAAATCCTCAAAAAAAGAAACCAGGAAAATTGACTGGAAAAACCTTTGTAATTACAGGAAGTTTAGAGAGTATGTCACGAGACCAAGCTAAGCAGCTAATCAAATCAATGGGCGGCAAAACTGCAGAAAGTGTTTCTAAGAAAACTGACTACGTAGTGGTTGGGGATGATCCAGGAAGTAAATATCAAAAAGCCCAGAGTTTGGGTGTTAAGATATTAAATGAGCAGGAGTTTGGAGCGTTGACAAAATAGAGATTTTGTGAGATCATTAGCTGTTCTTTTTATAGAACAGCTTTTTGTCTGAGAAAAATTTGTGGAGGTAATGTAATGGAAGTAAAGAGATTAACTGCTGATATTCTTATCAAGATGAAAGCTAAAAATTTATCTTTGATAAGTTCATCAGATGAAAAATGCTTATTAGAAGAGTTTGATTATGGAAATTCATTTTGTATTTTTTTTGATGATCAACTTTTTCATAGAGTAAGCCGTAAATTTTTTCCTAAAGATAAGGATTATTTAATAAAGTTTTATGATGAAGGTCTTGACGAAAATACAATGGGATCTTTTAATCATGATTCTAAGGTAATCAAGGTTTATATAAAATCACTTTTGAAAAAATATTTAAAAGATAAGGATGATATTACAATTGAAAAATTGCTTGATTTAAAAAACGCTTCTGTTAAGACTTTGATTCACGAGGTTACTCATGCATATCGGGATGACAAAGAATCTTCTTGGAATAAGTTAAGAAAAAAAATTATTAGATTTTCGTTCGAGCATCTAATGCCCTCGTTATATATAATTATTATGTTTTGGTTAGTTAGTTTGCCAGTATATAATTATGAAAAATATTTGGATAGTCCATTTTCTTTGTATGCGTCAATTTTAATTATAATTTTTTTGGTTTATCAAATAATCGGATTAATTAACTCAGAAATTGATATTAGAAAATCTACTGGTAAATCTTACGGACAGATTTTTGCTTATTTAAATTGTTATGAAGAGCGTGTGGCAAGGCAAAATGAAAACGAGATGTTCTCTAATTCTGAATGGCAAGATGTTTTTGTGTTTCTTGTAAAAGTTAGCGAAGATTCTTGTTCAGAACAAGAATATGTTGCGGTTCTTTAGCTAAAAGTTTGAATTAAAAATAAGACTTCGAAATTTCGAAGTCTTTTATATTTTGTCTATTATGAATATCAATTTAACTTAATTTAATGATCATATTCATGATATAAAATTTTAATTTTACATTTTGGACAAGTAGCACTAATTGTTTTGTGATAAGGTAAGTCCATATCCGGATAAGTTGTTCCGCATATGTTGGTTTCTGTATGTCCAAATGTTTTACCAAAACACTTAAAACAGATATGGCTAGCTGCTACACAACTCTCTTTTTCGCAAACAGTGCATTTTATATCAAAATTGATTTGCCACCCCGAATCATCAGACCCTCTATAATATAAAAAGTATTCCCTGGGTTCTGTGCAAAGAGTTTCATTAAGTTCAAAACCTTCGTCAACTTTTTTCCATTTATGCTCACATGTATCTTGAATTTTTTCAATCTGACTTCTTAGGTTTTTTACTGCGCTTTTATTTTCTTGGTATTCGTCTGTTTCCATATCTTCAATTTGGTCCGATTTTTGCATAATTTCCTCCTAAATTTTACTCAGTATATCACCATTTTCTAATCTATCTCAATTTATTTAGTTTTGGCCTGTTTTCTTGGAAATTTTCTCCTTAAAATGCTTGACAACCACGCATCTATATATTAAGATGCCTATAAGATATTTCTTTAAAAGAAAAGGCACAAAAATTATGCAAAAAACATTACTTACCAGTAAATTTCAGCGGTCTATGTAACTCAGGCTTTTTATCGCCTAAGTTGCTACCCGCATTTGCGGTTTTTTTGTCGCCAAAAATGGCTTATCAAATTTGTTCCTCACAAGCTAATATATATAGTGTAAATTTCCAATCAGATATTTACTGCTCTCAGGTATGTAGCCCTTCCATTAATTCTTAGGGAATCAGGCGAGTCGTTACCAGATACTAAATTAAATTTTAATTTATGTAATTGCAGAGCAGTAGTTATTTGACTGGAAAAATTCCTGTGACATCGAATAATCTTCAATCTAAAAATTGTATTCGATTCACAAGATCGTCATCAAATTTATTTGCATGAAATTAAGATCGGAATCAGTCACGTACTTTGAAAACTAAATAGTGGTAATTTTATTCTGTATTCAACCAACAGAATAATTATTGTAAGTAAATCATCGTAGACCCAGAAGTGGGTTTACAAAAAGTGTTAATTATAAGTACAGCTAAGTTTAGTTGTACAAACCAATTACAAACATTGTATCCAAATAATAAGCATTTGTTCGTGACTAGTATCCTTACTGGTCGCAGTTACAAATTGCTTGTCAAATTTTTTCTCTGCGCAAGCAGAGATGATTCTGTATAATCTTTAGATTAAAACAGAGAAGGGTATACGGTGGATGCCTTGGTACTATGAGCCGATGAAAGACGTGGTAGCCGGCGATACGCTTCGGGGAGGTGGCAACAACCTTTGATCCGGAGATTTCTGAATGGGGAAACCCATGCATTTGAAGAATGCATGCCTTTATACCGTGGGGTATATTGTGCGGGAACCATGCGAAGTGAAACATCTCAGTAGCATGAGGAAAATAAAGAAAGAGAGCGTAAGCTCTTGTCGATTCCCTTAGTAGTGGCGAGCGAACGGGGAAAAATATAGAAATTTATTCATTGCTTAGCTTATGCTTAGTAGGCAGTGAATAAATTATCTATTAGCCCAAACCTATAATGTGTTGTTTTTCGAACCAGTTTACTGGCAAGTAAAACTTAAAGCTTACTGGCGTTGCAGTATAGGTGTTATAAGAATAAACGTTGCGGAGCAGTAATACCGCAGAGGATAACTTATGTGATGTAGCAGAACACACCTGGAAAGGTGGACCGTAGAGGGTGATAGTCCCGTATAGTTAAACATCATGCAAATCCTGTTTTATTTTCTTGAGTAAGTCCAGACACGAGAAATCTGGACTGAATTAGCGTAGACTAATACGCAAGGCTAAATACTCATAGTGACCGATAGTGAACAAGTACCGTGAGGGAAAGGTGAAAAGCACCCCGGAAGGGGAATGAAATAGTCTCTGAAACCGTATAC
>CAYRJC010000034.1:0-9911 GCA_964424635.1 uncultured Candidatus Saccharibacteria bacterium | reverse complement strand
TACGGCTCCTGATTTATTAACTTTACTTAACTCAAAACCCTGGATTAATTCTTCCATAGAAAAAACTTCCTGCTCAGTTTTTGGATTCCAACCTAGTAGCGCTACAAAATTAACCAAAGCTTCTGGTAAATAACCTTTTTGTAAAAAGTCTTCTACCGATACATCTCCTTGGCGTTTAGAGAGTTTGGTTTTATCAGGATTCAATATTAATGGAAGGTGGGCAAAATGCGGTGGTTGCCAACCAAACGCAGAATATAACAGCAAATGCTTTGGCGTAGAAGGGATCCACTCTTCAGCTCTAATGACATGAGTAATTTGCATTAAATGATCGTCTATTACAACTGCTAAGTGGTATGTTGGAAATCCATCAGACTTTAATATGACTTGGTCATCTAATAAGCTATGATCATACTTTATTTCACCATATACAAGATCATTCACAATAGTTTGTCCTTCTAAAGGAATAGCCTGACGAACAACATAATCTGATTTCTTATCTAATTCTACTGATACTTCTTCTTTAGTTAAATTCCGGCAATGCCGATCATACATTGGCGGCTTCTTCAAAGCAATTTGTTCTTTGCGTAAATCATCTAACCGCTGCTGAGAGCAAAAACAATAATAAGCCTTACCTTGTTCTACTAATTGTTTAGCGTGAGATTGATATATTTCTAAACGTTGAGATTGAACATAAGGTCCAAAGTCTCCTTTGTATTGAATTTGTAAATTATCAAAACTACCACCATCGTAATTTTCTAAATAAGCTCCTTCGTCAAACTGCAAACCCATTTTATACATTACACCTAATAAGTTTTCTACTGCGCCTTCTGTTTTACGAGTTTGGTCTGTATCCTCTATTCTTAAAATGTTCACACCTTGATAATGCCTAGCATACAAATATGCGAATAGAGCTGTACGAAAATTACCAACGTGAACAAACCCAGTTGGGCTCGGAGCAAATCTGGTTCTAACTTGATTATTATTTTTTTCAGTAGATTCTGTCATATTCTAAAATTTACTATATTTATGAGGTTTTTTCAAGATTAATTTTAATTATAATTTTTAGATATTTTATAATTAACTAACAAAAATATTAATCCTATAACCCCTTGATAAATGCGTTTTACTCTTCCCTTCTGAGTAAATGATTGGGTGACCAAACGATATAACCATTCTATCCCAATACTGCGAACCCACTTGGGAGGATGTGACTCTTTACCAATTGCATAATCAAATGACCCACCCAGACCAACAAAGAATTTAGCGTTTAGTTGATTTTGATTTTTGGTAATCCAAAATTCTTGTTTAAGCCTTCCAAATGCAACAAATACCATATCAGGCTTTAACTGGTTTATATAATCCAAAACCTTTTCATCATTTGGATTAGTATTAGCATACCCAACGATATTAATTTTAGGATATCTAGCCTGTAAGACTTGAGCGACTTTTTCACATTGCTGATTTTCCCAGCCCAATAAAAATATTGAAAAATTCTCATTACTAGCCAGATAACTTAAATCCCAAAATAAATCAGCTCCAACAATTTTTTCTCTAAAGACTTTCCGTAATCTACTAGGATGTAGAATGATACTGGCGCCAGTATAAACCATTTGCCACCAAATTTGAACCGAACCCAAGAACTTATTTTTAAAACTGGTCGGCCTGGATAAAAAATACTCTGCCCACATTATTCCAATACCATCAACGATCGCTATATCAGCTTTGTTAAGCATAGACATTACTTCCTTATCACGTAATGCATTGTACAAAAACTCAGAGTAAAGAGTTGTTAAAAAAGTTTTTTGATTACTTTTTATTCTCTCAGTTATTATAGATAGTAATTCTGTCTTACTTAAAGAGTTTACATTAAGACCTGCTACCCCAACCTTTCTATCATTATAATTATCCATCACTATCTAAACATTTATTAAATGAATTAACCTGAGCATTGTAATCATTAACTAATGACTTAGTGGAGTCAATAAGTTCGTTTAGTCTTGCAGCCTGGGCGTTATAATCACCTATAGCTTGATCTCGAGCTTCCCTTGAAGGATAACGATTAGCTTGAATAGCAGCTTTTTGTTTATCTAACTCAGCTTCCATTGCGGTTATATTCTGGCGATTACGATCAATTTGAGACTTCAAACTCGAAGACGGACCTGGGCAACTAGAAAGAGGTGTTCCGAACTCCTGAACTGCCAACCAAACTTCTTTTCCTTCAAACATACCCTTCCCTACCGCAACTCCAATTTCATCAAACTTTCCATCCAAAATATTAGCCCGATGACCAGGACTATTCATCCACGCTTCTACTAAGACTTGATCATTTTCATAATTACCCAAAGCTAAATTTTCTCCCACTACCAAATATTCATATCCACTAGCTTTGATTACATCTGCTGGATGCTTGCCATCAGGAGATTCATGTTCAAAATACTGCTGTCTAAACATATCATCTAATTTTGCTTTCGCCGCCAAGTTCAACTTAGAATTCATATGAAGAGCGGGCTGCTTATAAAGTTCCCTCTGCTTATTGGTTTCTTCTATTACACCGGCCTGAGTTAAATTGCTACTATTATTATCTAACGGACCTCGTAAAGTTCCTGACAAAGATTCTGGAACGGATACTTGGCTCATAAATCCTTGCCAATGCTTTTCACTTTTTACCCAATTACCAAAACGCTGTGGCAGACCTTCAAAAAAGGCTATACCAATGAAAATAATAGCTAGGAAAAGTAATAAAAATTTATTTTTCATATCTATAATTATACCTAGAAATAAGCAAAATTTCTAGGTATAATATGAGTATGGACTCCTTAAAAAATCTTGCTAATAATAAAAAATTTCTACAAAAAAAGGACCCGAAGCTACACTCTAGCGCCCATGTATTAGCTGATGAGTTAGCCACTCAATTATCTGATCCAAAGCATTTTGGATTTTATTTAAAAATGGCTGTAACGATGTCGCCGGCAGTACTAAGAGGTTTAGCCGGAAAAGTATTAGAAAGCCCTAACGTAGATAACAAAGGTAGATTATTTGCTTATTTGATTAAGCAATATAATTTAGAAAATAAGAAAAATTTACCAGATCAAACTGCAAAAAAGCCAAATTTAAAAAAATGATTTTACCACTATCCAAATTACCATCAAAAATTTTACGAACCAAGACCGAAAACTTAACCTTACCTGCGGACAAGCAATTACTTAGATTGGTCAAAAATATGGTTGCTACATGTAAAGCTGCAAACGGAGTTGGTTTAGCTGCGCCCCAAATAGGACAAAATTTACAGTTAGCTATTATTTACCTGGAAGAAATGGGCTTACCAATATTTCCAATAATTAATCCAAAAATTATCGAGGCTTCCAAAGAAACTGAAGAAATGGAAGAAGGATGTTTATCAATGCCGGGAGTATTTGGAAAAGTATCAAGACCTAAAAAAATTACTATGGAAGCCTATAACCTAGATGGAGAAAAATTTGTCATTACAGATGATACTTTTTTGGCTCGAGTACTGCAACATGAAATTGATCATTTAAATAATATTTTGATTATTGATAAATTCACCGAAATCACTACTGGATCCGAATTACTTAATCAATATGAAGAATAAAATTATTTTATGAAATTAATTAAGGATATTTTAATTTTTCAAATTGAAACTACTGGCCCTGATATTGAGCGGGACAACATAATTCAATTATCAGGAGTACTGCTAGATAAAGACAGCTTGCTCGAAAAGAATTTTTTCAACTCTTACGTCAAAGTTAGTTTTTTGGATGGAACTGTCCAGAGTCACGCTGATCACTTAGGAATTAATTTCGACGAACTGCGCAAAAGTCCTAAAATTACGGAAGTCATTAAAAGCTTTGTAAACAAATTTGGCTACGAACCACTTTTAGCTACTCAGTCGGTTCCTAATTATTTATTTCTAAAGCAAGCTTTCAAAAAAACCTTAACCCCATTTAATTATGATAAGCACCTGTTAGATATTTGGTCGTTAAGTTATATTTATATTCTGCATTATGGAATCAAAAAAATTCCTACTTTAGCTACTCTGGCTACTCATTTTAATTTGAAGCTAGGGCGAGCCAACGACGCACTTCTCCGTGCCCGGTTAACAGCAGAAATATTCAGAAGAATCATTAAAGGATAACAATATGTTTCATAAAGATATTTTAATCATCGACGTAGAAGCTACTGGGATTGATTACCAAAAAAATGAGTTAATTGAGCTGGCAGGCGTCTTATTAGATAAAAAAACATTAAAAGAAAAAAAGCATTTTGAGTCTTTTATAAAGCCAACCAAGTGGAGAAACCGGGATCCAGAAGCCATGGCAGTCAACAAAATTACTTGGGAAGAATTATCCAAGGCACCGAGCTTAAAAACAGTAATTCAAAAATTTGAAAAAACTTTTGGCATGAATGTTATCCTTGCTCCTTATGGAACGATTATGGATACTGCCATGCTCAGAATCGCTTACAAGAAAATAAAAATGACTTATAAGTATGACTACCATGTTTTTGATATTTGGCCATTGTGTTTTACTTATATGGCCAAGAAAAAAATGCTAGTCAATAAAAAACGATTTTCCGGTTTTTCTTTAAATGATATTGCAAATCATTTTAAAATTTCTGTTCCAAAAAACCGGCATACAGCTCTAGCGGACTGCCGATTAGAAGCAGATGTGCTCAGAAAATTAATAAAGGCTGTCAAAGTATGAAGATTACCTTAAATCAAAGCCCGCAACCCTTGAAAATTATTTTCTTCGGCACTTCAGAAATTGGATTACCAATTTTAGAAGGCCTAATCGAAAAACATGAAGTCGTAGCTATAGTCACATCTCCAGATAAGCCAGTAGGTAGAAAACAAATCTTATCCCCTAGCCCCATCGCGGCCTTAGCTGAGGAAAAAAATATTCCTGCTTTCAAACCAAAAAAGGTCAAAAATAATCCAGAATTTTTAGAGCAATTAAAAGATTTAACTAATAATAAAAAGGTTGATATTTTTATTGTTGTTTCTTATGGCAAAATCCTACCCGCTGAACTCTTAACAATCCCCCGACTCCAAACCATTAATGTTCATTTTTCTTTACTGCCAAAATATCGTGGGCCAGCGCCAGTTCAATTTGCTCTTTTAAATGGAGAAACAACAACCGGAATAACAATTTTTCTTCTCGATGAAAAAGTTGATAATGGGCCAATTCTATATACTCTCAAAATGAATATAGCACCCAACGATACTAACATAACTCTACAAAATAAACTTGCGGAACAAGCCAGAGAGATTCTATTACAGGCTATACGTCTTTATAGTACTGCATCTATCAAGCTACAAGAACAAGACCATGACCAAGCGACATTTACAAAAATTATTTCCAAAGAAGACGGGTTAATTGACTGGACTGTTACGAGCGATGAAATTTATAATAAGTTTCGAGCCTTTCAACCCTGGCCCGGAATCTATACAACATGGAATGATAAAAAGTTAAAAATATTAGATTGTATACCGGTTAAAAATTCTGAGAGTGCAAGTGATCAGACTCTAAAACCAGGACGAGTAAAAGGTAAAATTATAGGATGCGGCCATAAAACTGCCCTAGAATTAATTACTGTGCAATTAGAAGGAAAAAATCCTGTTAACATTAAAGATTTTTTAAACGGTCATTCAAACTTTTCTGAAAGCAATTTACTTTAGTAAATTATCATATAAATTTATATAAAAAAGTTCGGGAAATTTATCCCGAACTTTTTTATTTACTGCTTCTGCTTAACATGCTCTGCAAAAGTTTTACTAAACACAGCTTCACCAGATGGTTGTTTGTGCAAAAAATAATAATAGTCTGATTTAGTTGGTCGAAGAGCTGCTTGAATACTTCCTAAGGATGGGTTACCTATGGGTCCTGGAGGCAGTCCAGCGTAACGATAAGTATTATAAAGAGAATTAATTTGCGTATCAGCGCCGCTTACACCTGGATCGTTTTTTCCAGTAACATAATTGACTGTGGCATCACTTTCTAAAGCCTGTCCAATAGTTAAACGGTTATAAAAAACTCCTGCTACCAATGCTCGCTCTTCAGCCAAACTCATATTGCTACTGTCCCCGCTTTCGGCTTCTATTATTGAAGCTAAAATCAATACATCATATAAGGACATTCCATTTTTATTATCACCACCTTCAGGCTTGAGGCTTTCATATCCTGGAATAGTATAACTTGATTTATCTTCAACTAGCCCTATTGAATTCATTCGACGCTGAAAATTTTCAACCATTTTATCAATCACCTCTTGAGGGGTGGAATCTTTAGCGAACCGATAAGTATCAGGGAATAAATAACCTTCTAAACCCATCCCGTTAGGCTTGTCTACCAAAACATAAGCAGATGAATCAAAATCTTTAACTGCTTTTAAAAACTGATCAGAGCTAAACATCCCTGCCTCTTCTAATTTTTTAGCAACATCATTTGTATTCCAACCTTCAATAATTGTTACTTGAACTTCGGCTACTTTTTCTTGCATTTTGCTGACTTTGCGAGCTTGCTCTGCGCGGTAATCCTTAATCAAGCTCCAAAATCCAAAAACAATTAAAACCAAAAAAATTAAGATTAAAAATGGCCAATATTTTTTTAACATACGGATATTATAACATTTTAAGACGATATTTAGAATCAGACAGTTTGCAAAAATGGTAATTTTGCGGTCTTTTTATAAACCAAAAGACAAAGTACTGGTTGTACTTTGTCTTTTCTATATTCTCTATTTACTTTAGACTAGTCTTTTTTACTAATACCGCTTTCAAAGTAGTCCAAAGCTTTTTTAGCATGATCCTTACCTCCAAGACCAAATGCCAAACCACCCGCTACGGCGATCATAGCAATTACAGCTCGGAATAAATCAAGAAGAAAAGCTTCGGCAATTTGCAATTCAGAAAGAGCCGCAATAATTGCAAAAGTAATAATTGCCCAGCGAGTTAAAGATCCTAGCATGTTACCTGATTCGAAACCACCAGCTTTAACAGTTCCTTTAATAACATCACCTAAGAAGTTTGCTGCTATTATACCTAACAAAATAATTACCATAGCAATTACTACGTGCCCAGCATATCCCAAGACATCAGCGTAAAAGAAATTAGTGATGTCAGATAAACCTAAAATATCTGCAGCCGCAATAATGCTTGCTAAGATGAAAAACCACTTAACTATCCACTGAACAATATTAGAAATTTTAATATTGCGCCCACTGCGTTCTGATAAACGCATTAAGCCTAATTGGTCCCCTAGCCCATCAATACCGACAGATGTTAAAGCGCGCTTAAGTATATTCCCCAAAAATATTCCGATAATCCAACCTAATAACAAAACAATAGCCGCAGCCAAAATATTTGGTAAAAACTGAATTACCCGGTCGTACAAATTATAGACAGAGTCTTGTACTACAGTTGGATAATCATTGTAATAATTCATAATAAATTTTCCTTTCATGCATAACACTAAATTAATTTAGTGTTATGCAATTTTTTAGCTCCGGTAACCGACCTTGCCGGAAAATTAAACATAAATAAAAACAATAGGAAACTACCTATTGTTCGCCGTAAATAAAAATTGAAAAATCTCGAGAACGACCACCATCACATTCAACAAAAAAAATACTTTGTTTTTTTCCTAACATTAACTCACCTTTAACTAGAGGGATTGTTTCTGATGTACCCAACAAGAAAGATTTAACATGAGCATGACCGTTTGATCTTTCATTAACATCAACCTCGCTACGCATCTCAAATATATCATGACCATAACTTTCATCTACTGGAATTAAACGATACAACATTTTCATTATATCTTGTTGAAGCATGGACTCGTTATGAGTGAGCCTAATACTCGCTGTGGTATGAGGATTGTAAACTAAAACCATGCCGTTCTTAATACCACTCTCCGTGACAGCAGTTTTAGCATGATTTGTTATATCAATAAGCTCAAATTGTTTATGAGACATCACTTCAACTGATTTGTGAAAAGTTGCCATGAATAAATCTATTTTTTGTTTCTTAAAGTCTTTAAATTCCGCTTTTACCTAATTTTATTATATCAAATAAATGGAGTTAAGACAAAGTCTGAGCCAAATCCACAGTTGCAGTCGGCTGAATCTTGCTATGAATAGGGAGACTAAACGCAAAGGTCGCACCTTTTCCTATCCCATCGCTTTCTGCCCAAATCTTCCCATTATGCTGTTCAATAATTACCTTTGCCACATACATTCCCAAGCCAAGACCAGTGGCATGAGTAGCAGAATCCTTGCCACGAGAATACTTTTCAAAAACACCTTGAAGTTCTGATTGTTCTATCCCTTTTCCAGTGTCTTTAACTCTGACAAATATATTTTCTGAATCTTGATCTAAAGTGACAATAATATCACCTTGCTTAGAATATTTAATTGCATTATCTACCATATTATTAACCACCTGACGAACCTTTTCGTTATCTAATAAAATATCAGGTAAAGGTTTTTGTGGTGGAGTATAAACAATGTGCTGCTTCTTCATTTGAGCCAATGGCTCTAACTGTTCCATCAAAACTTTTACCATAGGTTCGATGTTTCCCATCTGAAAAAAGAATTCCAATTTACCACGCTCAATCCTGGATGCATTAAGCAGGTCATCGATAGTAGAAATCTGAGCTTCATTAGTGACATTGGTTCTCAACAAAGCAGCTTTAAGTTCTTCACTTAGTGGTCCAAAGTCGCCGTTAATAACAGCCCCAAGATACCATTTGATTGTTGCTGGTGGTGTCCTAAGCTGATGACTAGCAATAGAAATAAATTCTGCCCGAGCTTTATCCAATGCCTTAAGTTGTTCGTTAGCTTCGGCTAATTGTTTAGTAAGAACTTCAAGTTCTTCGCGTTGTTTGACTTCGCGAATAACGGAGCGGACTAATAATACCCCAACACTGAGGACCAAAAGGAATATACTAGATCTTATCACTAAAGCCAATGCATCATCAGAAATAATTACTTCAAATAAAGTAGCGATTGCGAGCACAAAAACAAGTACTTCCGTAGAAATAACTTTAACGTTCAATAAATGATGTCTGAAAATTGCATATGCTGTTGCAATTATAAAAGGGAGTACAAAAACCCCGCTTAGAGGGATAAATGAAGTGTTATTTAATACTGTTGGAAAAATAAAATTAAAAATAATAATAAAGGCAAACATAACGATCACACCAGCCATTAAATTCCATAAAGGTTTTTTTTCTAAATCATTAGCACTTTTAATTTTTTGCCAAAGACTCCATACACCACCAATTACCATAGCCACGGCAAAAGCTCCAAAAAACATAATACCAGGCTCAACAACCGGCTGAGCGACACTACCAGGACTAATCATTACAGAAGAAAATACAAATGGACTAAGTGTAAAAATCGAAACAAGAAAAGCAACTAAAAGAAGCGAGTAATATCTTTTAGGACTTATATTTAATATTGGACTAGGGAAATTATATAAAAGCAACAGCAATGTTAAAGATTGAAAAACAGCAAAGAACAAAACTAAACGTATAATCCAAAGGGCTGTAACTGGATTATCTACTTGGTAATTTAAATAATTAACGACACTCCAAGCACTACTAGTTAAACTAAATAATAGAAAAAAAATATTAGTAGTACTTCTAGTGTTTTGGAAAAAAACTATAAAACCCAAAATAGTCACCGCAGCAACAGATACCCCTACTGATATTAAATCTGCATTTAAGAAAATTTGCATTACTTAATAATTATTTCTTTTAAGTCTATACGTGGACTAAAATGAGGCATGTCAGGACCATAACCAATTCTAAAAAACATTTGAGGTCTAGTTATTATACCCAAAGATTTCTGTATAAATTTGTAATTTTCTCACACCTCAATAGGTGCACCGATAA
>CAYRJC010000033.1:0-10020 GCA_964424635.1 uncultured Candidatus Saccharibacteria bacterium | reverse complement strand
CTTAGCTCAGCTGGTAGAGCAGCGGTATCGTAAACCGCAGGTCATCGGTTCAATCCCGATAGCCGGCTCCATCCTTATTTTTATATATTTATTTTTTAAAAATTCCATTCTAATATTCATATGTCAAAAATTCCAAAACATGCCAAAACTGTATTTAGCGGCGTGAGCTTTAAAGTTATACAATGGCAGCAAGTAATGTTTGATAAATCTATAAGAACATTTGAGGTTGCTCAAAATCTTAATACAGTTTCTATTATTGCCACGGTAGGAGATAAAATAGCAGTGCTTTATCAAAAACAGCCAGGAACCGAGTGGTATTACACTTTACCTGGAGGATATATGGATATCCCAGGAGAAACTCCTAAACAAACAGCTTTGAGAGAATTAATGGAAGAAACAGGACTAAAACCAAAATCGATCAAAAAATACCAGACCCACGAACGCTTAGGGAGAATCCGCCACACCTTACATATGTTCATAGCTAAGGACTGTGAAAAAACTAATAATAAAAAACCGGATGGTGGGGAAATCATTCAGGTAAAGTATTATTCATATGATCAGTTTTTAAAATTATCAGATAACATCCATTTTCATAATAGCGAACTAGTAATAACAATGTTACAAGCAAGGCTATCAAAAAAAAGTTATGATAATTTCCGAAAAACCATCTTTGGCTCATCCAAATCTAAACCAAAAACCACATCCAAAAAACTCAAAAAAGCCTTGTCATAACAGGCTTTTTTTGATAATTTTAAGGAGGTATGACTGACCAAATCCCAAACAATAACGAGAAAAATGACTTTACACCTTACAAATCACTCGTTATTGCGCTAGAATTTGGTTTTATTATTGCCATACCCCTTTTGGCACTAACTTATGCGGGAAAATGGCTTTCGGAAAAATATGATAATAATCTATTTTTATATGGCGGAATTGCACTGGCCATCATAAGTAGTACTACTTTCCTAATCTTAAGAGTTTATAAAATTTATAAAGAACTAATCAATAAATAATGCTCGCTATACCACCGATCGCAGCGGAACCAATTTTTCACATTTCCAGTTTTGCTGTAACTAACACAATCATAAACTCAACCCTAACCATGTTAGGTTTTGTTATTTTTGCATTTTTGATTAGTATGGCAGTTAAAAAATACAACTCTAGAGCACCAAAAGGTTTACTCAACTTTTTTGAATCAATTTTGGAAACACTTTTTGGGTACTTTGACACTGTAACTCAGGACCGCAAAAAAACTATCAGATTCCTCCCTTTAATCGGAAGCCTATTTTTATTTATATTAATTTCTAATTGGATTGGATTATTGCCAGGAATCGGTAGTATTGGCAGATATTTGCTTCATGAAGGCCATGTTGAATTAATTCCTATATTTAGACCGGCCAATACTGATTTGAATTTAACTTTAGCAATGTCTTTAATCGTTGTTATCACATCCCACGTACTAGGTATTACCATGATTGGTTTCTTAAAATATGCAAATAAATTTATAAAGATAGGTGATTTATGGCACGCGTTAAAATCTTTAAAGCCTATGGATATTGGAGTTGCTCTAATCGAATTAGGTGTTGGTCTATTAGAAACAGTTTCCGAAGTTGCCAAGTTACTATCTTTGTCCCTTCGATTGTTTGGTAATATTTTTGCCGGAGAAGTTTTACTGACTGTCTTAGCAGGTATTCTACCAGTGTTTTTACCATTACCATTCATGGCCTTAGAATTAATTGTTGGAGTAGTTCAAGCTACTGTATTTTCGATGCTATCATTGGTATACTTAACTGTTGCTACTACCGAAGTTCATAGCCAGCACAGCGAAAACGCTAATGACCTAGAGCCCACGCCAACAGTTTAATACCAAGACTAGTAGGTTTTCTCCTGATTGGATAAAAAATTTATCCAGCCAGGACAACGTCTATTGTTCATTAAATTATTTAATCGCTAGCTAAAAAGTTAGCAAAAAGGAATTATCTTATGAATCCAGAAGCAGCAAATTTTTTCGCCAAAGCAATTACTATTGCAGTTGGTGGTATCGCTCCAGCTTTAGCAATTGGTTTTATCGGTGCTAAAGCAATGGAAGCCATTGGTCGCAACCCAGAAAGTGTAAATAAATTATTCGTGCCAATGTTACTAGGAATGGCTTTCGCCGAAGCGATCGCAATTTACGCATTGGTTATTACCTTTATTCTTTAATTCAACTCAGAATAGTGAAGAATTTTAAAAACAGTTTTTCAATATTAATATTTAGCGCGGCATTATTACTAAGCAATGTAGTATTATTTTTGCCGTCCCAAATTTCTACTGCAAAAGCAGTTACACAAACAAATACCGAAACAGTAAATGCGGCTTCTGAACCTGAATCTTCAGAATCACATGCCTTAGAAACTGGAGCAGAAAATGAAGAACATGAATCAGAAGAAAATGACCAAAGCGTAATTGGACTATTTGGTCTTAACTGGAAATTGTTTTTAGCGCAGCTAGTTAACTTTGCAATTGTATTATTTGTTTTATGGAAATGGGTATTTAAACCAGTAGTAAGTGGCATGGAAGCTCGAACTAAAAAAATTGAAGACTCTTTAAACACGGCAGATAAAGTTAATAAGGAAAAAGAGGAATTCGATCAATGGAAATCTACTGAAATGAGCAGTGCCAGACAAGAAGCAGCAGCAATAATTACTGAAGCCAAAAAAACAGCTACTCAAACTAAAGATCAAATTTTAGAGCAAGCCAGAACAGAGCAACAACAAATTCTTGAACAGTCAAAAAATGAACTAGAAAAGCAGAAGCAGCAAATGATACTAGAAGCCAAGGGAGAAGTTGCTAATCTGGTAATAGAGTCAACTGAAAAATTACTAAGAGCAAAATTAGACACCAAAGCTGATACTAAACTAATTGAAAGCACGCTAAAGGAACAAGGTAATGGCTGATAAAATTTCTATAGAACAATATGCCCAGAGTCTTTATGAAGTTATTAGCGACACCAACCCTAAAGACCATGATAAAGTTATTAATAATTTCATAAGAATTTTAAAAGAGAATAACGACTTGGGTTCTTATGAAAAAATTATTGACGCTTATGAAAACCTTATAGCAATAGAAAATACCACTGCGCAAATAGAAATCACTACAGCAAATGAAACGAGCATTACCCCAGGGATAATTAAAGAATTAAATAAGTTCGCTAAAGACAATCTCAAAACTAAATCAGAAGTAAATATAAAGGTAGACGAGTCAATCATTGGTGGAGTATTAATAAAAGTCGATGACACATTAATTGATGCGAGCTTAAAAACAGAACTCAACAATTTACATTCAAATTTACAGAAATAATATATGAAAACAGACGTAATAATTCAAAAATTAAAAGAACAAATTCAAGGCTTTGACCCTAAAGCTCAAGTTAGCCATATTGGAACAGTGGTTGAAGTAGGGGATGGTATTGCAAAAATCTCTGGACTATCAGAAGTTAAAGCCATGGAAATGCTTGATTTTGGTAATGATACATTTGGAGTAGCTCTAAACTTAGAAGCTAAAATTGTTGGGGCAATTATTTTGGGCAACTATGAACAAATTAAACAAGGTGGAGTAGTTAAAGCTACTGGAAAAATCTTATCTGTACCAGTCGGTGAAAATTTAATAGGTAGGGTAGTAGATGCTTTAGGAAAACCAAAAGACGGTAAGGGAGAAATTACTCAAAGCGATTATTATCCAGTAGAAAAACTAGCTCCAGGCGTTATTACTAGACAGTCAGTATTTCAACCTGTTCAAACCGGTATCAAAGCTATTGATGCTTTAATCCCGATTGGCCGCGGTCAACGCGAACTTATAATTGGTGATCGTCAAACTGGTAAAACTGCGGTTGCGATCGATACAATCATCAATCAAAAAGGCCAAAATATGATTTGTGTATATGTTGCTGTTGGACAAAAAGAAAGTAAAATTGCAAAAATCGTCGCAGAATTAGAACAGCGTGGTGCGATGGATTATACAATTGTTGTGTCTAGCGGAGCTTCTGAACCTGCTTCTTTATCATACATTGCTCCATATAGTGGATGCGCTATGGCAGAATACTTTATGGATCAAGGCAAAGACGTGTTAATTGTATACGATGATCTTTCTAAGCAAGCAGTTGCATACCGAGAAATTTCCTTACTACTACGCAGACCGCCGGGACGAGAAGCTTATCCAGGTGATGTTTTCTACCTCCACTCTCGCTTACTAGAACGCGCTGCAAAATTAAATGATGAAAATGGTGGAGGGTCAATAACCGCCTTACCGATTATCGAAACACAAGCTGGTGATATCTCTGCGTACATCCCAACTAATGTTATTTCAATCACTGACGGACAGATATTCTTAGAAGGAGATTTATTCTATAAAGGTGTTCGTCCCGCAGTAAACGTTGGTACATCTGTATCTCGAGTAGGAAGCAGTGCGCAAACAAAAGCGATAAAAAAAGTTGCTGGAAAATTAAAACTATCTTTAGCTCAGTTTAGAGAACTAGAAGCATTTGCTCAATTCGGATCTGATCTTGACGAAGCAACCCGTACCCAATTAGAGTTAGGACGCCGCTTGACTGAACTTCTAAAACAACCGCAATACCAACCAGTATCAATGGAAAAACAAGTAGTTTCTCTATATGCAGTCAACAATGGATACATGGATGATATAGATATAGAAGATATTAGTAAGTTTGAAAGTGATCTTTATGAATTCATGGAAACACAGGGTAAGGATGTCTTGATAGGTATAGCGGAGAAAAAAGAATTGACTGAAGATCTAGAAAACAAATTAAAAACTTCACTAGAACAATTCAAGCAAGGTTGGGAAAAGTAATGAGTGAAATTCGTTCACAATTTAATCCAGAATCAGACACAAATCTAGCCAATTTAGAAATAAACAACTTTGAATCAAAAGATTCAAATAATAAAGACCTAAAAATTGAGCAGATTATGGATGGTTATACTGATGAACTAAATGCATGGATAGATAAAAACCCAGATACCCCTTTAGATGAAATCCCACCTGAACTCTATCCAGCATTCATTCCTAAAAAATTATGGAACGAAGCTAATAATCCAGAAAAAGTTCAAACTAAGCATATTCACAACGGCGAAGGAATTAATTTCTTTGTAATTCAAGACTTACCTAATTCAAAGATAATTCCTAATAGAGTTGACCAAACTTATCATTGGGCCAAATTAAAAGGATACACCCACGATAACCAGGAAATAATCATGCGTTGCCATATGTACTTGCGAGGACAGAAAAATGATATTTTATATGTAGCCGACTATGATGCTATTGAAAATAAAGGTATTGGGACAGAATTTTACACCGAATTATTGCCTAAAATAGCAAGGAGTAAAAATATTCGGTTTATTACTGGGAAGAATGATAAAGATAATATCTCCTTTTTCTCTAACCCCAATGGTCTAAACAGAGCAAAATTGTCAGAAATAAAACCGGAATACAGGTATGATTTTTTCCCAGAAATTGGATTAGAAGATTTAATAGAAGAAGATTTTAGCATCCCGACCGTACAATTTTTATACGAAGAAGATAAAGAAAAATATTTAATAAAAGCATTGTAAACATTACGCTCAACTATGCCATCAACTCAAGAATTAACAAGAAGAATAAAATCTATCAAAAGCACGCGCAAAATTACTCGCGCGATGCAGATGGTTAGTAGTGCCAAAATGCGCAAGAGTCAAGCAGTAGCCTTGGCGAGCCGTACTTATGCTCATTTAGCATGGGAGTTGATTAATAATATTTCGTCATCATCTAGATCACACCCTCTAACTCAAAGCTATCCTAATGCTAAAAAAGTTGGAATAATTTTAATTACTACCAATAAAGGTTTAGTTGGTGGCTTCAATAGCAATTTAATTAAAAAATTAATACAACAAGAAAGAATAGACGCCACTGATAACCCAGAGTTGATTTCTGAATTAATTGTAATCGGAAAAAAAGGACGGGACGCTATGGGAAGATTGCAAAAAAATATTATTGCAGATTTTCCAAAAATAGATACTACAATTCCAGTTAAAGAAGTCTACCCAATAATCAAATTACTTACTGACATTTATAAAACAGGGGAGTACAAAAAAATTTACATAGTATACAATCACTTTATTTCTATGTTATCCCAAGACCCGAAAGCTAAACAACTTCTTCCGATCGTTCCAAAATCTGATAAAGCAACTCACACAATGGGCACAGACATACTGTTCGAACCAGACCCTGCTAAAGTTTTAAATCATCTATTACCACGTATTCTTGAATCTCAAGTTTATCAAGCAATTCTAGAGAGTGATGCCTCCGAACATTCGGCTCGTATGATGATGATGAAAAATGCTACAGATAGCGCAGGAGACTTAATTGACGATCTCACACTTACCTTTAATCAACTTCGACAAAGCAAAATTACTACTGAACTTTCAGAAATCACTGCTGGTCGAATTGCACTTGAATAATCATATATAAATAAGAAAACTATATAATCAGATTAAATAACCGATAGAATAACATAATAACTATATGGCAACAAAAACTCCCACAAATAATACTCAAAACATTGGTACGATTTCTCAAATTATTGGACCAGTTGTAGATGTGCATTTTGAAAAAGAACTCCCAGCAATTTATAATGCTTTAGAAATTGATCATAACGATGGAATTTTAACTTTAGAAACCCAACAACAACTACCAGGAAATATCGTTAGAACAATTGCTATGTCTGCAACTGATGGATTACAACGTGGTACTGCGGTCCGTGATACTGGTAGAGGTATTTCTGTACCAGTAGGTAAAGCAACATTAGGTAGAATGTTTAATGTTCTTGGACAACCAATCGACGGTAAACCTGCTCCAAGTGTGGATGAACTTTACCCAATTCATGCCAAAGCTCCAGAATTAACAAAACAATCAACTAAGAGCGAAATTTTGGAAACTGGAATTAAAGTTGTAGACCTTATTTGTCCAATTCTTAAAGGTGGGAAAGTTGGATTATTCGGAGGAGCTGGAGTGGGAAAAACTGTACTGATCCAGGAGTTAATCAATAATATTGCCAAAGCGCATGGTGGATTATCAGTTTTTGCTGGAGTAGGAGAACGTACCCGTGAAGGGAATGATCTTTACCATGAAATGCAAGAGTCTGGAGTTATTGAAAAAATGGCAATGGTCTTCGGACAAATGAACGAACCACCTGGTGCAAGAGCTAGGGTTGCATTGTCAGGGCTAGCAATGGCTGAATACTTCCGTGATAAAAATAAGTCAGACATTTTACTATTCGTAGATAATATTTTTAGATTTACCCAAGCGGGATCAGAAGTTTCTGCTCTTCTCGGTCGTATTCCATCAGCTGTAGGATACCAACCAACATTAGCAACTGAAATGGGAGAATTACAAGAAAGAATTACTAGTACAAAAGAAGGTTCAATCACTTCTGTTCAGGCTGTATATGTACCTGCGGACGACCTTACTGACCCAGCACCAGCAACCACCTTTGCTCACTTAGATTCTACAGTAACACTTTCTCGTGCAATTTCTGATTTAGGAATCTATCCAGCTGTAGACCCATTGGATTCTACTTCAACTATTTTGGATCCGAATATTGTTGGTCGAGAACATTATGATGTTGCTCGTGGTGTTCAAAAAACTTTGCAACGTTACCGTGAATTACAAGATATCATTGCAATTCTAGGAATGGAAGAACTTCCAGAAGAAGATAAATTAATCGTAGCTCGTGCTAGAAAAATTCAAAGATTCTTATCGCAACCATTCTTCGTTGCCGAAATCTTTACAGGCAGCCCGGGACAGTACGTATCTATCGCAGACACTGTTAGAGGGTTTAAAGAAATATTAGAAGGTAAACATGATTCTGTTCCAGAACAATCATTCTATATGAAAGGTGGCATAGACCAAGTTGTAAGTGCGTAGAATTATTAACTTTCTTGACTTTGTAAATATATATTTTATAGTTTTGATTTTTATACTTTATGAATACACTTCATTTACAATTAATAACACCAGAAAGAACTATTCTTAACGAAGAAGTAGTGAGTTTGACCTGCCCAACAGAAGATGGAGAAATAACTATTTTACCTATGCATACCCCACTAGTTGCAACCTTAACTAGCGGTGAATTAATAGCAAACAATGGGAAAGAATCTTATTACATACACGTTGCCGGCGGATTTTTGGAGGTTCGTCCTAATAACCAAATAATAATTCTAGCAGATGGAGCGGAGCACTACTTTGAAATTGATATTGAGCGTGCAGAATTAGCTAAAAAAGAAGCGGAAGAAATACTTAAAGCACAAACCCAAGCACATGAAGAATACGCTCTCGCTGCTTGGAACCTACGAAAGAATTTATCTAGAATAAATATTGCGAGAAAGCATTCTCATCGAGGAAAAGCTGGAATAACAAGTAGCGGAGTATTAAAAAAATAATTTACCTAAGTTAATTACTTAGGTTTTATTTTATGAAAAAAAGATTAATTAAAATTTCAAAAAAAATCTTTGTTCCTAAAAATAATTATGAACAATTTGCAAAAAAAGTTTATCAAGTACTTGTGGAAAACTTTCAAAAAACTTTTTTTGTTGGAGGAATGGTTAGAGATTTATTTTTGAAAAAAGATATTTTAGATATTGATATTGTAACCGCCGGGCGTCCAGAAAAAGTAAAACAACTTTTAGAAAAAGAAGGATTTGAGTTGGATCTAAAAGGTATGCGCTTTGGAGTCATTGGAATAAATTACAAAAACAGACAAATCGAAGTTACCAGCCTAAGAACCGAAACCTATAAGAGTAATAGATTTCCATCAGTTAAGTTTACTAATTCTGTTGACCGAGATAGTAAAAGACGAGATTTTACTATTAATTCCCTTTATTTTCAGGCTAATTTAAATGAAGTCTATGATCCGAACGGGGGATTATTGGATTTAAAGAAACGAATAATGCGAGTTATCGGAAAGCCATCAAAAAGATTAATCGAAGACCCACTAAGAATCGCTAGAGCATATCGCTTGTCCAAACAGTTAAATTTCAATTTTGATTCTGACACAAAAGAAGCTTTACAAAATAATTTTCATTTACTTTCTAAATTAAGTAATAAAAAATTATTATCGGAAATAAAAAAATCAAAAAGTAAATCAACAGAAATTTATTTGACAAAACTTTTTGAAAAACTATTGCAAAAAAAATAATAATCTTCTATAATTAATACAGTTAATTGTTAGAGACGAAACAGAAACGAAAAATAAAACTAGACACACGAGTAACAGAAAAATATTTTGTACTACTAACCTTAAAGCTTTTGCTTTAAGTAGTAGAAAATTAAGAAGCTTGTCTGTGTAGACGGCTTCAGGGAGACTAGCCACCCATGGCAGTGAAAAAACGAAAAGCAGCAAAGCGCCCAGCTAAGAAAGCTGTTAAGCGCCCAGCTAAGAAAGCAGCTAAGAAGCCTGCAAAACGTAAGACAGTTAAAAAAGCTGTTAAGCGCCCAGCAAAGCGTAAAGCTGCTAAGAAGCGTCGTTAATCGATTCTTCATACAAACATAAACCGCCCTCTCGATTTCGAGACAGGGCGGTTGTGTTTTATATATAAAACAAAAAACATATCTATATATTAGATATGTTTTTTGTGGCGGACTGAACGGGACTCGAACCCGCGACCTTCCGCGTGACAGGCGGACGCTCTAACCAACTGAGCTACCAGTCCAAGTTGTAAACAAATATGAGCCGTGGTACCGGCGGTTGGAATTGAACCAACGACCTGAGGCTTATGAGTCCTCCGCTCTAACCAACTGAGCTACGCCGGCATAAACAGATTTAAGGTCAGAAACAATTTCCTGCAGGCAGTTGTGGATTCAAGTATTCAAATACACAACTGCCAGAAGGATGATTGCTCTTGGTTGCGGGGGTGGGATTCGAACCCACAACCTCAAGGTTATGAGCCTTGCGAGCTGCCAATTGCTCTACCCCGCGTTAAGTAATTACTTGCG
>CAYRJC010000032.1:3606-11160 GCA_964424635.1 uncultured Candidatus Saccharibacteria bacterium | reverse complement strand
GTATCTATCTCAGGGTTGTGTCCACTGCCTCGCATGCGACAACGGTACACCGCTTTTTGGTAAAGTTTTATTCCGTCTTTTCGCTCAACTTTATAATATCTTCTATAAGCGAAGCAGCGGCTGTCACAGGCACCACACCAAACTAGGTTGGAGAGTAATTGCGTTCGTAAAGCATTGCGGTAGCAGGTCCGGTTATAATTTAGTCGTTCCTGTACCTTATCAAATAATTGTTTTGAAATAATTGCCGGTATTTTAACGCCAACCCACTCGCTTCGCTCTCTCATAATCTTCTTGCCCCGCTTGGTTGCGGTTTCTATCCCAAGCGAGTGAGTATCGGTCATGGTATTGAAATATTTTGTCCCAGTGTAAGTTTCATTTTGCAGGATATATTTAAGCTGAGTTTGCTTCAGGCGATTTCGTGCCTTAATACCTTTTTCTTCTAGGTGCTTTGCAAGAGTTCTAATTCCGATTTCACCTTTCGCATAAATTTCAAAAATATACCTTACTATTTTCGCTTCTTCTTCATTGATTACATAGGTGGGATAACTAGTATGCGTTCTTTGTTTATAGCTGTATCCAAAGATATGGTTTCCATTGCTCATCAGTCTGCCTTGGCTCAATCGATGCTGCCTGCCACGGCGATTGCGCTCCATAATCTTTGCCCGTTCAAACTCAGACACCGCACCCAGTACGGTCAGGCTAAAATGGTTCTCGGGATTATTAACGTAATCCTGACCGTTAATAATGAACTGCTTTTGATACCTTAAAAATTCAGTAATTATAATTGTTTGATAGGCGACAGCTCTGGCAATGCGGTCAGTGTTTAGAATGTATATTACTTCAAACAGATCGGTCTTTAAATCTTTCCGTAATTGATCCATTGCGGGCCGCGCTAGTATTGCGCCAGTATATCCATCGTCGATGTATTCTCTAACTAGTTTGTCTCCATTAGCTCTAATTTGCCGCTTTAATTCAGCGATCTGACTTTGAATAGTTCCTTCTTTCTTTTGAATGTCAGAACTGACTCTGGCGTATAATGCTGCTTTTCTCATATAGTTGGGTGCTTGCGGATTACCTGATGGTTTTTCTTCCATGCCCGATCTCGGGTTTAGGAAAGGTGTCGTTACACGCTCTAGCCGCTGTTTTGCTTTATTGTCAGCGGCCTTACCGCAAGCCCTGCTTAATTGCCGTTTATCCTTACAGACACATTGATGACGCAGCTTCAATGTTAAGTCCAGGCTTGAAAGTTGATAACTTTTTAACCCCCCAATAAGCCTTGAAAATGATAAAATACTAGCAAGATGTCCAAGTTTACCAATGAAATAACACAAGGGAACTACTATAAAAAGCTAGGTGATAAGGCCTTTGCCGAGCAGTCTTTTAAGCGCGCCGCAAAGAGTTACTTTAAAGGCCTTTCGGTATATCCGTTTTTGACTGTGATTAGAAATGCCAAAGCAAGCCTCAAAAAACAGCCTCACCCAAACCTTGAAAATTTAATCACGAACTTACCGGCACATAAAAAAACCTTCCTTGAAAAGAAGGCTCAAGCCGTTGCAGACAAAATAGGTAAAGTGGGAATGTATGACCTTAAATCAGAATTCTATAAGTACCCGCTCTTTAAGGATCCAGAAATCGTAGCAGGCATTCAACGAGCCTTGGGTAATTACTTTGCACATAAGCCAGACCATGACCTGCAAGGCTTTTTCTTATCCCTTGGCAAGTACAACCCCAATGATGAAACACTCAAGCTGCTGGTTTTAATTGTGCTGGATAGACTGGCGGATAATGAATATGTAGAAAATGCGATTTTTGATTTTATGGAACTAGTTCGCAATTTTGATTTGCTTATTCAAGATCGGCTGCGCGAGTACGTTAAACAGTTACATGCAATCATTATTGCATCACCCCAGTTTAATCAACGGCGGTTCGCTATTTTTGCCATTGCGACAATTGGCGAAAAGCGGTTTGATCTGGTAAAAGACACACTACCAGCATTAATGCAAAATATTAAGCATCCTGAAAGTATTCAGGTCCAGCCCGCAGTACTTGTCAGCAATCCTAAAGTTTGGGTGCTCGATGCTAGCATAGATGCAATCGGTACTCTCGCTTCAGTCCATGGTTTGGAACTCGAATATTTTATACCGCCAATCATAGAATGGTTGATTTGGGGCAATCAATACACGCAGAAAAAAAGTTTGCAAGCTTTGGTTAACTTCCAGCAGAGCGGAGTAGACGTGAGCAAGTACCTGCCGCGGAAGCAAATGGAACAGTATAGGCTTTTGCTGCTGCCACAGTAACTGATTCGGCATTATTGAATTTCTACTACTGTGCTGTCAGCTGGTACCTCAAGGTTGTAGTAGTTGTATTCATCGTCATACTTAAACCATTTGTAATTAACTCTGGTAAAACGGAACATTTTTATCGCATCACCGATTTGCGCCTGAGCTTGCCCTACGTTCTTGTTGTTTGCAAACAATGCTCCCACTAGTTCTATAGTTTTGTTGCCAGAGCCGTAGACATTTACGTCAACGTTCGATTCCCACAGTCCTTTGCCCACCACTTCACCGTAAGCTTTTCGCATCGCGGGGAACTCCCGTGCTTGCAAAGTAGACGCTTTCTTTTCCAGTTCTGCAGCTAGTTGCTTCACTTGCGGATCGTTGTACGCCTTGTATTCGTTGACAAGCTTAGCCCATGCCCCGAACAGCACCACTTCCATTTGCAGCTTAGTTACATCGCCTCGGTAGTTACTGCTGTCAAACGGCTTATTAAAGCTTCCCAGTTCTCGCTGCAGCACTTCAGTTGCCTTAGCATTTTTTTCTTGATCCGTTTTTGCCTGTGCTTCAGCTTGCGCCTTGGCAGCTGCTTCTTTTTGCTGCTCCCTTTCCGCCAGTTCTTCAGGAGTAAAAATTCTCTTGATAGTAAGTTTTTGTGTCTCGCGCTTGCTTCCGTTGGTTGCAACTATATTGAGATTGTTCTGTTCGTCATTCAACGGCGCATCGTAACTAAAATTACCTCTATGGTCTGCTTTGACAGCGACACCGTTCACAGTAACCTTGCTTGAGGTTGGGTCAACGGTTCCTTTCACTGTTACGGTTTTAGCTTGCAGTTCCGTGCCGGTTTTTGGTTCGGTGATGGCGAGTGCTGGTTGCTTATCAGGGGTCAGTACAATGACGAGCGCAAATATCATAAGAGCACCCAGCGCTCCCGTGACCCCGATTCGCCATTTAGGATTTAGTTTTTTCTTCTTCCAGATGTACCAGATTATTGCCAGAGGTGTGCTGATATAAAACAGCGGTATGGCGACTAAAATAGCGATGCCTATCCCGACCCACTTTAAAGTTTTAGGGGAGATAGTACGTCGCTTGGTTAATGTATTTGTTTGCGTAGTGGTGGCTACAGTTGGACTGCTGGCAAGGTTTGATTTGCAATGCTTGCAGACGACTGCTTGGTCCTGCACCTCCTCGGCGCAGTAGGGACATTTTTTCATTTGTAATTCCTTGATCGGTTTTTCCTGGCGGGTAGCACAAAGCCCGCCGCCAGGAGCTCGACCCTTTCGGGCCGAACGCACCCCTTTCGAGGTACGACCGATCAAGGAACCCTGACGACGGGTTCAGTATTCTTGATCGGATTTGTGACCATGCCTCTTGAGATCAAAAGGGTTAGGTCGTTCAATTGTTAATGTAATTATACTGATTTTGTTGGTTTTTTACAACCAAACGTGCACTTCCTTAGGGTTGACTAGGGCTATGCCCAGACACACCATATCGCTAATGGTTTGGAAAGTCCAGGCGACCGAATACGTGTCAAAAAGCCCCACAAAATGTTAAAATTATAGTACTTATGAAGTGGATTACAGCCTCAGATATTAAAACTTGGGCAACAACGCAAAGTCGTGACTGCCAAGAAACCTTACCAGAATTAGTAAGGCGGCTTATTTTAGCTACGTCGAGTTTGCCATCAATCGAAAAGATCGATTTCCCATGTGGCGATAGTGTTACAGTGGGTGGTTGGGATGGCGAGCTTAAAACTGCAGAATTGTCTCCTTTTTTCCCTGAAGGAGCTTCCGGTTGGGAGATGGGTGTCGAAGCTTCGGCAGTCACAAAGGCGAATAAAGATTATACAAACCGCGTAGGAAATCCCTTAGACCTTGTAAAGGCTGAGACTACTTTTGTTTTTGTTACTCCTCGTGTCTGGAAAAAGCGCAAAGATTGGGAAGAAGAGAAAAAAGTAGAAAAAGAATGGAAAAGCGTACGTGTCATAGCCGCTGATGATCTGGAGCTATGGATTTCTATGGCTCCTGCGGTAGCTCTTTGGCTTGCTAGACGCATAAAAGGTATGGCTGACCCCATTCGAGATATTGAGGCAGCGTGGGAAGAATGGTCTTTATCTACTAACCCACCAATGACCACCGATTTGGTAGTTGGCGGTCGAATCAGAGAAGTGGAACGCATTCGTCAATGGACCAGCAATCCAGCATCCATTTTGGAAGTGCGTGGAGACTCTCCAGATGAACCCCTTGCGTTCTTGTACGCCGCCATAAAAAATTTTCCCGAAGAGGAACAATTAAAAGCTTTGTCACGCTGTATTGTTGTAGAAGATATCAATCAACTTCGTCAATGCACATTAGCATTTCAGTATCCGCTTATCATTGCTGCACCGTCGAATTGCCGTGCAGCAGCCGGAGCTGCGGTTGCGAAAGGTCATCATGTGCTTCTTTGCGCTGATGCACAATCAATCGATTTGCGTAGCAATATTCTTGAGCTTGGTCGGCCACAGCGAAGTGCTGTTGAGAAAAACTTGATTATTAGTGGACTTACCGAAGCCGAAGCTCTCAAACTGGCTCGGGATTTTGGTCGCAGTATTCCTGTGCTTCGCAGACATTTATTTCTTTCAAGCACCCAAGCCCCCTCATGGGTAGAAGCAGCGTCAGCAAAAATTCTAATGCCTGCTCTTTTTGCTGGCGCGTGGAATGAAAACAAAGCCGGAGATCGCAGCATTATAGAAAAACTCGCAGGCGAAACTTACCAATCTTACACAGAGAAGCTTGAGCCTTATCTTTCAGTAAATGATCCTCCGATTCAGAAGGTTGGGGGTGTGTGGATGTTAAAGTCTCCGCTTGACGCGTGGTTTTTGCTTAGAGGTTTTGTTACCTCTGACTTCCTTAAATTATTTGAACAATCAATCACCGCTGTACTAACCCAAACAGATCCTAAGTACGATTTACCATCAGAGAAACGCTGGGCAGCGGCGGTGTATAACAAATCAAGTACTTATTCAGAGTGGTTTCGAACTGGCCTTGTAAAATCTCTCGTCCTGCTGGCAATCTATGGCAATAAATCTGAACACGTCGCCTCAACACAATCTTTTGCTGATAATGTAGTCAAAAACATACTGAGTGCTGCCAATACTTGGCAAGTATGGGCTTCCTTAAAAGATGTAAGCCCGCTTCTTGCCGAAGCATCACCGGTAGCTTTTATGGATGCCGTGGATCAACAGATTAAAGATAATCCGGAATTGATGACTGAGCTCATGACAGATGAAGGCGGGCTCTTCGGCGACTGTAGACATTGCGGTTTATTGTGGGCGTTGGAAGGTCTCGCGTGGAGCAGTGAATATTTCTCCCGAACTGCCGATATTCTATTCCGGTTAGCAAAACTTGATAAAGACGGCAGAGTAAACAATCGGGCAATTAATAGTCTTAAAGACCTTTTCGTTCCCGGTTTCCCTCAAACACACGCTTCGCCGGAAGACCGATTAACAGTGTTTGATAGGCTGGTGGAACAAGACCCTAAGTTAGTCTGGGAGTTTGCCCAAAACTATTATACCGGCGGAAGCATGACCGAATCCCATCGTCTTCGTTGGCGAGAAACGGGAGGTAATCGTCGGGGTTTGGAGTATGAGGATGCAGAAACGCATAATAAATACGTAACTGGCTTACCCCCTCGTTTAGGTGATTTAGCTTGCAGAAAAGAGAACTTGGTGGCTACCACGGATGAATTTACTCGTTTGCCTGATGAGCTCCGAGAACGTCTCCTTCAAGAACTGGAGCAAATAGATCCGACTGTGTTCACTCAAGAAGAACGACTGCGAATATATCACTGTATTCGTGATGCTTTGAATTGGACCAACAGCTACGGAGATGAGCAAAGACGCGCTCAGGTTCCTGCATTGAATCGAGCGTATGCTAAATTTACCCCTACAAATATACTAGATCGCTGGGGCTGGCTAGTGAGTAATTCATGGCCACGGCTTCCCGAAGGAGAGCCTCGCGAATACGATGCAAAAGACACGGCTATTAAGCAAGCTCAGCAGAAAGCAATCCGGGAAATTTTAGATCAGGCCACACTGCCTGAAATTTTGGAGTTTGCCAAAAACGTTCAACAGATCGGAATTTTTGGACACTTGATAGGCTTGGTCATACGCGACGAAAACGAAGACGCAACAGTATTAGATGCTTTGCTGGAAAACGTTAAAGAAAACCCAGGATTGGTCAAAGGATATGCGCTCGGAAGAGTAGAGATAGCCGGTGCAGATTGGGTAGGAAAACAAATTGAACGCACCAAAACTCAAGGTAATTATTCGCCTGAAAGCTTTGCTCTCGTTTACTTTGGCCTACCCGAAACCCTAAATACTTGGAAAGTAGTAGCCGCTCAAGGGAAAGAACTAGAGCAAGCGTACTGGAAGCAAGCAAGCCCCTATCCCGTTGGCGATAAGGAAGAAGATGCACCTATCGCTATAGAAAAGTTTTTGGAGGTAAACCGTCCAGAAGCTGCTCTATATATCGCCGGGGATCCGAAGGTTTCAATTTCAAGTTCTTTACTGCAAAGCATGATCAAAGAACTACTGTTGATGGATGAGGAGAAGTTTAAAGCCGGAGTTATGGACGAATTCCACCTGGGCCATGTGTTTAAGCAGCTCTATGAACGAAACGAACTCTCGATCGAAGAAATAGCCCGGCTTGAATGGCCCTTTGCCACCCTTTTTGAAGAACTTCGTCGTTACACTTTGGCTCCGATGGCCCTCCATAGAGTACTGCAGAAAGACCCTGCCTTTTTTGCAGAGTTGATTTCGTATATCTATAAACCAGATAAAGGGGCCCCTAAGGAAACGAGAGGTCTTAATCGCAAACAGGCCGAAACGAGAGCCCGTTTGGCTCACGAGGTCTTGCATTCTTGGAATTTGTTTCCTGGCTATAACGATGACGGTACAATAGACGAAAAGGTATTAACCGAGTGGGTAGAATTGGCGCGGCAGAAATGCGCGGAAATACGCCGAACGACAGTTGGTGATTTACAGATCGGCTTTATGCTCGCCCATGCACCAGCAGATCCCGACGGCACATGGCCCCATACAGCGGTACGTAATCTTATTGAACGGCTAAACAGTGAAGTGATTAATGATCACATGAGAGTTGGGATCTACAATAGTCGAGGCATTGTGACAAGAGATTTAAATAGCGGGGGTCGGCAGGAAAGAGAGCTGGCAGAAAGATATAACAAAATGAGTGAGGCTGTAAAAGCAGGATGGCCACGCACGGGAGCATTGCTTCGTTCC
>CAYRJC010000032.1:0-3596 GCA_964424635.1 uncultured Candidatus Saccharibacteria bacterium | reverse complement strand
AGGTGAAGCACATAGAGAAGATGTAGACGCTGATCTGCGTGAATTACAATGGGATTAATAAACTACCCCATAAGTCTATTCCAAGGTCCGCGCCGGTTACGCCCTCTCCATTCTTGGTCTTCTTTGTCAGCCCAATCCATTCCACCCCGAGAGTATCCACCACTACCATCTTCTGAGAGGACAATTCTCGATTTCCAAAAATCGCTTTTGACAATGAAGCCAACGTTATGTCCTTCGCGGATCTTTTCGATAATCTTTGTAATACCGATAACGAGCGCATCAACTAAGTCATCATGACTTTCTGCCGGAAAGTCAACCAGCTGGTCCACGATATCCTTAGTGCCGTTCCTGGAAAACAGCACCTTGTTTTTAATCCAACTACTTACGACAGTAAGCCGGGTATGCTTGTCTTGTCCTTTGGGGTTCACGCCTTCCACATTGATCCCGTCCCGTTCCAGTGTCTGCACGATCGCATCTTGAAAGGCTACGTTTTCAACAAATACATATGGTAGCCCTGCACTGAATGTCTCTGCTAAGTCCTTAATCCGGGCAATGATATCCGGAAATTCTAACCGTTCGTTAACCGGATGAGGCTGAACGAATAGTTTAATTTCATCATCCTCTTTGCCGTACACTTCAATCGATACCATGGCGGTATAGTCCGCGGTTTCCTTGCCGGAGATAGCGGGATCAACTGCAATCACTCCAAAGCGAAATCGGTTTTGAAGCTCTACCGGAACTTCGTCATAATACTTGATCCAGTCACGGTGAATAATTTGCTCGCTCGTCGGGATAATTCTGAGTAGGAATTCGCGCTGCCATGCTGCTTCGTCACCAATCTGCTGACGATGCTCTTCGATTGCTGCAAGGCTCGGATATTTCCCCGGCCAGAATATAGTTCCTTCAGAATCCATGAGGGGAAAGGATCGGAAAACGCCATTCAGCCGCCCTTCTTCAATCGCTCTCTTTTGCCGAAGTAAAAACGAATCATCATGCAGGTAGTTGCCTACGTAAATGAAGCGGGTAGTGATATCTCCGGCAGGCAACACTTCGCCTTTGATCCATTCGTGCAGTTTGTCTCGGTTTTCTTTGGTTTTCACGCTGGCAATATCTTCAATATCATCACACAGAATAAGGTCGGGTCTATGCTGGTTGTGGCGGTAGCCGCGGATACTTTGCTCGACTGATACTGCTTGGATGCGTGCCCCATGTTTGGGAAGCACCAAAGCATATGCGCCCCATTCATCGGTTTCTTCATAGAACGGCCCAAGGTCGTTACGCAGTAATTTGTTAGTCTCAAACTGCACCTTGATATTATAGAGATGCTGGCGGGCTTGGCTTCTTGTTTGTCCCACTAGTACAACGTATTTTTTCTGCTGACGGCCCAGCACAGCCCAGATGGGGTACGAGGTCGTAAAGATAGTGCTCTTGCCACTCGAGCGAAAGGCGACAATGACAAGATTTTTAATACTGTCGTTCTCACTTAGCTCAAACATTTCTCGGTGGAAGGGAGCACTGGGGAATGTCTGTGCTTGTCCAAAGTAGAACTGGAAGAACCACCAATGGCTCTCTTTAGTTGCTGCCGCTCGCAGCTTTCGGTCGGCAATCATGCGCTGGAGTAGTTCTTCTTCAGAGTAATGTTTACGCTTCATTGTTGGTGTCCTGCTCCGACTGGGGAAGACTGCGGGCCATGGCGAGCGCCTGGCGGAGCATTTCTTCCTCTTCCGGATTTAATGATTCATTAACTGCTTGAAACTTAGCATTGACCTCCAGCTTGTTTCGGTACTTGTCGTGGTGCGTCCTGAGCCAGAAGACGATTGCCGTCATGTTCTTATCTTTGATTGCCGATAGTAGTTGGCTTTCAGCCAAGTCGTTAACTAACTGACATCCGTCTTCCAAAGCTTCGTCACAAGCTTTCGCAAATTCTGGGTCATCTTTTCTCCAGCGGTAGAAGGTGCTTCGGCCAATACCAAGTTTTTCACACATAACCTGTACGATCGGCGTTTTCTTAAGCTGTTCAACCACTAGTTCCTTTTGCTTGGCATGCTTAATATCTACGCTCGGTTTGTTATTGCTCATGCCGCCTCCTTTCCTTGGATCACTTTCTCCGCCTTTTTGCCGGATAACTTCTCCCAACGAGAAATTATAGTCTGGCAATACTGGGGATCGAGTTCCACCATTAGGCACTTACGTTTAGTCTGTTCGCAGGCAATGAGGCACGTACCGCTGCCTCCAAAGCCGTCATATACAATATCGCCAAGCCGGGTAGTGTTTAAGATAAGTTTTCGGATTAACCCAACCGGCTTCATGGTTGGATGAAGCGGACTCTGAGAAGGCTTAGGGTAAAACAGAACTGACTTGTCCTTTGAGCGCCTGAATTCATGCGTTCCGCTCCAGCCGTAGGCAATGAGTTCGTGCTGCGGCAAATAGTCCTTGCGGCCGATGACCGCATGGCTTTTGATCCAGACCAGTAACTGACTGAATTTGAGTCCTGCTGCTTCCATTCCTTCCCGCAGCGCAAAGATCATTTTGTCACTGTTGAAGATATAGACCGTATTCTTCTTTGCCAAATGTGGCACTATTGCTGATAGCCAGCCTTGAATGAATTCTGCGTAACCTTGCTCTGATACCAGTTCGTCATTGATAATCCGTTTGTTCACTTTGATCTTGCTGAAGCCTGATTTGGATTGGGTATAGGCGATTCCGTATGGAACGTCGCAGTTAATTTGCGATATTTTGTCAGTGCCGATGAATTTACCAACTACTTCTATATCCATTGCATCCGCGCATAGCAGCCGGTGGTCGCCGAGGATAAATGAGTCACCGTACCGGATCTGATTATTTGATTTTTTTGGCTTTTTGGTGGGCATAGGCTTCGAAGCGATTAATAATAACTTGGCAAAACACAGGCTCAATTTCTGCCACAAAGGCCCGGCGTTTGAGCTGCTCGCACGCTAGAAGCGTCGAGCCGCTTCCGGCGGTGAGGTCAATAATATTATCACCAACCTTGCTGCATCGGCGGAGCGGCCGTTCGTGCAAGGTGACCGGCTTTTGGGTCGGGTGTTTGTAGTCTTGCCCGGCATCGCGCCTAGCCAGCCATATATTGAAGTGATCGAGGATGTCGTCCTGCATTTGGTTGCCGGTGCCGATTTCCCGGTTCAACAGTTCGTGGAAATTTTGGAGCTTCGGATTCAGATAAGGTCTTCCGCGTGTGCCATAGACGCACATTTCCAAGCACTTGTTAAACGCCACGTTCGGGGTAACATTCATTCCATTTTTCAGCCAGCAGCAAACCCGAAGCGTATTTAGCCCATGTTCCTGAAATGTTTTTTGGAAGAGTCCCACGTACCGTTCATCGCACCAATAGAAGCAGTGCATGTCAGGTTTTGAGACAGCCAAAGAATTTCCTACCATAGCGGAAACAAATTTTTCATACTCGCTATTGGACTTCTTGTCATCAGTCGTTCCACCGTAACTTCCCTTATTACCCACACCCTTGTCATATGAAAGGTCTATGTTATACGGTAAGTCCACATACGACATGTCCATGCGTTGTTTGCCAACAAGTCGTCTAACCACATTTACATCTGTACTAT
>CAYRJC010000031.1:6825-12468 GCA_964424635.1 uncultured Candidatus Saccharibacteria bacterium | reverse complement strand
ATACTATTAGTAGTTAAATTACTAACTTGATTCAAAATTAAATCAAGTTCGAAACAAAAACAAAAATACAAATGAATAATCTTTTTAGCTACTTGCCTAGTTCTTTGGCAATATCAGAGTCTTTTAGTGCTCTAGAATTTCCGACGTTCAAAAAATTTTTCTTATCTGTTCATGATCACGTTATTCCTCATGAACGCAATAATTACCACCCGCATGCGTTGAGTCATCGGGTTTTGGCGTTAATGGCTATTTTGGTGGTTACTATTAAGGTGGCTAGTATTTCATTTATAGCGCTTAGTCCTAGTTCTGTTGCTTTAGCTTCTAGTATAAATAGTGAAACCATAGTTAGCCTGGCTAATAGTGCTAGAGTTGATGGGGGTTTATCAACTTTATCTACAAGTAACTTATTAGCAAAGGCGGCTCAAAATAAAGCTGATGACATGTTAGCTCGCCAATACTTTTCTCATAACACTCCGGACGGTGCCACTCCTTGGAGTTTTATAAAAGCTGTTGGATATAGCTATACTACCGCAGGAGAAAATTTAGCTATCGATTTCACAGATGCTGACGATGTTCAAACTGCATGGATGAATAGCCCAGGTCATCGCGCTAATATTTTGAATAAGAATTTTACTCAAATCGGAATAGGTATTGCTAAAGGAACTTATGATAATCATCAAACTACTATTGTTGTGCAAATGTTTGGTAATCCATTAAATGTTCCTATTGCGGTAAAAGAAAGTCCGACTCAAGTACAGCCGGCTCCAGCTCCTGTTCCAGCAGCCCCACAGGTAAGTGCTCCTGCTCCTCAATCAACCCCATCCACAGTACCTATAACAAATCCTAATCCTATAAATGTAGTTGATTCTCAAAAAGCTGCAAGCCCTACACCTCAGGCAGTTGTTAATAATAACTCTGCTCAGGTTTTAGAAATTATTGATGTCAAAACTGTTATGCAGGCTGATAAATTATATTTAGAAGTTCAAGCTTCTAGTAATGTAGTTAAAGCGCTAGCATTTTATGGTGATAGTAGTGTTATGCTAGATCCAATTGAGAATGGTGTTTGGAAAGGTTTAGTTCCTGCCTCTTCGATTGGTCAACATGATAATTTGATGGTACAAGTTTCTGATATTAATGGTAATATGCACCAGCAGCCAGTTGCTGAATTTAGCAGAGGTTTTAATATCTCCCCAACTGGAAATGTTGAAGGGGCCCAGGTTACTGTATTTGGTACTAGCTTTAATCCAAAAATTTGGGAACAAAAAACTTTAATGTTTATATTAGTGGGAATTTTAATTGCTTTAGTAATAGCGATCGCAATTAAGCGCCATGTTCAACATTTAAGTCTAATTGCTAATACTTCATTTGTTGCAATGTTAATAGCTATGCTGCTGATTGTTTAAAATTTATAAATACTAAAAAACACCCTTACGGGTGTTTTTTTGATGGTGGGCGTGCCAGGAATCGAACCTGGGACCTCGTCATTATCAGTGACGCGCTCTAACCATCTGAGCTACACGCCCCAATATCTACCGTGTCTATGTTATATTGGGTACTAGCGAATTTTAACAAAAAACTTTGTAAAAATCAAGGCTAGCTATTTGGAATAGCAACATTAGCTGTACTAAAGTCTAAAAATCCTCCCATCCATAGAAGAGCACCAATAATTATAAGTACTCCTACGATGCGCCACCATGAATAAGTTCCAGCAAATGGAGCTGGTAACCAGCTGTCCGCAAAACCGACTTTTCCAACTTGTTCGGTAATCCAGACCGTGTACTTCATGAAAAGTACACCTAACACAATTAGCAATGGACCTAATATAAATTTCATACTTTATATTATACCTTATAGAGTGGTCCAAGAAAAAGTTTATTTTAAAGATTATAGAGAGTTGATAATCTTGATTATATATGTTATATTTTCTAGATTGGTTTAAAAATCAATTCAGATGAGTTCTTTAATATTTTTTATAGGAGGAATAAATGGATAATCAAGCAAAAGTTTATGTTCTTGGTGATGGTGATTGTGACTTTGAAGTTATAGCTGAAAAAAGGAAACAAATGAACCAGATTATGCAAGAATTATCTGAAAATTATAAGAAAATTGATCCTATTTCGCTTGCGTTGCTTCGATGCTCTTGGAGCGAGGGGGCTAAAGGACTAGTTATAGTTAGACCAGACCAAAGTCAGCATTTTGTTAATTTTGGCAGCACTGTAATTAAGTCGCTATCAAAAGTAGACCCTAAATCTAAGAAATGTGTAGAAGAAATTTTAATCGCTGGAGGTTTTCGATTGCGCTCTAATACATTGAGCATCGTTTCTCCTGAAATGCATACTGTTAGAAGTAGGGGTGTATCTGACAGTTGGCAATATTATGTGCTTACATTTGATATCACCCAAACTAATGAAAAAGGTTCTTTGATGGCAGGGTGGCATAGTAATATTGGTTTGTTTTTTGACGGTTTTTTGTCCGAAGGGTTTGAATGGTTTGATAAATTTCGTAAAACAGCCGAAGAGTTTTTTCATTTACAATTTCGTTCAGGGATTCAATTTTGTGGTTTATGTGGGGTTGAGTTAGTTTCGGATGACTTTGATAGTATTACTAGAGCGTTCCATTGTAAAAAATGCACCTTGGCTCAGACAGAAGCGCAATTTCGTAAAAATGCTAGAAAGTCAGCGTTATCAAAATTAAAGCATAGAGCTGAAGGAGTTTTAAGCGGTATACGAACTATAGTAAAATGCACGCTTTGCGGTACAGAATTTGACCGTATGACTATATTACTTGATGGTTCGAGTCTACCGTTTTGTAGCAATGAATGCTCAAGGTTTTATCGGTCGTATCATAGTGAGGACCGCAGAGTGTATACACCACAGTTACTTAGACTGTGTTTAGTATGGCAAGGAAAGGATTGCGCAATCCCTGATTGTGAAAATAATCAACCTAAGAAAAAAAATTCGTGGAATGTATGTTCCGAACATTTTATCCGTATTTCTAATTCATTAAAAAAGCAAAATCATAATCGATTAGAAATATTAAAACAGTTTGAAATATAAGTATAGGAGAAAACATATGATTACAGCATTAGCAGAAAGGTATGGAGATGATCAGGTTGGTGTAGTCCTAGCGGATACACCAATAAAAGCAAAGTTGCATTTGTCTCTTAGGTTTGTAAAGTTTGAAACAGAAATGCAGCGAATGAGCCTACCTAATGATATTAAAACTTTACTCGAGGCATTGCTCGAAGAGCGTGAAAAAGAGTTAGAGCATAAATATCAAATGGTGTTTATATTTAGCCAATTGCAGCAAAAAGGTTCGTTTTGGCAAGACTTTAATTATAATTCGATTGATGAATTACTTGCATCACTAGATTTACCTAACGGTAAAACGCTAGGTATGTGGGAAATCTTAGTCCGGTTATTTGATAAAGAAACATTTATGTTGGTGGGTGACGAAGCGTTAAGTTATATGACTTTTCAGATTTCCCAACATCAAAAAAATGATGTCGATCAAAGAAAGCGAGATTATCAAGCAATTTTTGATGCATATTGTGCTAGTTACACGGTCTTTGATAAGCCGACTTTTTATAAAACGGTGAATCGATATGTGAATAAGCATTATGTAATGAAGGTGGTTTCAAAATTTGATGATAAAGATATTGATAAAACACCGACGAAAAACGAACCTCCTGGAGTAAGACGTGTTCGAATAATACGTCCAATTAAAGAAGGTGTTGCTCAGAGTATTGAGCCTCGTTTAAAAAATGATTTTGCAATTGAAACTAATCAATGCAAAGGTTGTCGAGAGCGTGATACAAAACTCAACGAACTCCAAGAATATTCTTTGGCTTTAGAACAGATTATTATTGAGAAAATTGGAGAAAGTTCACTACCTTCTATTGGTAGACCGAAGTTTCTTCCTTGATTAAGATTAGATAATGACTAAGTAGTAATACTTAGTCATTTTTTTATAAATAAAATCAAAAACACGCCAAAAGGCGTGTTTTTTTTGGTGGACCCCAGCGGGCTCGAACCGCTCACCTCCGCAGTGCAAATGCGGCGCTCTACCAGATGAGCTAGGGGCCCTTTTCACTGATAACTCAAACATTGTAACAAAACTTTTTAATTTTGACAATAAGCAAGAAAATATAGTATTCTTAAAAAGAATTTGAAGTCAACTTAATACACTAATAGGTGTATCTGAAACAAAATTGTTAGAAATTAACATAAAACAAAAATAATAATGTGGTTCGGTAAAGACAAATCAATTTTAGGTGTTGATATAGGTACTCAGTCTATAAAATTGGTACAGCTCCAGGCAGATGATAAGTTGATAGAAACTTATGGAATCGTGGACCTGTTCGAACCGATTAGTATACAAAGTACAGAAGCTGGTATAGATAAAACAGTAGAACTTTTGCGTAATTTGGTGGCTCGTGCCAGGGTTACAACTAAACGTTGTGTGGTTAGCTTACCTAATTCAGCTGTTTTTACCTCTGTTATTGATATGCCGAAGATGACAGATGAAGAGTTAGAGTCAGCAATTCAATATGAAGCAAAAAAATATATCCCTTTGCCATTTTCTGAAATTACTTTGTCTTGGAGTTTGATTTCAGAAAACTCTACTAATAATACTCTCAAGGTTTTATTGATTGCAGTTCCCAAACAGATTCGTGATATATACATAAAAATTTTTCAACAAGCCGGACTTGATTTGGAAATTATTGAAATCGAAGCGTTGGCTTTGATTCGTTCACTTATTCAAGATAATTCAAAAAATTATGTTATAATTGACATAGGTGGAAAAGTTACTGGGATTAATTTTATCAAGCAAGGTTTGCTTCAGCTTACTAGAAACTTGAATATCGGTGGTGATACTGTAACAGAAAAAATTTCCCAAACTTTAAATTTACAAACTAGTAGGGCTGAGCAATTCAAAAGAGACTTTGGCCTTAACTCAACAGAATTTTTACCAGAAACTGTTAAGCCAATATTAACTACTATTAAAACTGAAGCAAAACAGGTTTTAGATTTATATAAATCTCATGGTGTAGAAGTGGATAATATTATTATGGTTGGTGGCGCTGCTCAAATGCCAGGACTTAAAGAGTTTTTTGCAGACCTAGCTCCGACTATAGTTTATGGTAATAGTATCGAAGGGTTGAGTTATCCCAACGAAGTCGAACCAGTTTTAAAGCGCTTTTCAATGCAGCTATCAGTAGCAATTGGTCTTGCTCTAAGGCAGTCCAAATAAACTTAAGCTATAGCTCAGCAAATACAAGAAATCAAAAACTAACATCAAATGGCAGAAATTAATTTATTAGATTCGCAGGCTCATACCAGCATCATCAAAACCCGTGGCAAGCACTGGTTGCTTAGGTTGGTAACAGTTATTACAGTAGGTATTTTGCTAATATATGCTTTTCTATTTTTTTTGAGTTGGAAAACAGATAAAAATATTGCAACTGCCAAACAAAAGGTAGCTGAGTATCAATCACAAATCGGAAATAATAAACAACGCGCCGAACTAATTACTAGACAGGGCCAGTTAAAAAACGTTAATCAGTTATTAGAAGATCATAAGTATTGGTCTTTGTTGTTACCAGAATTAGCCCGGGTCACTTTAACATCAGCCAAGTATACT